>NZ_JBEZEB010000031.1:0-92916 GCF_040648615.1 Catellatospora sp. NPDC049111 | reverse complement strand
CTCTCGCCAACCCCCCCCTGCTTTTTGGGGTAACCTCCCGCATGGCCGGGTCCGTTGGCTGCTGTTGCCCCGAAACTGCGCAGCGGCCTCGGAGCCTCGGCGGTGAACGGGTGAGCCTGGTCGAGGAGGTGTTGGGGCAGGCATGGCGGACCCCGTCGGCGGTGGCGCTGGTCGCGGGCGACGGCGCGGAACTCACCTACGGCGAGTTGCGCCGGCAGGTGCTGTCGGCGCGCCACGGCCTGCGCGAGCACGGCCTGCGCCTCGGCGACGGGGTGCTGTTCTCGGTGCGCCCGTCGCCGGAGTCGCTGGTCCTGGCCATCGCCGTGGTCGCCGCCGGCGGCTGCGTGATCTTCGCCGACCCGGGCGCGGGACCGGAGATGTTCACCGCCCGCATGCGGCTGGCCCGCCCACGCTGGTCGGCCGCCGAATCGCTGCTGTACGCGGCGAGCCGGCTCGGCCCGGTGCGCGCCTACGCCCGCCGCCGGGGCCTGCTCTTGCCGAACCTGTCCGCGCTGGACGTGGCCGACCACGTCTACACCGGACGATGGCTGCCCGGCGTGCCGCCCGGTGCGCTCGCGCTGAACAAGCTGCTCACCGCACTGCCGGCTGAGCCGGATGCGCCCACCGACCCCGATGCTCCGGCCGCAGTCATCTTCACCTCGGGCACCACCGCCCACCCTCGGGCCGTGGTGCACACCGGGGCGTCGCTGTCGGCGGCGCTCGGGCTGCTGCGCGAGCGGGTGCCGCTCGGCCCCGGCGACGTCGTGCACACCGACCAGCTGATGCTCGGCCTGCCCACGCTCGCCTCGGGGGCGCGCTGGTCGCTGCCGCCGCTGACGGGCTCGGCGGCCCTGTTCCGCGAGCACCTGCGGCAGCGGCAGGCGACCCACACCTACTGCGTGCCGGTGCGGCTGGCCGAGGTCCTCGACACCGACCCGGGACCGCTGCCGCCGGGCCTGCGGCACATCCTGCTCGGCTCCGCGCCCGCGCCCGCCGGGGTGCTGCGCCGGGCGGTCGCTGCCGCCCCGCACGCCGAGGTGCTGTCGGTGTACGCGATGACCGAGATGCTGCCCGTCGCCGTCGCCACGGCCGCCGACAAGATCGCCCACGTCGAGCACGGACACCCCGGCGATCTGCTCGGCACACCCCTGCCCGGCGTCCGGACCGCGCTGGCCGCCGACGGCGAACTGCTGCTGGCCGGGCCGAACCGCAGCCCCGGCTACCTCGGCGAGCCGCCGTCGCCCTGGCTGCCGACCGGCGACCTGGCCCGCCTCGACGCCGCAGGCCGCCTGGTGCTGCTCGGCCGCAAGAAGGACATGCTCATCCGCGGCTCGTTCAACCTCTATCCAGGACTCTACGAACCGGCGGTATCGGCCCTGCCCGGCGTCGCCGAGGCCGCGTACGTCGGCGTGCCGGATCCTGAGCACGGCGACGAGCGGGTGGTGCTCGCCATCGTCGCCGACCGCCCGGACCAGGCCGCCGCGCTGCCCGCCCGGCTGCGCCGCGAGCTGCGCGGGATCGTCGACCACGAAGCGCTGCCCGACGACATCGTCGTGCTGCCGCGCCTGCCCCGCACCGGCCGCGCCCACAAGATCGACCGGGCGGCGCTGCGCGACCTGGTGACCACGCCGGACCCGGTGACGCGGTGAGGATCGCGGTGACCGGCGCGTCCGGCTTCGTCGGCGGCGCGGTCTGCCGCGCGCTGTCCGCCGCCGGCCATGACGTCGTCGGCTTCGGCCGCCGCCTCGCACTCGCGCCCGGCCACCTCGGCGCGGCCGCCTACCGGCAGTGGGACCTGACCGGCGGGCCGCTGGCCGACCCGCCCGACGCCGACGCGGTGGTGCACTGCGCGGGCACCGTCTCCGACTGGGGACCGCGCCGGGAGTTCTTCGCCGTCAACGTCGACGGGACCAGCAATGCCCTCGCCACCTGGCCCGACGCGCGGTTCGTGCACGTCAGCACCGCCAGCGTGTACGACCCTCGGCGGCCGACGGTCATGGCGACCGAGGACCAGGCCCCGGCGGGCCGGTACCTCAACGCCTACGGCGAGTCCAAGGCGCAGGCCGAGCGGGTCGTGCTCGCCGCTGTGACGAACCGCCCCGCGATCGTGCTGCGGCCGCACGCCGTCTACGGACCCGGCGACACCACTCTGCTGCCCCGGGTCCTGGCCGCGGTACGCGGCCGACGGCTGCCCGCGGTCGGCGACGGGCGGCAGCCGATCAGCCTCACCTCGATCGGCAACCTCGTACAGGCGTGCTCGCTCGCCGCCCGCGGGCCGGTGGACCGGGGCGTCTTCAACGTCACCGACGCCGCACCCGTCGTCCTCGACGACGCGTTGCGCGCCATCCTCGCCGCCCGCGCCATCACCGCCCGACCGGTGTACCTGCCGCTCGCGGCCGTGTGGCCACTGGCCACCGTCGTGGAAGGGCTCTACCGGCTGGCCCGTTCCCCACGCCCACCACGCCTGACCCGGTACGCGATCAGCCACCTCGCCGTCGAGCGCACGCTGGACATCACCGCCGCCCGCGAGGCGCTCGGCTACCGCCCCGGGCCGACGTCGTTCACCGGCGCGGCCGACTGGTAGTTTGCGCCGTCCTCCTACGGTGCCGTCATGGACCGGGGGATTCTTGTGCTGATCGCCATCGCGGTGCCGGTGTGCGTCGCCGTGGCCGCCGTGTTCGTGGTGTCGCGTCGGCGCCGACCGCGTACGCCGATGGAGGCCGCGCGCCGGGCGGTGCGTGCGGCGTCCCGCGAGAGCAGCCGGCTCGGGCGTTCGGGCCTGCGGGGGAAGGGCTCCGGCAACAACTTCGGTGACTCGAGTGTGCATGGCGGGGACGGCTTGAGCGGCCACTGACCTGCCATGTTCTTCGGCGGCGGGTCAGGCCACCCAGCCGCCGAACGGCAGGTGGCCGCCGCGCCACGCGGTGGTCGTGCCGATCCACGTCTCCAGGGTCATCAGGTCCGGGTGCAGGTCGAACAGCGCGTCGGGCTTGGGCACTGCCGGCCGGGAGTCGATCCAGGCGAACATCCTGGCCAGCTCCGGGTCGAAGGCGCGCAGGTTCTCGGCAGGCAGCCGGGCGAATCGGCCGGGCAGGCCCGCGGCCCGACCGAACGCGGCCGCCATCTCCGGCCCGGTGCGCACGTCCCCGGCGATCTCCAAGATCGCGCCAAGCTGACGGTACGGGTCTTCGAACGCGATCGCCGCGAACTCCCCGACGTCGCGAGCCGCGATCAATGGCAAGGGGGTCTGCGGATGCAGTGCCAGCGGCAGGATCACCTCGCCCCCCGCGATCGCCGGGCGCGTCAGCGTCGTGAAGGTCTCCATGAAGGTCACCGGCCGCAGCACCGTCGCGGGCACCCCCACTTCGCGGATGCGGGCCTCGATCGCCGCCTTGCTGTCGTAGAACGAGACGTCGGTGCCGCTGTCGGCCCCGAACACCGAGCTGTACACCAGGTGCCCGATCCCGGCCCGGTCCGCCTGCTCGACCGCCGAGCGGCCCCGCCGCCGCTCCGCGGCCATGCCCTCGGCGGTGACCAGCGGCCCGTCCATCATCGGCAGCGCGAGGAAGGCGCCGTCCGCCCCGGTCATCGCCGCCCCCACCGACACCGGCTCGTCGAGGTCGCCCACGACGAGCCTGGCCCCGGCCGCCGCCAGCCTGCGAGCCGCGGGAGTGCCCGGATCTCGGACGAAGGCCCGCACGTTCCAGCCGCGCGCCAGCAGAGCCCTGGCCGCCGCGCCGCCCTGCTGCCCGGTCGCCCCGATCACCAGCACGGTCCTGTCGTCTGTGATCATGTCGCCCCCGCCGTCGGGTCCGGGTGCGCGATCCGGGCACCCCTAGACTTTGACGCCTTGCCCCCCGCGAAGGTGGGGCCGCATACCCGGGAACTTTCCCGAGACCGCTCGCAGGATCGCCAGGCATAACGGGGCCATGTCGGGGTATCGGGGCCGGCATGAGTGAGACTGTGCAGACCCGCGGCGACGGCCACGACGAGATCCTCGCGCTCGACACCAACGGCGACGGGCAGCCCGACCTGTGGGCGATCGACACCGACGGCGACGGCAAGGCCGACCTGTTCCAGTCGGACACCAACGGCGACGGGCAGCCTGACGTCACCATGGTCGACCTCACCCAGGACGGCGAGATGGACATCATCGTCGAAGGCGACGGCGGTCACCCAGCGGAGTGAGCCGCCAGGACGTGTGTGCCTGCGCCGGTTTACATCTTTTTTGATGTGGCCACATCAAAAAAGATGTAAACCGGCGCAGCAAGTTGTCGTCTGGCAGCCACCAGGACTGGTTCTGCCGGATCGCGGCCTCGACGCGCAGGGTGAGAGCCGCGAGCCGGTGCCACCTGGGTAGGTTGGCCGGATGCGGTTCATCGTTTACGGGGCAGGCGCGGTCGGCGGCGTGCTCGGCGCGTACCTTCATCTCTCCGGCCAGCAGGTGGTCCTCATCGCCCGGGGCGCTCATCTGACCGCGATCCGCGAGCGCGGGCTGACCCTCGAGGACGCCACCGGCTCGCGCACCATGGCCGTGCCGGCCGTCGCGGGGCCGCGGGAGATCGAGTGGCGCGACGGCGACGTCGTGCTGCTCGGCGTGAAGGGCCAGGACACCGAGGCGGCGCTGCGCGAACTGGCCGTGTACGCGCCCGCCGCCACACCCGTCGTGTGCCTGCAGAACGGCGTCGACAACGAGCGGCAGGCGCTGCGCGCCTTCGAGCACGTGTACGGCATCTGCGTCATGTCGCCGACGACCCACCTGACGCCCGGCGTGGTCCGCGCCGACTGCCACCCCGTCCCGGGCCTGCTCGACGTCGGCCGCTTCCCGTCCGGCGTCGACGCGACCGCGGAGTCGATCGCCGCGGCATTGCGCAAGGCCGGATACGAGAGCGTGCCGCGCCCGGACATCATGCGCTGGAAATACGGCAAGCTGCTGCGCAATGTCGGCAACGCGGTCGACGCCGTGTGCGGGCGGGCCGACGGTGTGCGGGAGATCGTCGGGCGGATCCGGGCCGAGGCGGAGGCGGTGCTGGACGCGGCCGGGATCGCGTACACCCCCGAGGGCGAGGACAACGAGCGCCGGGCCGGCATCCTCAAGGCCGCGGTCGCCGACTCGCGCGGCGGCGGCTCGTCGTGGCAGAGCCTGGCCCGGGGCACCGGCCACATCGAGGCCGACTACCTCAGCGGCGAGATCGTGCTGGTGGCCCGCCTGCACGGGCTCACCGCGCCGTACAACGAGAACGCACGCCGCTGGGCGAACCTGTTCGCCCGCGAGGGGCGGCCGCCGGCGTCGCTGCCGACGGAGCAGTGGCTGGCGACGCTGCCGGCGGACGCCTAGGCCGGCAGCCTCGGGTCCGCACCGGGCGCCGGATCCTCGTCGCCGACCGGATCGATGGTCCCCCAGCCGCAACCGGCGCAGCCAGGACCCGTCGCGGGTGCCGCGCAGCGCCTCGCCGACCACGGCCGAGACGTAGTAGGCCGCGACACCGAGGCAGAGCATGACCCTGACTCCCGCCGGAACCTAGTGGTGCTCGCCCTCGGTCAGCGTCGCGAGCAGGCCCAGCGCCGCGGCCACCGCCGTGATGCCGGCCGCGGTGAGGAACAGCAGCGGCGGCCGGTCCGGGTCCAGGCCTGCGAGCCGAGCAGCCGCACGATCACGTAGGCGATGATGAACACCCTGGTGCGTCCCTCAGCGGCGCCGGGGACCGCAGCAGCCATGACGGCCATGCCGAACCTTGCGGCCCTCGGCGGCCGCCGTCGACATCGCGATCACGCCGCGCACCTCGCACAGGTGCGCGGACGCGCCGGAGTCCCCGACGCGCCCGGTGCGATGGTGGACGCTCGATATACCGGATACCTCCCATATAAGTGCATATGCTGGCGGGGCGGCGGCACGGACGGGGGCACGATATGGAGTTCGGCGTCGGTTACTTCCCGACCCATGACGGCATGAGCCCGGGCGAGGTGGCCCGGCTCGTCGAGGACCGCGGCCAGAACGCGCTGTTCTTCGCCGAGCACAGCCACATCCCCGCGAGCCGGGAGAGCCCGTACCCGGGCGGTGAGATGCCGCCCAAGTACTGGCACTGCTACGACCTGTTCGTGGCGTTGACGGCGGCCGCCGCGGCGACCTCGCGGCTGCGCGTGGGCAGCGGCATCTGCCTGGTCATCCAGCGCGACCCGATTCACACGGCGAAGGCCGTGGCCAGCGTCGACCACCTGTCCGGCGGCCGGTTCGAGTTCGGGGTGGGGGCGGGCTGGAACCGCGAGGAGATGCGCAACCACGGCACCGACCCGAAGAAACGCATGGCGGTCCTGGCCGAGCGGGTCGAGGCGATGAAGGAGATCTGGGCCCGGCACGAGGCCAGCTACTCCGGCGAGTACGTGAACTTCGACCGGATCTGGTCGTACCCGAAACCCGCGCAGTGGCCGCACCCGCCGATCCTGGTCGGCGGCACCGGGCCGACGGTGCTCGACCGGGTGCTGGCCTTCGCCGACGGCTGGATGCCGAACTGGGGCGAGGACGCCGACGTGCTGGAGCGCGTCGCCGAACTGCGCGCCCGCGCCGAGCGGCCGGTCCAGGTGCAGCTGATGTCCGTGCCCGCCGACCCGGCCGTGCTGGAGCGGCTGGCCGAGGCCGGGGTGCACCGGGCCATGCACTGGCTGCCGTCAGGCCCGGAGGGGGTAGTCCAGCGCGGGCTGGAGGAGTGGGAGCGCGCGGTCGGCACGTACACCAAGGGGTGAGCACCGCCCGGGAGCGATTCGCGACCGCGCGGGTCGCCCGGCTCGCGACAGTCGGCCCGTCCGGCGCGCCGCACCTGGTGCCGGTGGTGTTCGCGCTGGTCGGCGACACCGTGTACAGCGCCGTGGACCGCAAGCCCAAACGCACCCTCGCCCTGCGCAGGCTGGCGAACATCGCCGCCGACCCGCGGGTGTGCCTGCTCGCCGACCACTACGACGACGACTGGTCGGCGCTGTGGTGGGTCCGTGCCGACGGGACCGCCCGCGTGCTGACCCCCGACGACCCCGAGTCCGCGGTGGCGCTCGCCCTGCTGACGGAGCGTTATCCGCAGTACGCGACACAGCCGCCACCGGGGCCGGTGCTGGCCGTCACCGTCTTGGCGTGGATCGAATGGAGCGCGTCCGGCGGGCCTCAGTAGCGGCGTTCGCGGCCACGGCGGCCGCGGTTCGCGCGACGATGGTCGAGGTGAGTGCCTCGGCCCCGGCCCGACGCCGGTGGCCCGTGCGGAAGGGGAACGTCATGCCGCAGGACCCGGACGAGAAACGCAACCGCCGGCGCAAGCACGTGACCTCGGCGGTCCGCGACCGGGAGCGCAGGATCGGCGAGGCGGAGGCGAAGGCGACCCGGGTGCCGGGCACCGAAGAGATCCTGGCGATGGAGGCCAAGCGGGCCAGGGCCCGCGCGAAGAAGGAGATCAACTCCGGCCGGATGCTGTCCATGCCGCCCGTGCCGGTCTCCGGTGAGCTCAGCCGCGACGAGCTCTACGAGGAGGCGCGGCGGCGCAACATCAAGGGCCGCTCCTCGATGACCAAGGCCCAGCTGGAGCACGCGCTCCGCCGGTAGTGCGTTGACCTGGGCAGATGCGGCGTCAACGACGTAAGCTGCTGTAGGCACCACACGTATACACACGATGTATACGTGTGGTGTACAGTCCTCGGCATGTCGATCGGTCACTCATTCCTCGGCCTGCTCGAGGGCAAGCCCCGACACGGGTACGACCTCAAACGCGCCTACGACGAGCGCTTCTCACCCGGCCGCCCCCTGCACCACGGCCAGGTCTACGCCACGCTGTCCCGCCTGCTCAAGAACGGCCTGGTCGTCGTCGACGGCCTGGAGCCGGGGGAGGGTCCCGAGCGCAAGCGCTACGCGGTCACCGACGCCGGCATCACCGACGTGCAGACGTGGCTCAGCCAGCCCGAGAAGCCCGAGCCCTACCTGCAGAGCGTCCTCTACACCAAGGTCGTCCTCGCGCTGATGACCGGCCGCCCCGCCGACGAGATCCTCGACGTGCAGCGCACCGAGCACCTGCGCCTGATGCGCGAGGTGACCCGCCGCAAGACCGGCGGCGACCTCGCCGAGCAGCTCATCTGCGACCACGCCCTGTTCCACCTCGAAGCCGACCTGCGCTGGCTCGAACTGACCGCCGCCCGGCTCAACGAGCTGGCCGCCCGAGTCCGCCCGTGACCCCGGACCACCCCCGCAAGGAGAACCACCCCATGACCGAGCCCTTGCTGGTCGGCACCGACCTGTTCAAGATGTACGGCACCACCCCCGCCCTGCGCGGCTCCTCCCTCACCGTCCGCGCCGGGGAGATCGTCGCGGTGATGGGCTCCTCCGGCTCCGGCAAGTCGACGCTGCTGCACTGCCTGGCCGGCATCGTGCGCCCCGACGACGGCACCGTCGTGTACGCCGGCCGCCAGATCTCCGCGATGTCCGACGTCGAGCGCAGCGCCCTGCGCCGCCGCGACTTCGGCTTCGTCTTCCAGTTCGGCCAGCTCGTGCCCGAGCTGACGTGCGTCGAGAACGTCGCCCTGCCGCTGCGGCTGGACGGGGTGCGCCGCAAGGAGGCCGAACGCCGCGCCCGGGTCTGGCTCGACCGGCTGGAGGTCGGCGACGTGGCCGCGAAGCTGCCGGGGCAGATCTCCGGCGGCCAGGGCCAGCGCGTCGCCGTGGCCCGTGCCCTGGTCACCGAGCCCAAGGTGGTCTTCGCCGACGAGCCCACCGGGGCCCTGGACTCCCTCAACGGCGAAAAGGTCATGCAGCTGCTCGGCCAGGCCGCCCGCGACACCGGCGCGGCCGTCGTGCTGGTCACGCACGAGCCCCGGGTCGCCGCGTACGCCGACCGGGAAGTCGTGGTCCGCGACGGCGCCTCGCTGGACCTGGAGCGTGTCGCGTGAGCCCGTCCTGGCTGCGCGAGCTGCTGCTCGGCGCGCGCATGGCGCTGGCCGGCGGCCGCTCCGGGCTGGCCCGCGCCGCGCTGACCGCCGTCGGCGTCGGACTCGGCGTGGCGATGCTGCTCACCGCCGTCAGCATCCCGCACATGATGCAGGCCCGCGGCGACCGCGGCGCGTCCCGCGCCGACCAGAACTACGGCATGCAGGTGGAACGCACCGACCGCAGCACCCTGGTCGGCACCGCCGAGACCGAGTACCGCGACACCCCCGTCCGCGGCCGCCTGGTCCAGCCGGAGGGCTCCCGGCCGGTGGTCCCGCCCGGCCTGACCGCGCTGCCCCGCCCGGGCGAGATGATCGTGTCCCCGGCGCTGGCCCGGCTGCTGGTCACCCCGGAAGGCGCACTGCTGCGTGAGCGCCTGCACTACCCGGTGACCGGCTTCATCGCCGACGAGGGCCTGCAAGGTCCGGGCGAGCTGGCCTTCTACCTGGGCACGGACAAGCTGACCGCGGACACCCCGGGCGTGGGCCGCCGCAACGGCTTCGGCGACGTGAACACCTCCGAGGGCCTGGACCCGGTGCTGCTGCTCCTCGTCGTGATCATCTTCGTGGTGCTGCTGCTGCCGGTCGCGATGTTCGTCGCGTCGGCGATCCGCTTCGGCGGCGACAGCCGCGACCGCCGCCTGGCCGGGGTGCGCCTGGTCGGCGCGGACACCGGCATGGCCCGGCGCATCGCCGCCGGCGAGGCCATGCTCAGCGCGCTGCTCGGCCTCGCGGCCGGCGCGGTGATGTTCCTGGCCGGGCGCTCGTTCGTGGGCTCGGTCGAGCTGCTGGGCATCAGCGTGTTCCCGTCCGACGTCCAGCCCGACCCGGTGCTCGGGGCCCTGATCGTGTTCGCCGTGCCCGCCGCCGCGGTCGTCGTCACCGTGCTGTCCCTGCGCCGCGTCATGATCGAACCCCTGGGCGTGGTACGCCGCGGCGGCGACACCCGGCGCCGGCTCTGGTGGCGGCTGCTCATGCCCGTGCTCGGCGTGCTCCTGCTGCTGCCGCTGGTCGGCAGCGTCAGCAAGGAGGGCGAGGGCTTCAGCGAGTGGCAGGTCATCGGCGGGGTGTGCTTCATCCTGCTCGGCGTGGCCACCCTGCTGCCCTGGCTGGTGCAGTCGGTCGTCCGGCGCATCCACGGCGGACCCGTCGCCTGGCAGCTCGCCGTCCGGCGGCTCCAGCTCGACGGCAGCATGTCGGCCCGCGCCGTCACCGGCGTCGCCGTCGCGGTCGCCGGGGCGATCGGCCTGCAGATGATGTTCGCCGCCGTCGAGGCCAACTACCAGCGCTTCAGCGGCCAGGACGCGACGCGCGCCCAGATCTCGGCCGCCGTCCGGATGCCCAACGGCTGGTCGGACGCGGCCGGGTTCACCGCCCGCCTCGCGGCGACACCGGGCGTCACCTCGGTGCTGCCCCGCAGCATCGTCAGCCTGAACCTGCCCGTCCTGCCCAGCGGCGAGCAGCCGTCCACGCCGCTGACCATCGGCGACTGCGCCGCGCTGCGCAAGCTCGCCGAGATCGGCGACTGCGCCGACGGCGCCACGTACCTCGTGCAGAACCCCGACGTGCCGGTCCCCGCGCCAGGCAGCACGGTCACGCTGAACGAGGACGGCGAGCAAGGCTCCTGGACGGTCCCGGCGGGCGCGCGGCCGGTACGGGGCCTGAACGACCCGATGAACGGGGACACCGTGGGCGTGCTCGCGACGCCCGCGGCGCTGTCGGCGGCGCTGCGCGACCGGCCCCTGCTGCTGCAGGCACTCATCACCGTCGACCCTGCCGCAGCCGACATGGCCGACCGGGTGACCAACACCCGCTGGGAACTCGACCCGCTCGGCACGACCTGGGAACTGCGCTCGACGATCGTCGACAACAAGTTCGCCCAGGTCAGGCGAGGACTGTTCGTCGGAGCCGCGGCGACGCTGCTGCTGATCGGCGCGAGCCTGCTCGTGGTCGTGCTGGAGCAGCTGCGAGACCGCCGCAGGCTGCTGGCCGTGCTGGTCGCGTTCGGCACCCGGCGGCGCACCATGAGCTGGGCGATCCTGTGGCAGACCGCGGTGCCGGTGGTGCTCGGGCTCGTGCTGGCCTGCGCCGCGGGAGTGGGCCTGGGCGCGGTCCTGCTGCGCATCATCGACGCGCCGGTGGCGATCGACTGGGCGGGCATCGGCGTGGTGTCCGCGCTGGCCGGAGCCGTCATCCTGCTGGTCACCGCGCTCAGCCTGCCGGTGCTGTGGCGGCTCATGCGCGCCGAGGGCCTGCGCACCGAATGACGCATCGGAGCTGTTCCGCACCGGATCACCGGTGCGGAACAGCTCCGCTTCGCGCTCGCCCCGAGGACTTGCCGCGGTGGAGGCCGAAATCAGCGGCGGGTCACGGTCAGACTGGACACCCCGGCCACGGCGTCCACGTCGTACCGGTCGGTTGCGGTGTCCCAGCCCGCCGGAGCGAACACGGTGCCACCGGCGATGCCCGAACGGCGAGCGCCGTCGACGGTCACGTTGGCCGCGCCACCGCCGGCGGTGACGCGCACCGGCACGCCGTCGGGGGCGCGTACCACGAAGTCGCTGGACCCGCCGGCCATCCGCACCGTCACCGGCCCCTGCGGTCGGGGCAGGACCGTCTCGATCCGCGCCGAGCCGGCGGTGAAGTCCAGGCCCGCCACCCGCCCGCCGCCCAGGTCCACCAGCGTCTCGTTCGCGCCGCCGGAGAACCGCAGGTCCCAGCGCACCCGTTGGTCGAGCAGGACCTCCACCGCCGCCGGACCCCGCTCGCCGGTGTCGCGCAGATGAAGCTGGTACCGGCCACCGGACTCCACGACGTCGGGCGCGATGCGCGAGTCGTCCGGGGTGCTGATCCGGTACAGGTCTCCGTCGAGGTCCGCCGCGCGCACGGCCAGCGTGGTGGCGCCGCTGACGACGGTCAACGCCGCCGCGTCGAGGTCGCCCCGTGCGGCGGAGACGGCATGCGCCCGGCCGAGCCCGTCGCGCCCCTCGTCACCGTCGGGCCAGGGGGCGCACCCGGTCGCCAGCAGGGTCAAGGTCAGTCCGGCCAGGACGGTGCGTGCTCTCATGATCAGCCGATACCCGGGCGGGGATACGCCTACACCGCCCGCCGCGGAACGCTCCCCGCTCGCGTGTTCACCGGCGTCGTGCGGCAACGGCCCCGGGCAATGGCAGCATGATGGGCATGACGCAGCTGCCCACCCCTTACGTGTCGGTCGATGTCGACGTGCTGGACCGCAACATCGCCCGGATGGCGTCGTTCACCCGCGAACGCGACCTGGCGCTGCGCCCGCACGCCAAGACGCACAAGTGCCTGGAGATCGCGCGGCGGCAGCTCGCGGGGGGCGCGGTCGGCCTGACCGTGGCGACGGTCGCCGAGGCCGAGATCTTCGTCGAGGCCGGCTGCGAGGACCTGTTCATCGCGTACCCGCTGTGGGTGGACCAGGCGCGCGGGGCGCGGCTGCGGGCGGTCGCGGCGCGGGCCGCGGTGCGGGTCGGCGTGGACTCGGCGGAGGGCGCGCAGGCCCTGGCCCGGTACGCCGGTCGCGACGTCGAGGTGATGGTGGAGGTCGACAGCGGCCACCACCGCAGCGGCGTACGGCCCGCCGACGCGGGCGTGGTCGCCCTGGCGGCCGACAAGGCCGGCCTGCGGGTACGCGGCGTGTTCACCTTCCCCGGCCACGGCTACGGCCCGTCGCTGGCCGAGGGCGTCGCCGCCGAGGAGGCCGTGGCGCTGGTGGACGCCGCCGACGCGCTGCGCAAGGCCGGGTTCGAACCCGACGTGGTCAGCGGCGGGTCGACGCCCACCGCGGCCTGGAGCCACGTCGAGGCACTCAACGAGATCCGGCCCGGCGTGTACGTCTTCAACGACGCCCAGCAGGTCGAACTCGGCGTCTGCGACTTCGACGACGTATCCCTGAGCGTGGTCGCGACCGTGGTCAGCCGGTCCGCCGACCACGTGATCCTCGACGCGGGCGGCAAGGTGCTCGGCGCGGACCGGTCCGCGTGGGCGACCGGGCACGGGCGGCTGCCCGACCTGCCCGACGCGCGGATCACCGCACTGTCCGAACACCACGCGACGGTGACCCTGCCACCGGGCGCGGAGCTGCCCGAACGCGGCACGACCCTGCGGGTGCTGCCGAACCACGTGTGCGCCACGGTGAACCTCGCCGACGAGCTGGTCGTCGTCTCCGGCGGCACGGCCGTCGACCGCTGGCCGGTCGCCGCGCGCGGCGCCAACACCTGATTCGGCACCCGGTCCGGGTTTCCGGTAGGGCCGGGCGGGCAAGGCCCGTCCGGCGGAGTCCTGCCGGAACGGCTCTGCCGCCGGCGGCATGCGGTGCCTAAACTCCGCCACATGATCGTTCTTGGTGCCCGAGTGGTGATGCCGTGCTGAGCCGACTGCGCAAGCGCATGGGCTGGTGGTCCGTGGCGGCGGAGGTCTGCGCCGCGGTGGCGGTGATGCACCTGGTCGGTAGGGGCATCGTCGCGCTGCTCGGCGAGGGCACGCCGGTCCGGTGGGATGGGCGGTTCATCGTGGCCGTGTGGCTGGCGACCGCGGTGGTCGCCGCCGTGATCGGCTGGGCGCAGCGGCTCAAGCGGCGCGACGCGATGTGGTACGAGCCGGGCTGGCGGAGCTTCGCCCCGCGCTGGGTGCGGTTCGTGGACGCGGTGGCCGACGTCCTGTGGCTGGCGACGTTCGCCACCACGCTCCTGCTGGCGACCTCCGGGCATGCGAGCCCCGGACAGGCGGCCCTGCTGTACGCCCTGGCGTTCGTGCCCGTGTCCGTCGTGGCGCAACTCGCCAGCCGGTACGAGGACCCGCCCGCGCCCGCCGCCATCGTGGACTGAGCGGGCCGCCGATCGTCATGGGCCAGGTTTGGCGGCGACCCGCATCTGCCAGACCCGGGTCGCCACCGCGACCACCGCCAGCCAGGTCAGGCCGAGCGCCCAGCCGCCGAGCACATCGCTCGGGTAGTGCACGCCGAGGTAGACCCGCGACAGCCCGACCAGGACGGTGCCCGCCGCGGCGGCGACCCAGACCGTCGCCCACACCGTCCGGTTGCTCGTCAGCATGCACACCAGCCACGCCAGCAGCGCGAACCCGACCAGCGAACTGGCGCTGTGCCCGGACGGGAACGAGTACCCGGCCGCGGTCACCACCTGGTCGGGCGGGTTGGGCCGGTCCCGGCCGATGATCTCCTTGATGGCGTACACGATCAGCTGCAGCGCCCCCAGCGACAGCAGCGCCAGGACCAGCGGATACCAGGAGCGTTTGCGCCAGGCCACGACCGCGACGGCGACCACGGCGGCCAGCGTGAGCGCGACCGCGCCGCCCAGGTCGGTGATCGCGATCTGCAGCCGGGTCAGGCCCAGGGTGCGGTGCCCGGCCAGCCATTGCACGGCGGGCCGGTCGATGACGGTCAGGTCGTCGGAGTCGACGACCGCGTCGAGCACCTCCACGAACACCGACGCCAGCGTGAACACCAGCGCGGCCCCGATGACCAGCAGCACGACCTCGGCGGCGACCCGGGCGGTCAGCCAGGTGAACGCGGCCCGCCCGTGCCTGTCCGAGGCCTGCGTCCAGCGCCGCCCGGCGAGGTACGCCGCCCCCGGCCGCACCGCGCACACGACCGCGTACGCGGCCACCACCAGCACCGCCGCCACGCCCAACCCGAGCAGCACGCTCCCGGCCATACCCGCTCCTCTCCGCCGGAAGCCATTCGATCAGAACCGGCTGGACGAAACCTGGCAACGGGCCGCACCGTTATCGGCAAGCGGACATCGCCGCTGCCCGTGATCCGACTCCCGCGATGTGGAACACCGCTTCCGGTGGACCTACCGTCAGGGCCATCCCGCGGCCCGAGCCGTGGAATCCCGAGTCACGGGAGGGACGATGCCCGCCTTTGGACGCCTGGGAAGACGCCCGCCGCGCCGCGCCGGCGACACCGAAGCGCTGCTGGAACGCATCCGCCGCGGCGTCATCGGCGACGACCTGGTCGTGCCCGGCCCCTTCGGGCCGCGACGGCTCGTCTACGCCGACTACACCGCCTCCGGGCGGGCGCTGTCGTTCGTCGAGGACTTCATCCGCCACCGCGTACTGCCGACCTACGCGAACACGCACACCGAGGCGACGGCCACCGGGCGGCGCACCACCGCGCTGCGCGAGCAGGCGCGCCGCACGATCCACCGGTCGGTCAACGGCGGCGAGCACGATGCGGTCGTGTTCTGCGGCACCGGGGTCACCGGCGCGGTCGACCGCCTGATCCGGGTGCTCGGCCTGGTCCCGGGCGGGCCGCGCACCGCCGATCCGGCGCGTCGGCCGGTCGTGTTCGTCGGCCCGTACGAGCACCACTCCAACGAGCTGCCGTGGCGGGAGTCGGACGCCGACCTGGTCACCATCCGCGAGGCGGCGACCGGGGGAGTCGATCTCGACGACCTGGCCGCCCAGTTGCACGCGTACGCGGACCGCCCGCTGCGGATCGGCAGCTTCTCGGCGGCGTCCAACGTGACCGGCATCCTGACCGACGTCGACGCGGTCACCGCCACCCTGCACTCCCACGGGGCCCTGGCCTGCTGGGACTACGCCTCGGCAGGGCCGTACCTGCCGATCGACATGAACCCGCCCGGCGACCCGGCCGCAGCCAAGGACGCGGTGTTCCTCTCGCCGCACAAGTTCGTCGGCGGCCCCGACACCCCCGGGGTGCTGGTCGCCAAGCGGGCGCTGTTCGCCAACCCGGTTCCGGCCGTGCCCGCCGGCGGGACGATCCTGTTCGTCAGCCCGACGACCGTGTCCTACCACCCGGACCCGTCGATCCGAGAGGAGGGCGGCACCCCGGCCATCGTCGGCGCGGTCCGGGCCGGGCTGGCCTTCACCGTCAAGGACGCCGTCGGCACCGCCGAGATCGCCCGCCGCGAGGCCCGCCACCTGCGCCGCGCGCTCGCCTCCTGGAACGAGGACCCCCGCATCGAGATCCTCGGCAACCGCACCGCGCCCCGGCTGGCGATCGTGTCGTTCGGCCTGCGCCACCGATCGGGCCTGCTGCACGGCAACTTCGTCGCCGCGCTGCTCAACGACCTGTTCGGCATCCAGGCGCGCAGCGGCTGCTTCTGCGCGGGGCCCTACCTGCACCGCGACTTCCCGATCGGCGAGCGCTGGTCGCGGCGCATGGAGCAGGAGATCCTCGACGGTCGCATGGGCGCGAAACTGTCGTTCACCCGCATCGGCTTCCCCTACTTCGCCGACGACGCCGTCGTCCACTACCTGGTGCAGGCGGTCCGCCTGCTCGCCGAACACGCCTGGCGGCTGCTGCCGCAGTACACCTTCGACCCGGTCACCGGCCTGTGGGCGCACCACCGGGCTCCTGCCGAGCCGCCGGTGCTGCTTACCGAGGCCCTGTCCGCCATCACCGCCCCGCGCCCGCGCCCCGACCGCCTCGACCGGGTGCTGGCCGGGCAGCTGGCGGCCGCCAGGGGGATCTTCGCCGCGGCGAGCCTGCCCCGCCCGCGGGCCGGGGACGGCTGCGCCTTCGAGCCGATCCGGTGGTTCCCGCTGCCCGACGACGGCCCGGACGCCGTGCCGCCGGCGTGCCCGCCCTCCGGCACCGCCGGTGACCTGTAGAGACTGTGTACCGCCGATGTAGCGGCGCTGCCTAGCCTCGCCCACGGAGATCAAATCAGGCCGGCCCGGGTGTCCGGGCTCGCCGCACAGTGGGGAGGGCCCGAATGGTCACCAGGAGACGGCTGATGGGCGGCACGCTCGCGGGCGTGTTGGCCGCACCGGTCGCGGTGTGGGCGGGGCAGGCGTCGGCCGCGCTGCCGACGGTCGACATGGAGGCGGTCGTGAAGGCCGCGCAGATCGACCCGCGCCGCGCCGACTCGGCGATCACGCCCGGCAGCCGCGACAGCGTTCTGCTCGTGGAGAGCGCATTGCAGGCCAAGGGGCTGCTCGCGGCCTCATACGTCGACGGGCACTTCGGCACCAAGACCATCGACGCGTACGCGGCCTGGCAGCGCTCGCTGGGTTACACCGGCCTCGACGCCACCGGCCTGCCCGGCCCGACCTCGCTCACCAAGCTCGGCGAGCGGCGCTTCACCGTCGTGCGGCCGCTGTCGCCCGGTGCGCAGAGCACCTTCCGGGGTATGCCGGTCAACGCCCGTACCAAGGCGATGCTGCTGGAAGCCGAACTGCTGCTCGGGCGGCAGTTCGCCATCACGCAGGGCTCGTACAGCCCGGGGGAGGACCCGACGTCGGCGGGCACCCACGACGGCGGCGGCGCGCTCGACCTCGCCGTGGACGCCATGACCTCGGCGCAGCGCACCACGGCCGTGCGGCGGCTGCGCCAGGTCGGTTTCGCCGCCTGGCTGCGCACCCCGTCCCAGGGCGACTGGCCGTACCACATCCACGCGATCGCGCTGGCCGACACCGACCAGTCCACCCCCGCCCGCAACCAAGCGGGCGACTACTACCTCGGCCTCAACGGCCTGGCCAACCGCGGACCCGACGACGGGCCCGCGGTCGAGCCGAAGGTCACCTGGGAGCAGTACCTGCGGGCGTGACGGGGATCTGGATGTTGAGTCGTGGGGCCGCGTCGAGCAGCTGCTCGTGGTGCTTGGTGATGACCGGCAGCGCGTCCTTGGCGAGCTGTACGACCGCCGGGTCCTGACCCTTCGCGATCTCGGCCTGCGTGGCGGCCATCGCCGCCGCGTGGGCCTTGAGCTGCACCGGCACCCAGGCCTGGTCGAACAGTGCGCCGTCGAGCTGCTCCAGCTGCTGGATCACGACCTGCTGCTCCGAGTTGGGCATGTTCGGCAGCGCGACCCCCTGCTGCTGGGCCACGGACATCAGCGCGTCGTCGAGCTTCTGGTGATCGGCCTTGAATTCCGCGCCGAGCCGCACCACGATCGGCGAGGCGCCCTCGTGGGTCGCCGCCAGGTTGCTGATCGCGATCTCGGTGAGGTTCGCCTGGTGCGCGGCGATCAGGTAGGCGTTGTCCACCGGTGCGCGGGTGGCGGCAGGGGCAGCGGTGACCGGCCCCGCCGTGGTGAGCAGTCCGACGGCCAGCGTCGCGGCCAGCACGCCCATGTTTCGCATGAAGCCCATGGCCGTCTCCTCTGTCGAGTTCCCGAATCCGGCTCGCCACTCACCATGCTTGCAGGTTTGTGCTGCCCGCAGGCTGCATCGCGGTCCAAATCCGAACGCGTGCCAAGGGCGACCCCCACCGAATCGGTCAACGGCTCCGAATCGGCGTGAACGGGCCGTTGAGCGTGGCGCTCCCGTTCCCGAGGCCGGCCCGGATCGGGGCGGCCTCGGCCGCCGAGCCTGTGCGACGGCGCGAGCCCGCGCTGACCGCGTCAGTCCTCGCCGGACACGACGGCGGTGCCGAGAACGACTTCGGCCAGCGCGGCGAGGGTGGCGCTACCTGTCTCCAGGTAGCCGTCGTGGCCGCTTACGCCGTCGGTCGGCAGCAGGCGCGCGCCGAACTCGGCGTTGCCGGGGCGTCGGCCGTGGCCCAGGCCGAGCACGCGCACCCCGGGCACGCGGCGGATCCAGTCGGTCGGAGCCTCCGCGGCCCACACCCGCGCACCGGTGCCCAGATCGGCGACGTCGTCGTGGCCCATGCCGGGGCTGCCGATCGCGACCAGGTCGCCGACCTGCGTGGGCAGCGCGCTCGCGGCCAGGCCCAGCACTGTCGAGCCGTAGCTGTGCCCGACCAGCGTGATCGCGACCGCCGGACGCTCGCGCACCAGCCGCCCGACGAACCGGGTCAGTGCCGCCGCCCCGGCCGCGGCACTGGACTCGGTGACGATGTCGAGGCCCCAGCCGTCGGGCGGGTCGTAGCCCAGCCAGGCCACCACCGCGACACGGGCGGGCGGCGACCGGCGTCGCAGTTCCGCGTACAGCTGCCGGGCCTGCACCGCCGGGGCACGCCGGGCGACGCCGCCGAGGCCGCGGTCGAAGTCGGCCAGGGTCGTGCCGACACCCGGCACCAGCACCGCGACCCGTTCCGCGCTGGACAGGTCACCCAGCACCTCGGCGGCGAAGCCGTCGCCGGACGGGTCGAACAGCAGGAAGCGGCGACCGGCGGCCGCCCATCCGGCATACGGCTCACCAGCGGCGGTCATCGCCGCGGCGGCCTGCGCGTAGTCGACGGAGACCGGCAGCGGCACGGTCGCGGGCGCGGCTACCAGTCCGAGCGCGAGCGCGCTGACCGTGCCGACGGAAAGGAGACGGGATCGCATGAGCGCCACCGTCCGCGGCAGGCCACCGCGCAGGCGTCCCGCTGCGGAGCCATTCCCGGGCCCCTACGGCCGTACTACTCCCCGGCGGCGACCAGACCGGACTCGTACGCCAGCACCACCGCCTGCGCCCGGTCCCGCAGCCCGAGCTTGCCGAGCACCCGGCTGACATGCGTCTTGACCGTCTGCTCGGCGAGCACCAGCAGCTCGGCGATCTCCTGATTGGACATGCCGCGGGCGATCAGGCGCAGCACCTCGGTCTCGCGCGGGGTCAGCCCGTTGAGCGCCACCGGCCGGGGCCGGTCGGCCCGAGGCCGGGACGCGAACTCGGCGATCAGCCGCCGCGTCACCGACGGGGCGAGCAGCGCCTCACCGCCCGCCACCACCCGTACCGCGTGGATCAGGTCGGCGGCCGGGGCGTCCTTGAGCAGGAAGCCGCTGGCCCCGGCCCGCAGCGCCTCGTACACGTAGTCGTCGAGGTCGAACGTGGTCAGGATGATGACCTTGGGGCGGTCGCCCCCGGCCAGCCGCCGGGTGGCCTCCAGCCCGTCCATCACCGGCATGCGCACGTCCATCAGCACCACGTCGGGGTCCAGGCGGCGGGCCGCGGCCACCCCCTCGGCCCCGTCGGCGGCGTCGCCGAGCACGACCAGGTCGGGCTGCGCGGCCAGCAGCGCCCCGAAACCCTGCCGCACCATGGCCTGGTCGTCGACGATCAGGACCTTGATCAATGAACTCCTCCGTCCGGCAGCAGCGCCGTCACCGCGAACCCGCCGTCGCCGCTCGGCTCCGCGGTCAGCTCGCCGTCCAGGATGGCCACTCGTTCCCGCATCCCGACCAGGCCGTGGCCTGGTCCCTCGGGGCGTGCGGGCCGGCCGGTCGGCCGCCCGTTGCGCACCTCGACCCGCAGGCCCTGCCCGCCGGAGGCCAGGGACACGTCCACCCGCGCGCCGGGCGCGTAGCGGGCCGCGTTGGCCAGCGCCTCCTGCACGATCCGGTACGCCGTCAGCGCCGATGCCTCGCCGACCGGGCGCAGCGGCAGCTCCATGGCCAGGTGCACGTCGACGCCCGACGCGCGCGCGTCGTCGACCAGCGGGCCCAGTTCGGCCAGGCCCGGCTGGGGCGCGGTGAGCGCCGGATCGTCGGCCTGGCGCAGCACCGACAGCAGCCGTCGCATGTCGTCCAGCGCCGTACGCGCCGACGCGGCGATCTCGGTGAACTCGTCCTTGGCCGGTCCGGTCAGGTCGGCGACGCGATACGGGGCGGTCTCGGCCCGGACGGCGATCATCGACATCGAGTGCGCGACCACGTCGTGCATCTCCCGGGCGATGCGGGTGCGTTCCTGCAGCACGGTACGGCGGGCCTGCTCCAACTGGTTGAGTTCGGCCTGCTCGGCCAGCGCCCGCTGGCTGCTGCGCCGCCTGCGCACCTGGTCGCCGACCAGCACGATCGCGGTCAGCAGCACGGTCACGCCCCAGGCGTTGCCGCGGTTGGGCACGTACATCCACACCGGCAGCAGGCTGAGCGCCAGGCACCAGGCGCTCACCCCGACGTCGGCGCGCACCGCGACGAACCAGAGCACCGCCAGGAACGCCAGGATCTGCACCGGGTTCCACGGCCACGGCTCCGGCGGGGCATGACCGGCCACCCCGAGGAACAGCCCGACCAGGGCGATCCGCCAGGCCATCAGCGGCAGGTGCGAGGCCAGGACGGCCAGCGCCGCGGGCGCGGTCCCGACCGCGGCCAGCAGGATCGCGGTGTTGGCGGCCAGGTGCCGGGTGTCGGTGAGGTACTCGTAGGAGGCGCCGGCCAGCCCTACCAGTGCCAGCAGCAGCACTGGGACGGCGAACGCCCGGACCCGTCGCCACCGTCGGCCCGCCGACCGGACGGGCGGGTAGTCCGCACCGATCAGCAGCCGCCGCAGGTCACCGAGGCCACCCGGCCGTTTCACGTTCTCCACCGCCGGAAGCCTACGGCGCGGTCGGGGCGGCGGTCGTCATACCCGGGAGCCATCCGCAGGCCGTACCCGGGTAGCGGTCGGCGGCTGTTCCCCGGACGTTGTCCCGGTCTACTCCCACCGGTCAGCCGTACTCGGTACCAAGACCACGTCCACCCTCGGTTGGGAGCGCTCATGTCCTTCGCCACCCGGGCGATCGCGGGAGCCGGCGCCGCCGGACTCGCCGCGGCGCTCCTGCTCGCCGGCCCCACGCAGGCCGCCGACATCGCATCGGCGGAGATCTCCGCCGTCAGCGCCGGCACTATGTTCCCGCCCGGCTGCGGGGCCGGGGGCCTGCCCGCCGCCGACGCGGAGGGCACCATGATCGTCGCGGCCGGTTTCCTGGTGCTGGCGCTCGGCGCGGGCCTGTTCCGCCTGGCCCGACGGCGCCGCCCCATGGCCTGAGCGAGCCGAGGGGCTGCGGCATCGGGCAGTCCGCCGCCCCTCAGCGGCGATCAGGACCCGCGACGCAGCATGAACTCCGCCACCAGCAGGTTCGGCACCCAGCACAGGAACGGTACGTAGGCGTACGCGACCGCGAACGCGTCCTGCGGGGCGACGCCGAACCAGCCGATCGCCGCGAACATCAGCGGGAGCAGCCACAGCCGCAGCATCACCCCCGCGTACGTCATCGCGAACGCGCGCACCGCCCAGCGCCGGTGCGCGGAGAAGTCCCGCCGCCGGGCCGCCCGCAGCGCCGCGACCGCGAACCAGAGCCACAGCACCGCCAGCGCGCCGAACCCGGCGGTCCCGACCGGTCCGGCCTGGTTCATCGGCGCGATCACCAGCCCGGCCACCCCGCCCACCAGCATCGCCGCCACCGCGACCCGCCCGACGGCCCGGTGCACCCGGGGCAGGCGCGCCCGGACCCGAGCCGCGAACTGCAGCGGCGACACCGCCAAAGCGATCCCGCCACCGGCGATGTGCGCATAGAACACCGCCTGCACCCAGGCCGGGCGTCCCGCGTACGCCGCTGCCAGCCCCGCGTCCTGCTCGGCGAGCTGCCGCAGCGAAACAGTCAGATACGGCGCCACGGCGAACGCGGCGACGGCCGCGCCGCTCAGCGCGAACCACCAGAAACCCAGCACACGCCCAGCACGGCGGCCGGCGGTCAGGCCGGTCGTCACCATCGCCACTCCCTGTCGCTCAACGGATCGGTCCGGCTGAGCGTAGGTTCGCCGACGGGCGTCCCACGCCCCTCGCGGCAGTGATCTCGCCTCCCTCCCGCGAGGGGTTTCGGAGCCGCAGCCTGCCCGCGCCGCAACGGATCCGGCAGGATGGCCGCCATGGCCACCACCCCCGCCAGACGCTTTGCGATCACCGATGTCGGGCCGGCCTTCGGACTGTCACTGCTGTCCGTCCTGGCCGGACTGTTCCTGCCCGTCGGCCCGCCCTACCGGCCCGCCGACGCGGTCGGCCTCGCGCTGGGCGCGCTCGCCCCGCTGGCGCTGCTGTGGCGTCGCCGTGCGCCGCTGACCGTGCTCGCCGTCGCGGGCGCGTTCGTGCCGCTCACCGCGGCACTCGGGTATGCGGTCACCACCGTGCAGTGGGCGGCGTGGATCGCGCTGTTCACCTGCTTCTCGCACAGCGAGCAGTGGCCGCGGCGCATCGCGGCGGTCGCGCTTGCCGGCCTGTCGGTCGGCGGGTTCGCGGTGGCCGACGGCGGCACGGTCGGCACCCTGGACTACTTCGGCATCGCCATGTGCTTCGTCATCGCCACGGTCGCCGGTGACGCCGCGCGTAGCCGCCGGATCGCCGCCGAGGCCGAGCGGCAGCGAACGCTCGCCGCGGCCCGCGAGCAGGCCGACGCCGCCGACCGGATCCTCGCCCAGGAGCGCAGCCGCCTCGCCGGGGAACTGCACGACGCCCTCGGGCACGCCGTCAACGTGATGGTCATGCAGGCCGGGGTCGGCCGGCGGGTGTTCGCCGACAACCCCGAGTTCGCCGCGCAGGCCCTCGGGCACATCGAGACCGTCGGCCGCGACGCGCTCGGTGAACTGGACCGGCTGCTGCGCGTGCTGCACCCCGACCGCGACGGCGAACCCGCCGCCGCACCGGCCCTGACCGGCCTCGCCGAGCTGGCGGGCCGGGTCCGGGCGGCCGGGCGCGAGCTGGTGCTCAGCCCTGCGGAGGTGTCGCTGTCACCGAGCGGCGAGCGGGCGCTGTTCCGCATCGCCCAGGAGGCCGTCACCAACGCGCTGCGGCACACCGCCAGCGGACGGATCACCGTCGAACTCGGACAGACCGCCGACACCGTGGTGCTGGAGGTCGTCAACGAGACACCGCCGCTGCCCGCACCGAGCCCGGGCCGGGGCCTGGTCAACATGCGTGAACGAGCCAGGCTGGAAGGCGGCGTGTTCGAGGCGGGACCGGTCGACGGCGGTTTCCGGGTGCGGGCCGCGCTGCCGGTGGCGGTGCGGCCGTGATCCGGGTCCTGCTCGCCGACGACGACGCGCTGGTACGGGGCGGGTTGCGGGCGCTACTGGCCGCCGAGCCCGGAATCGCCGTGGTCGGCGAGGCCGTCGACGGCTGCGACGCGGTCGCCGCCGCGCGGGCGTTACGGCCCGACGTGGTGGTGATGGACATCCGGATGCCGGTGCGGGACGGCACCTCGGCCGGCCGGGAGATCGTGTCCTGGCCGCCGCCGCGGCCCCGGGTGCTGGTGCTCACCACGTTTGACCACGACGAGGTCGTGGACGACGCGATCGCCGCCGGGGTGGACGGCTTCCTGCTGAAGCGGGCCACGCCCGAGCAGCTGGTGGCCGGGATCCGTACGGTCGCGGCCGGGGACGCGCTGGTCGCCCCGGCCGTCACTCGTCGCCTGCTGCAGGCCGCCGCCCGGGGCGGGCCCGGCGACCCGGTAGCCGTCGCGGCGGCCCGGCTCACCGACCGGGAGGCGGAGGTGCTGCGGGCCCTGGCCGCCGGCAAGTCGAACGCCGAGATCGCCCAGGCCATGTACATCTCGCTGGAGACCGTGAAGACCCACGTCAAAAGCCTGCTGGGCAAGGTCGGCGCCCGCGACCGCACCCAGGCCGTGGTCTGGGCGTACCGGACCGGGTTCACTGGCCGCTGAGATCCGGTTCCGGGTGTACGGCACCGGGCGCCGACGGGGACCTCTACGGGCACGCCGGCACCGGAACACCACGGCCGGTGAACCCGGTCAGGAGTCGCGCAGCATCGCGTCGGCGACCCCCGGCGCGACCCGGCGGATCACCCGGAACGGCCGGGCCTTGCCGACCGCGATCACCGGCACCCGGCGGGCGATGCCGTGCAGGATCTGCCGCGCGGCCTGCTCGGCGGGCAGCGCCCCGTCATTGCGCCCTTCCGTCATCGGCGTGGCGACCAGCGGCATCAGCGCCTCCTGCACGGTCACCCCGGCGTCGGCGTCGTCCCACTGGTAGCGCAGCGCTCGCAGGAACACGCCCAGCCCGGCCTTGCTCGCGCAGTACACGGGCGCGGTCTTCTTCGGGGAGTAGGCCAGGGCGGAGGTGAGGGCGGTGAACACGCCCTGCGAGCGGCGCAGGTGCGACCAGGCCGCCCCGGCCAGCACGATCGGTCCGACGAGGTTGGTGTGCGCCTCGGCGAGCACGGCCGCGCTGTCGGCGGGGGTCCAGTCGCCGGTGAACGACTGCCGGTGCTGCACGGCGGCGTTGGCGACGACGACGTCGAGTCCGCCCAGCGCGGCGGCGGCGTCGGCGACGAGCGCGGCGGTGCGGCCGGGATCGGCCAGGTCGGCGACCCAGCCGGTGACGCCCGGGTGCCGGGTCGCCGCGGCGAGCCGGTCGGGGTCGCGGCCGCACGTGGCGACGAGCGCGCCCTGTTCGGCGAGCAGGCTGACCAGGTGCGCGCCGATGCCGCTGGTGCCGCCGGTGACCAGGACGCGTCTGCGGTGAAAACTCATGCGGCAAGCGTGGCCGGGGACCGGGCCGGGGCGCTTGTACGATTCCGCCATGCAGGTCCGGGTTCCCGCGCACGAGCGCACCGTGCACCCGGGCCTGGCGCGGGCGGCGCTGCTCGGGATACGCCGCCACGGACCCGGCCGGGCCGGCGACGCGGTGGCACGCCTGCTCGCGGCGGCGGAGCCGGTGCCGGAGCACCTGCATCACGCGCTGCTGGCGGAACTGACCGGCCACGGCTGGCAGGCGCTGCGCGGCGCGGCCGAGCACCTGCTGGACCGCCCGCGCCGCGGCGAGATCGCGGAACTGATCGAGCGCGGCTCGCTGCCCGAACTGGCCGCGCGGCTGGCCGAGCTGCAGTTGGGGTATCACGTCGGCCACACCACCGACCTGCGGCTCGACCCGGGACGCCTGACCGTCACGCACCGGGCCTTGCTGGGCCGTGCGCCGAACCCGGCCGAGAGCCTGTTCATGGTCGCGATCCATGACGTGCTGGTGGCGGCGTGCACAGGTCGGCGACCGGTGGTGAGCGTGCGGTTCGCGGACGGCAGTGCGCTGTCCGGCGACAGCCCGGGGGAGCGGAGCCTGACCGGGCGAGGCCGGGTCGACGGCTGGACGCTCGATCTTGCGACAGCGCAGGGGGCCGCCGGGTCGCCGGCGGCCGCCGTACGCGACCTGATCGCCGCGGACCCGGCGCGGCGGTGGCGGCTGGACGCGGCGGCGGCGCGTGCGGGCTGCTCGACGCGGACCCTGCAGCGAACCCTTGCCGAGCAGGGCACAGGCTTCCGGGCACTGCTGACCGCCACCCGGCTGGGCCTCGCCCGGGGCCTGGTCCAGCGCACCGATCTGGGGCTCGCCGAGATCGCGGCCGCCTGCGGGTTCACCGACCACGCGCACCTGACCCGGTGCTTCGCCGCCCGGCATGGCCGGCCACCGTCGGCCGTCCGTGGCCACGGCGACGAGCACGGAGAGTAATCGGAACGTGCCCGTAGGTCTACTGCTCGACGCCTCCGGATCACAGTGCGGGCCGATTCCTTGGCGGCAGGCCCTCTGAGCTGGCAACCTTGCCGCCGTGCAGGCAGAGCAGCTGGCCGACTTCACCTGGGCCTTCGACGTCGTACACCCGGACCCCGACCGGCGGCGCGCCGCGATCGAGCGGGAGAGGGGCTACCAGGACGACTGGGCCCGCCTGCACTCGTGGTCGCGCATCGTGCGCCCCCGCTCAGGCGAGACCGGCGATCCGCGCCTTCTCGCCGAGCACGACCAGACCGAGGCCGCCAAGCGCGACGTGCACGCCCGGATGTTCGCCGCCCCGGTCTGGCACTACCTGAACGCGCCGACACCCGAGGAGCGCGCGCCGTTCGCCCGGTTCGCGGTGCTCTACCTGCGCTGGGAGACCGACTACCCGCAGGAGTGGGCCGAGCACGCCCGCAGCTGGGCGGCCAAGCGGCACCTGCTGCGCACCCTCGCCGCCGACGGCCCGACCGTGGAGACCCACGGCGAGCTGCTCGGACTGGTCGCCTCCGCGATCGGCCGCGAGCACCGCTGCGAGGACCTCGGCTACCTCAAGATCGCCCGCACGCTGCACGGGCCCTCCGTGCGCATGATCATCGAGTCGGCCGAGCGGAGCCTCGACGGACTGGTCCGGCTGCGGGCCGGCTACCTGCGCTGGGCCCTGGACAACCCGGCGGCCCCGGTCACCCCCGCCTCGTGGCGGCGCTGGCTGCGCGCCTGATCGCACCCTGCGCCGCCGGCGGGGCGGTTCGGCCGCGAGCACCCGGAGCAGAAGTGCGGGCTCAGCGCGCGGGCGCGGCTGTCGGCCGGACGGTGTGCCGCAAGCGCAGCCAGGCCAGCTGCCCGGCCACCGTCACGGTCAGCGCCAGGCCGAACGCGACCGCGACACCCCACCGGTCGACCAGCACGGCGACGACGAAGCAGAACACCGCGAAGCCGACCAGCCCTGTCAGCACGCCGCGCAGGGTGCGCACCGCCTCCGCCGAACCGTGCCCGGCCAGCACGAAGGCCGCGACGACGCTGGTGGCGATCGGTAACGGGGCCAGCACCCCGGTCATCTGCGGCCCGAGCGCGCTGGACAGCGTGGTCACCAGCACCACCAGGCTCGCGGTCGCGGCGGCCCGGCCGGGCAGGTCCCACCACGGCCACTCGCTCAACGGGCGTACGCCGGTCGCGGCCGCCACCGGCGGCAGTGCACGGGAGGCGGCGGCGATCCCGGCGAGGGTCACCGGCAGGCCCCACCAGGTGGGCAGGCTCACCTGCGCCACGGCCAGGTCCGCGACCAGGCAGGCGGCCCATGCCGTGGCCAGCGCGCCGGCCCAGCGCATACGTCGCGAGCACCAGGCGAACACGACCGCGAACAGCGCGAGTGTCACCAGGCCCAGCAGCGAGGACGACGCAGCGGCGGCCCCGAAGGCCGTGCCATGCTCCAGGCAGGTGATCAGCAGGATCGGCCCCGCCACGATCGGCAGGGTGACCAGGACGCCCGTCACCTGTGCGCCCCACCGCCGCCCGGCCAGCGACGAGCCGACGACCAGCGCGGGAGCAAGCAGGAGTTTCAGCAGCAGGATCACCGGCACAATGTAGACGTCCGGGTCCGAGCGACCGGTCCG
Organism: Catellatospora sp. NPDC049111; assembly: GCF_040648615.1. NCBI lineage: Bacteria > Bacillati > Actinomycetota > Actinomycetes > Micromonosporales > Micromonosporaceae > Catellatospora > Catellatospora sp. NPDC049111. Next base: position 65,207 of record NZ_JBEZEB010000031.1, on the reverse strand, counting down.
GATGATCTTCTCGGCGCGCCGGTTCAGGATGCGGCGTGCAGGCGCTGCGCCGTGTCGCGGAAGCCGCGGTTCTCGGTACGTACGGCGCGGCGCAGCAGCGAGCCCAGCAGAGCCCAGAACAGCCCCGCGCCCCGGCCGTGCACCTCGATGCCCAGCGTGTTGCGGCAGCCCTCGCCGACCGGCTCGACCAGGTGCGAGCCGATCATGGTCAGGCCCAGGAGGGTGGTCTGCCAGGTGAACCCGCGACCCTCGTCGTATGCGGTGACGGTCCACACGGCCTCGGCCTGGCCCGGCTGCTTGATGCGGGCCTGGCTGCCGACCCGCAGCGGCCCTTCGTCCAGGCGTTTGACCCGGGTCATCGTCGGCGTGGTGGCGGGCCACTGCTCGACGTCGGCGGTCAGCGCCCAGACCACATCCGCCGGCGCGTCGATCACGAGTGCGTCTTCCCATCGCATCACGCCAATGTACCATCTGGTACATGATCGTCAGTGCGAGCTCCCGGGAGCTGCTGGACCGCGTGGTCGCGTACGCGGCGGCCGAGGGCATCACCGGCCGCAGCCTGCGCGAGATCGCCACCGGGGTCGGCACCAGCCACCGCATGCTGCTCTACCACTTCGGCTCCCGGGAGGGCCTGCTCGCCGCCGTCGTCGGCCTCATCGAGCAGCAGCAACGCGACCTACTCGGGGAGCTGGCCGACCGGGTCGCGAACAGCGGGCCGCCCGCCGAAGGCACCAAGGCGGGGGAGCTCATGCTGCTGCTCTGGGCGCGGGTGTCCGATCCGGAGCTGCGGCCGTACGTGCGGCTGTTCTTCGAGGTTGTCGGAGTGGCCGTGCACGACGCGCCCGGCACCGGAGGCTTCCTGGCGAACCTCACCGGCCCGTGGCTCGACGAGAGCGAGGCGGTGGCGCGACGGCTCGGCCTGCCCGTGGACCGCGACGAGCTCCGGCTGGGCATCGCCACCTGCCGGGGCCTGCTGCTGGAACTGCTGGCAGGCGCCGACCCGCAGGCGACCGACGCCTCCTACCGGCTGTTCGTCCGCATGTGGGAGGCCCGCCTCACCGGGGCGTGACCGGTCACCACTGCTGCCAGCGGTGGCGCTGCCGCCAGTCGTCGCGCCCACCGAGGAAGTCCTGCAGGAAGCGGACGGCCTCGGCCACGTCGGTGGTGCTGGTGTGCAGGTGCGCGCCCTGCGCACCCTCGCGGAACTCCAGCGCGTACGTGCCCGGCGCGACGCCCGCGGACGGGCCGTGACCGACCTGGGCCCACCAGCCGTCGGCCCGGTCCAGCACTGCGTGGAAGTCCACCGGGCTGAGCCGCCGTACGGTGCGGTCGAGCCGCTCGTCGTCGGGGTCGGGCACATCGGGCTGCCCGGCGGCGGTCAGGGTGAAGGCGGGGACGTGCCCGGCGGCGTTGGGGTTGAGCACGTGATGACCTGGTTCATAGCAGACCAGCCCGTGTGCGGCGGCGAGTTCCAGCACGGCCCGGCCGACCTCGTCGGCCCGCGACCAGACGCAGGACACGGCCAGGATCGCGTCGTCCGAGGTGGGGGTCATGCTCCAGACGCCGCGATCGTCGACGTCGGCCGGGTCGAGGTCCTCCAGCGCGGGGAATCGGTCGAGCAGGGCGGCCCGCAGCGCGGGCACTGCCGGATGGGCCTGGAACACACCCCGTTCGCCGTCGTTCCACCGCTCCAGCATCGACCGCGCCACATCGGCGCTGATCGGCTCGGACTCGTGCCAGAGATAGAGATCGAAACTCATGTGGCGCTCGCGGGGTCGTTCGGATTCGGGGCCGTTCATCCTACGGCCGGCGTCCGACCTGTCCGCATCGGGCCGGATCCGTGAGCCGAAGTTTCGAAACTTTTCGAAGGAAAGGTTAATCGGCCGGACATCTTGCCGAAATGGTTTTCGTAGGACATCGTCGATGCGCCGGACACGTCGCTCTCACCGCCCCGGTCCCTGAGAAAGGCGAATCGATGTCCGCACTGTCCCGCCGTACCGTGCTGCGCGCAGGCGCCGTCGGCGCCGCGGCCGCGGCTGTCGCCGGCGGCCTGCCCGCCGCGCCCGCCCACGCCGCCCGCACCGACATCGGCGTATCCGTCCACCCGTTCCCGCTCGGCGCGGTCACCCTGCTGTCCGGCCCGTTCCTGGCCAACACCGGCCGCACCCAGAGCTACCTGAGCTTCCTCGACGCCGACCGCCTGCTGCACACGTTCCGCCTCAACTACGGCCTGTCCTCCTCGGCGACCGCGTGCGGCGGCTGGGAGTCGCCTACCACCGAACTGCGCGGGCACTCCATGGGCCACGTACTCACCGGCCTGGCCCAGGCGTACGCCAGCACCGGCACCGCCGGCTTCAAGACCAAGGGCGACTACCTCGTCGCGCAGCTGGCGATCTGCCAGGCCCGCGCGACGACCGCCGGCTACAACACCGGCTACCTGTCGGCGTACCCGGAGAGCTTCATCGACCGGGTCGAGGCCCGTCAGTCGGTGTGGGCGCCCTACTACACCCTCCACAAGATCATGGCCGGGCTGCTGGACATGCACCTGCTCGCGGGCAACGCGCAGGCGCTGACCGTGCTGACCGCGATGGCGTCGTGGGTGAAGTTCCGCAACGACCGGCTCACCCAGACCCAGCGGCAGAACATGCTCGACACCGAGTTCGGCGGCATGAACGAGGTGCTGACCAACCTCTACCAGCTCACCGAGAACGCCAACCACCTCACCGCCGCCCAGCACTTCGACCACGCGGAGGTCTTCGACCCGCTCGCCGCCAACACCGACGCGCTGAACAACTACCACGCCAACACGCAGATCCCGAAGGTCATCGGCGCGATCCGGGAGTATCACGCCACCGGCACGACGCGTTACCTCGACATCGCGCGCAACTTCTGGGACATCGTGACCAGCCGGCACACCTACGCCATCGGCGGCAACTCCAACGGCGAGTACTTCAAGGCCCCCAACCGCATCGCCAGCGAGCTGTCCGACAGCACCGCCGAATGCTGCAACACCTACAACATGCTCAAGCTGTCCCGGCAGCTGTTCTTCACCAACCCGGCCCGCGCCGACTACATGGACTTCTACGAGAAGGCGCTCTACAACCACCTGCTCGCCGCGCAGGACCCGAACTCCTCGCACGGCTTCCACAGCTACTACGTCCCGCTGCGGGCCGGCGGCATCAAGACCTACAGCAACGACTACAACAACTTCACCTGCTGCCACGGCACCGGCATGGAGACCAACACCAAGCTCGGCGACACCATCTACTTCCACTCCGGCGACAACCTCTACGTCAACCTGTTCATCGCCTCGCAGCTCAACTGGGCCGCCAAGGGGATCACGGTGCGGCAGGACACCACGTTCCCGGAGGCGCCGTCCAGCAAGCTGACCGTCACCGCCGGGTCGGGCACGTTCGCGATGCGGGTGCGGGTGCCCGCGTGGGCCACCGGCGCGACCATCCGCGTCAACGGCACCCTGCAGAGCGGCGTTACCCCCGGGTCGTACGCGGTGATCACCCGCACCTGGGCCACCGGCGACGTCGTCGACGTCGCGCTGCCGATGGCGCTCGTGCGCGAGGCCACCCCGGACAGCGCCACCACCCAGGCAGTAAAGTACGGCCCGATCGTGCTGGCCGGCGCGTACGGCAGCACCAACCTGTCCGCCCTGCCCACCCTCACCGCGTCGTCGATCACGGCCACGTCGACGCCGCTGCAGTTCACCGCGACCGCCTCCACCGGCACGGTGACCCTGCTGCCGTTCTACAAGATGCACGGCCAGCGCTACACCGTGTACTGGAACGTCACCACCACCAACCCGCTGCCCGCGTTCGTCGCGCACTACCTGTTCAACGAGACCTCGGGCACGTCCGCGGCCGATGCCACGGGCAACGGCAAGACCGCGACCCTGGCCGGGGGAGCGACCTGGGTCGCCGGGCGCACCGGCAACGCGGTCAACCTCAGCGGCAGCTCGCAGTACGTGTCGCTGCCCTCGGGCATCCTCGCCGGGGCGAGCGCGTTCAGCATCGCGACGTGGGTGCGCCTGGACGCGGTGACGAACTGGGCGCGGCTGTTCGACTTCGGCACCGGCACGTCCGCGAACATGTTCCTGGTACCCAGCAGCAGCTCCGGCACGGCCCGGTTCGCCATCACGACGTCGGGCTCCGGCGGCGAGCAGCGCATCAACGCCCCGTCCGCGCTGCCCACGGGTGTGTGGACGCACGTCGCGGTGACCGTCGGCGGCGGCGTCGGCATCCTCTACGTCAACGGGGCCGAGGTGGCCCGCAACTCGGCGATGACGCTCACCCCGGCGTCACTGGGCAGCACCACCAACAACTGGATCGGCCGCTCGCAGTACAGCGACCCGTACCTCGACGGCGCGGTGGACTCGTTCCGCGTCTACAGCCGGGTGCTGACCGCGTCCGAGGTCAGCGGCTTCCACTCGTCGGGCCTGTGATCCGGGCGGGCCGGGGGAGACGGCGCTCCCTCGGCCCGCGCCCGCTGTGTCCTCACCTGCGGCGATGAAGATCTGTCAGCCGTGCGACGTAACGTGGTGTCCTATGCGGACCCCCTCTCTCCGCGACGGCCACGCGCCGAGCAGCTCACCACCGCACCATGCCGGCGGACACCCACTCGCGCCGCAGGCGCGGCCCGTCCACCTGTGCGGGACCTGGCTCGCCATCCGGACCACCGACCAGGCGGCGGTGCTGGCCGCGCTCGACCTGTCCGACCCGGAGCCGGTCACCATGCGCCAGGGCGAGGCCGCGTGGAACCGCGACCACCACTCGCGGACTCTCGCCTCCGGCGACCACCGCTCGCACGGGCGGGTCTACGTGAGCCCGGTGATCGACGGCTGGACCCTGGTCTTCGGCACGTCACCCGACCTCGCCCACACCGACCCGGACGACCGCCGCGCCTGGGCGGGCCGCGTGCAGGCACTGTGCGCGCGGCTCAGCGCCCGGTTCGGCGCGGCACACCTCTACGGGATGAGCTGCGGCGACTCGTGGACCATGTGGTGCCTGGCCGAGGACGGCACGGTGCGGCGCTACTACGAGGTCGAGACGGGGGAGCGCCTCGGTGAACACCCCGCCGAGGACGGCTACCGCCTGCCCGACGACGACGAAGGGCTGCCTGCCGACGCGTACGACGGGATCGACCCGGCCGACCTCGAAGCCGTCATGGCGCGGCGGACCGAGCTGTACGAACGGCTCGCGCTGCCCGAGGTGTGCTACGCCACGGAGATCGCGGCACAGACCTCTGTCGACCCGAGCACGTTCGGCCCGTCCACAGCGGTGTCCGGGCACGCCGTGCTCGCGCTGACCGCCTGCGGGCGCGAACACGGCACCTCGCCCGCATGAACGGCGACACTCCGAGGCCGTGCGGCAGACTGGGCGACCCGCCCCCGCACGTGTACCGTCTCCGCCCGTGATCACGTCCGACGAGGTGTTGGCGCAGCTCGACCGCGCCGCGAAAGGGTTCGACTTCCCGGACCCCGAGCACGGCTACTACTACGCGATCGACGGCCGCCTGCACGCGTTCCGCGACGAGCAGCGCTGGGCGCTGGTGATCGAACTCGTCGGCTACAACCCGCGCGCCGGCAACGTCATCGACCTGCTGCACTGCTTCGGCAACTGCCTCACCGAGGGCGGGCCCGGCTACGGCCACGGCGACTTCCTGGCCCGCGTGGACAACATGCACCAGCTCGAAGACCACGCGCACAGCACGCGGCTGCGCGGCGGCCACCCGTCGGTCGTGGTCCGCGGACAGGCCCTCGACGTCGACGGGACCGAGGGCGAGCCGCTGTGGGACGTGTTCCGCCGGCTCGTGCCCGAGCACCGGGACCTGCTGCTGGCCGACGACGACGAGCTGCGCCACCGGCTGCCCGCCGACCTGCCCCGGATCATGGTGCTGGAGCAGTGGTGGCACCGCGACCCGGACCGCCACGACCAGCTGCCCAGCCAGACCGAGACGTTCCAGCAGCTGGCAGCGGTGCTCGCCACCGGCGACGTGCACGCCTACCGGCCGACGCATGCGCCGAACACGCACTGGTCGTTCTGGCCGGAGTCCGGCTGGCTCTGACCGCCGTTCCGGCCATCGGCGTCGTCCGGTCATCCGACGATTCGACCGGTGATCTCGATTGCGCATTTGTTCACCGGCGATACAAAATGCGGCACGTGATCCGCAAACCCGGCCCGTGGCCGTCGCTCCTGCTGCTCAGCGCCGCCGTCTTCATCTCGGTGACCACCGAACTCACGCCGACCGGCCTACTGCTCGGCATGAGCCGCGACCTCGCGGTGTCGGAGTCCCAGCTGGGCCTGCTGGTCACCGGGTACGCGCTGATGGTGGCGCTGTTCGCGGCCCCGCTGGGCACGCTGACCGCCCGGATGCCGCGCAAGACGCTGCTGGTCGCCTCGCTGGCGGCGTACACGGCCAGCAACGCGGTCATGGTGGTCGCCCCGAACTACCCGGTGGCGTTCGGCGCGCGGCTGCTCGGCGGGATCACGCACGGCCTGTTCTGGGCGGTGGTCACCGGGTTCGCGGCGCGGCTGGTCACCCCCGACCGGATCGGGCGGGCGGTCACCGTCGTCTCGTCGGGCGGCAGCATGGCGGTCCTGATCGGCCTACCCGCCGGGACCAGCCTCGGCACCGCCGTCGGCTGGCGGGCCACCTTCGCCGGGCTGACCGCCGTGGCGGTGGTGCTGACGCTGCTGGCATGGTGGCTGCTGCCCGAGGTGCCCGGCAGCAGCGCCGCGGTGCGCGCCCGGATGCTCGACGTGCTGCGCGTGCCCAACTTCGCGCCGATCGTCGCCATGACCGCGGTGACCATGCTCGGCACGTACATGATGATCACGTACACCGCGCCGCTGCTGCAGCGCGCCGGGATCAGCGAGGACGGCATCGCGCCGGTGCTGCTGGCCAACGGGCTGGCCGGCACGCTGATGCTGCCGGTCGCCGGGTGGGTCGCCGACCGGCGGCTGCGGACCGGCATCGTCGCGGCGGTCGGCGTGCTGCTCGGCGGTCTGGTGCTGCTCTGGCTGAACGGCACCGCGGCGTGGGCGGCGGTGACGGCGGTGATCGTGTTCGGATTCGGCATGGGCCTGCTGCCGATCTTCATGCAGGCGGCCACGCTGCTGGTCGCGCCCGACCACACCGAGCAGGCCTCCGGCATCAACGCCAGCGCGTACAACGTCGGGGTCGCCGCCGGGGCGCTCACCGGCGCGTTCGCGCTGGACGCGTGGGGGCTGGCGGCGATCCCGCCGATCGGCGCGCTGCTGGTCGCCACCGGCATGGCGCTCTACCTTTCCGGCACCGCCCCCGCCAGAGCCCAGCCGGAAGGGACGTGACCGCCGTCGTCGCGGGTCAACAGCGTGTCCGAATCTTGTTAGCATCCCGCGGGTGAAGAACACCCTGAAGGCGTACCTGCAGGAGGGGCGCGACGCGCTGCTCTGGAAGCTCAGCGGGCTCGGCGAGTACGACATCCGCCGCCCGCTCACCCCGACCGCGACCAACCTGCTCGGGCTGGTGAAACACACCGCCGCCGTCGAGTCGGAGTACCTGGGCCTGGTGTTCGGCCGGCCGTTCCCGGAGCCGATTCCGTACCTCGCCGCCGACGCCGAGGCCAACGCCGACATGTGGGCCACCGCCGAGGAGACCCGCGAACACCACATCGAGCTGTACCGGCGCGTCTGGGCGCACTCCGACGCCACGATCGACGCGCTCGACCTCGACGCGCCGGGCACGGTGCCGTGGTGGCGGCCCGGCAACCGCGAGGTGACGCTGCACCAGATCCTGATCCACGTGATCGCCGAGACCCACCGGCACGCCGGGCAGGCCGACATCGTCCGAGAGTCGGTCGACGGTGCCGCGGGCCTGTCCGAAGGCGGTTCCAACCTGCCCGAGACCGATCCGCAGTGGTGGGCCGCCTACCGCGAGCGAGTCGAGCGCGCCGCGCTCACTCACCGGGACGAGACCGGGTCCTGAGTCCCCGGGACGACTGCGGCAGCCACGGGATTCGGTCGCATCCGTGTCCTCGAACCGGCACCGGGGGCGCGAGCAGTCGCGCTTCGCGGTTTACATCTTTTTTGATGTGGCCACATCAAAAAAGATGTAAACCGCGCCAGACCACTATGGTGGACGACCGGCACGCCGACCGGATCGGCCGGTCGGCGATCATCCCCGGTTCGCGCCACTGAGGCTCGCAGCACGGGCGCGCCAGCGCGACCCGGTTCGAGGTGGGCGACTTTCCGGCGAGCTTAGACTTGGCGGGTGCCGATCATCCTGTCCCTGCTGGAAACGGTGCGCTGGGACGGCGAGCCGGTGCTGGGCGAGCGACCGCAGGCGCTTCTCGCCGCGCTCGCCGCCGCCGGTCGGACGGTCGGCTCAAGCCGGCTCGTCGACCTCATCTGGGACGAGGACGTCCCCGCCAACCCGCTCAAGGCGCTGCAGGTGCTGGTCTCGCGGACCCGGACGGCACACGGGCCGGACTCGGTGGTCCGCGACGGCGACGGCTACCGCCTGGGCATCGACCGGGCGCAGGTGGACAGCCAACTGCTCGCCGACCGGCTCGCCGCGGCCCGGTCGGTGTTCGAGTCCGACCCGGCCCGCGCGGCCGGCCTGGCCGCCGAAGCCGTCGCGCTCGGCCCCGTCGCCGCCGGAGACGGGCACGGCCCGCTCGCCTCCCTGCGGTACGAGGCCGAACGCGACCTCGACCAGGCCCGGCTGCTGTCGGCCCGGGCCAAGGTCCGGCTCGGTGAGTTCGCCGACGCGCTGCCGACCCTGACCGAGGCGTGGGCCGCCCATCCGGCCGATGAAGGCCTGCTCGCGGATCTGCTGCGCGGCGAGGCGGCGGTACGCGGCGCCGGTGCCGCGCTGAGCCGGTACGAGACCTACCGCGCCGACCTGCGTGACCGGATCGGCGCCGACCCCGGCCCGGACCTGCGCCGGGTCCACCGTGAGCTGCTCGTCCAGGACAGCCCGGTCCGGGCGGGCCTGCGTTACGAGGCGACCGCGCTGCTCGGCCGCGCGGGCGACATCCGCCGGCTGCAAGCGCTGCTGGCCGCGTACCGGGTGGTGTCCATCGTCGGGCCGGGCGGGCTGGGCAAGACCAGGCTGGCCCACGTGCTCGGCCGCGAGCACCCGGCCCCGGTGGTGCACTTCGTCGAACTCGTCGGCGTCACCGCACCCGACGACCTCGTCGGCGAGATCGGGTCGGCGCTGGGCGTACGGGACTCCGTCAGTGGCCGGCGCACCCTCACCCCGGAGCAGCGGGCCGACGTCCGCGCCCGCATCGCGGGTTACCTCGACCAGGCCCCGAGCCTGCTGATCCTCGACAACTGCGAGCACATCGTCGCCGCTGTCGCCGACTTCGTCGCCTACCTCACCGCCACCACCCGGGAACCTCGGGTGCTCACCACCACCAGGGCCCCGCTGGCCATCGCCGCCGAACACGTCTACCCGCTGGCCGAACTGGACACCGCCGACGCGGCCGAGCTGTTCCGGCAGCGGGCCACCGCCGCGCGCCGGGACGTGCGCCTCGACGGCGCCGACGCGGTGGTGGCCGAGATCGTCGAGCGGCTGGACGGGCTACCGCTCGCCATCGAACTGGCGGCCGCGAAGGTACGCGTGATGTCCGTCGCCGACATCGCCCGCCGCCTGGAGAACCGGTTCGCGCTGCTGCGCGGCGGGGACCGCAGCGCACCCGACCGGCACCAGACCCTGCTGGCCGTCATCGACTGGTCGTGGAACCTGCTGGCCGAACGCGAGCGCCGGGCCCTGCGCTGGCTGTCGGTGTTCCACGACGGGTTCACCCTCGACGCCGCGGAGGCGATGCTCGGCGACGACGCGCTCGCCGCGGTCCAGGACCTGGCCGACCAGTCCCTGCTGACCGTCGTGGAGACCGGACCCGGTGGCGTGCGCTACCGGATGCTGGAGACCGTACGCGAGTTCGGCCGGATGCAGCTGGTCGACGCCGGTGAGGACGGGGCGGCCGAGCAGGCCCAGCGCGCCTGGGCGGTCGCCTTCTCCGCCCGGCACGCCCGCGCCCTGTTCAGCCCGAGGCAATTCGACGTCGTCGACGAGATCCGCCCCGAGGAGACCAACCTCTCCGACGTGCTGCGCCGGACCTTCGCCACCCCCGACCCGGCGGCTGCGGTGCAGATCCTCGCCGCGCTGGCCGGATACTGGATAATCCTGGGCGAGCATCCCCGGCTGCTGGTCCTGATCGAAGCGGCCGCGAACGTGGTCGACGGCTGGACGCCCCCGCCGGACCTCGCCGACGCCACCCGGATGGCGATCGCGATGACCCTCAACGGATCCCTGGTCGCCAATTCGCCGCACTCCGACCGGCTGCGCGACACGCTACGGGCGCTCGGGCCGGGCACCCGGGACCCGTGGATCTCCGCGATGGTCACCATGCTGACCGACATCGACCCGCGTTCGCCCGAAGGCTTCCTCCAGCAGCTTCGGGCGCACGCCGCCTCCGCTGACCGCGAGATCGCCGCGCTGGCGCTGCCGTGGCTGAGCCAGGCCCTGGAGAACATGGGCGATCCGGACGCGGCCATGGACGCCGCCGAACGCGGGCTGCTGCTCGCCGACGACACGATCGGCCCCTGGTCGCTGGCGATCATGCACACCATGGCCGCGCAGCTCGCGATGCAGCTCGGCCGCGCGAAGGACGCCGCGGTCCACGCCCACGCCGCATTGCCGGTGCTGGACCGGCTCGGCGCCCGCGACGACGCCATCCAGCTGCGCTCGTTGCTCGCCCTGGTCATGATCTCCGATGGTGCCATCGACGCCGCCGCCGCCCAGCTCGCCGACCTCGACGACGCGACCGAAGCCGAGGGGGCCCTGGCAGGCCGGCTCGCCTTCGACCTCGGCAAGGCCGAGCTGGCGCTGGCCCGAGGCGACGTCGAGGCCGGGCTGGCGGGCTACCGTGCGGCCGGCGTGCGGGTGCGGGAACTGCGGATCCCGGCCGTCGCGCCGACCGGGCTGGAGCCGTGGGTGCTGGTGGCCGAGGCGACGAGCCTGGCCGCCCACGCGTACTACGCCCCGCCCGGCGACCCGATCGGCGCGGCGCTGTTCTCCCGGGCCGCCGAGCAGACGTTGCAGGTGCTCGACCCGGACCATCCCTACCTGGACTATCCGGTCTGCGGGCTGGTGCTGCTGGCGCTCGGCGCGTGGGGACTGCTGCGCGACGCCCTGCCGGTCCCGGAAGCGGTGCGGCTGATCGCGCTCGCGGACCGGTTCGCGTACAACCGGAGCATGCCCACGCTGGCCTGGGAGCGGATCTCCGTCCAGGCCGAGGCGCGGGCACCCGGACTGCTGGCCGAGCTGGCCGCCGAGTTCGGCGACCGCCGTGGCCCCGACCTGCTCGACGAGGCACGGAGCCTGGTCGCGCGGATCGGGGCCTGAGCGCTAGAGGTGGCGCTTGTAGCTGCGCACCGACAGCGGCGCGAAGATCGCGATCACTGCCGCGCAGGCGACGAGCGCCCACCCGACGTGTGCGGTGACCTGGCCGTCGTTGGCCAGGTCCCGGGTGGCGGTGACCACGTACGAGACCGGGTTGACCTTCACGAACGCGGCGAGCCAGCCGGGCAGGGTCTCCACCGGGACCAGCGCGTTGGACATGAAGGTCAGCGGGAACATGATCATCATGGAGATGCCCTGGACGCTCTGCGCGCTGCGGGCCAGCGTGCCGACCCAGGTGAACACCCAGGCCAGCGACCAGCCGGCGATCATCGTGAGCACGATCGCCAGCACCACGCCGACCGTGCCGCCGCCGGGGCGGTAACCCATCGCGATACCGGTGAGGAAGGTCAGCGTCGAGGCGATCGCGTACCGCAGCAGGTCGGCGATCATGGGACCGGCCAGCGGCGCGATCCGGGCCATCGGCAGCGACTTGAACCGGTCGAACACCCCCTTCTCCATGTCCTCGCGCAGCTGAACGCCGGTGGCCATGCAGGCCGTCAGCGCGGTCTGCGCCAGGATGCCGGGGATCACCAGCGGCAGGTAGGCCTCCACGCTGCCGGACAGGCCACCACCCAGCAGGTACGCGAACATCGCCGTGAACAGCAGCGGCTGGATGGTGACGTCGAAGAACTGCTCCGGGTTGCGGCGCATCTTCTTCGTCGCCCGCCACGCCATCGACATCGTCTGGCCGATCGTCTCGCGCAGGCTGTTGTGCGAGGTCGTACGCGCGGCGATGTCATCGGGCGTCAGGCGTCGCGGCATCGCCGCCGCGGGCTTGGTCATCTGCAGGGTCATCGGGCCATCTCCAGCTGGAGGGAGTCCGCGGTCGCGGACGGATCGGAGCCGTCGCCGGTGTCGTGCCCGGTGAGAGCCAGGAACACCTCGTCGAGGGTCGGCGCGTCGACGCTCACCGAGGTGATGCCGATGCCCGCCTCGCGCAGGCGGATGAGCACGTCGGCGGCCCGGTCCGCGGCGTCGAGGGCCACGTTCATCCGCCCCGACTCCGGGCTGAGCACCGGGTCCTCGCCCAGCAGCCGCCGCACGACGTCGGCGGCGGCAGCCTGGTCGGCGGCGTCGGTCAGCCGCAGCCGCAGGGTCGAGTTGCCCACCGACGCCTTCAGCTCGTCGGGAGTGCCCTCGGCGACCTTGCGGCCCCGGTCGATGACCGCGATCCGGTCGGCGAGCTGGTCGGCCTCGTCCAGGTACTGCGTGGTCAGCAGGACCGTGCAGCCCCCGGCGACCAGTTCGCGGATGGTGTCCCACATCTGTCCCCGGGTACGCGGGTCCAGACCGGTGGTCGGCTCGTCCAGGAAGATCAGCGGCGGCCGGGTGATCAGGCTGGCGGCCAGGTCGAGCCGCCGCCGCATACCACCGCTGAACTGGGAGATCGGCTTGTTCGCCGCCTCCTGCAGGCCGAACTGCTCCAGCAGCTGGGCGGCGGTGGTGCGGGCGGTGCGGCTGGACACCCCCTGCAGCCGGCCGAACAGCCACAGGTTCTCGTTGGCGGTCAGGTTCTCGTCCACCGACGCGTACTGCCCGGTGACGCCGAGCAGCTGCCTGGTGCGGTGCGGATCGCGGCGCACGTCCACGCCGAAGATCTCCGCCCGGCCGCCGTCGATGGGCAGCAGCGTGGCCAGCATCTTGAGCATGGTGGTCTTGCCGGCGCCGTTGGGGCCCAGCACGCCGTAGATCTCACCCTGGTCGACGTGCAGGTCGACCCCGTCGACGGCACGGAAGTCACCGAACGACTTCACCAGGCCCTCCGCGTGTACCGCGGGAATGTGCTTCATCATCGCTCCCTCGCGACCGGCGTCGGCCGGTCAGGAGACAGCATCCGCCGGGCCGGTTCCACCACGCCTTCGCCGCGGTTTCACGCCCGCGCCGGCCGGTTTCGTGATCGCCTTCGCCGCTGGTCAGGCCTGGTCGGCCGGGGGAGTGCCGGCAGATCCGGCCAGATGCCGCCGGAGCCGGTCGGCTTCCGGTCCGGCGAGACCGGGCCGGGACGGTTACCCTCGGCCGATGACGCGACATCTGCTGGTGCCGGGGCGCGGCGTCCCCCTTCCGGAGCACTGGCAACGCCGCTGGGCCGACGCGCATCCCGAGTATCGGTGGGCGCCCTACCCGCCGGGGCCGCCGTTCACCCTGGAGGAGCGGGTGGCCGCGCTGCACGAGGCGGTGCTGGCCGACGACGAGCCCGCCGTGCTGATCGCGCACAGCGCCGGGTGCATCACCACGGTCGTGTGGGCGGCCCGCCACACGGGTCCGGTACAGGCCGCGCTGCTGGTGACGCCGCCGTACCTCGACCCCGCATGGACACCGGGCCCGGGTGAGGTGAACGACTTCGTATCCATCGCGGTTCCCCGTGAGCGGCTGCCGTTCCGTGCCGTCCTGGTGGCCAGCCGCACCGACCCGTACACGACGTTCCCGCAGTTCGAGCAGTACGCCGCCGCCTGGGGCGCGGAGCTGTACGACGCGGGTGACGTCGGCCACGTCGAGACGGCCAGCGGCCACGGCCCCTGGCCGGACGGCGAGCGGCTGGTGGCCGTCCTCGGCTGAGGTTGCCCGGCATGGCGGCCCGCCGACCGGCTCGCGCCGGCGGGGGAGAACGTCAGGCCGGTTCTGAGGGACCGTCGGCGGCTGCCCGGGTCGAGGTCTCGGCCGCGAACTCGGCCGCCCGGTCGGTGACCAGGTCCGGGCTGTGCACCTGCAGGTCGTGCCCCGCGTCGGCGACGACCTCGGCGCGAGCGGCCGGCATCAGCGCCTCGATGCGCGACGCCACCTGGGCAGCGTCGTACATCTGGCTGCGCTCGCCGAGCAGGGCCAGGGTGGGGATGGTGATCTGGCGCAGCTCGTCGTCGGTCAGCGGGGGCGGGACGGGCAGCCGCCGCCGGAAGCCGGTCGAGGCCAGCGCCAGTCCCATGAGGTCGTCGTCGAGCAGGGTGGCGTTGCGCAGCCAGCGTGCAGCGCGGCGGCGCAGCGGTCGGGGCGTGAGCCCGGCCAGCCCGCCCAGGACCACCCAGAGGATGAACCGTTTGGTGATCCGGCCGAACCCCGCCGGGTCCAGCAGCGTGATCGAGGCGGCCCGGCCCGGCGCGTGCAGCTCGTGCTGCAGGGCGACCCAGCCGCCGTACGAGCATCCGACGAGATGCGCGCGCTCGACGTCCAGGCCGGCGAGCACCTCGTCGAGCCAGCGGGCCAGGTCGCGGCCGTCCGTGACGGGTGTGTCCTGCGTGGAGCAGCCGGGCTCGCCGACAGGGTCGATCGCGATGACCGGGCGTGCCTGGCCCCAGCGTGCCACATGCCGGTGCCATCCCAGCGCGTTGCCGCCCGCACCCGGGAGCAGCACGAACGGGACACCGTCGGGCCGTCCGGCGCGGTAGACGCGGGTGGTGCCGAACGAGGTGGGCACATCGAGGCGTCGGTGATCGGCGGGCCAGACCGTGTCGAAGACCCGCCCGTAGGCCGCGAGGAACCTGGCGCGCGCCTTGTCCCCGGTGAACGCGCTGAGCCGTGCCTCGGTCATGGGTGTCTCCGATCGCCGCTTTTTGTGATACGACCGTATCATCAACGGGGTGTTGCATGATAGGCCGACGTGATCGACCCGACACGACCGTGCGACCGGATGGAGCACCGTGCCCAAGCGCGTGGACCACGACCTGCGCCGCCGACAGATCGGCGAGGCCTTGCTGCGCATCGCGAGCACCCGGGGCCTGCAGGCGGCGAGCATGCGCGAGGTGGCCACCGAGGCGGGCGTATCGCTGCGCCTGGTCCAGTACTACTTCCACACCAAGCAGGAACTGCTGCTCGGCGCGCTCGGCTACCTCGGCGAGCAGCTCTCCGCACGGGTGGAGGCGCACATCCGCGCCCTGGGCATGCCGCCGACCCCGCGCAGCCTCGTCTACGGCACCCTCACCGCCATCCTGCCGACCGACGACGAGAGCCGCCGGCTGACCAGGACCTACGCCGCGTACTACACCCTGGTGCTGGCCGAGCCCGCGCTCGCCGCCGAGCACGGTGCGACCTATCCCGACCTGCTGGAACGATTCCTGGCCGGGCACCTGCGCACCGCCCAGCAGGCAGGACAGGTCGATCCCGGCCTCGACGCCCCGACCGCCGCCGCGGGGCTGCTGGCGCTGACCAACGGCCTCGGCTCCAGCGTGCTCGGCGGACAGCGCGACGGCGACGCCGCGCTCGCGATCCTCACGTACCACCTCGACCGCCTGTTCGGCGGCTCTGCTTGAGATGGGGATCCGTTGACCCGCTCGACGGCAGGCGCGCGGTTCGGGACCGCGGGTTCGGCCCCGGCCCGTTCGTGGCGGTGTTCGGTAACGTGGCCACGTGACGATCATCTTCGTGCCGTACCACCTCGACGAACGACTGCCCGATCACGACTTCCCGCTGCCGTCCGGCCATGCCGTTCGGACGGTGGAAGCGCAACTGCCCGACGGGGACGTCTGGGCCCGGCTCGGCCACCTCTACGAGCCGGTGGCCTGGCAGGTCGCCCACTGCGCGCAGACGGGCGAGACCCCGGTCGTGGTGTCCGGGGACTGCACCGTGTCGCTGGGCACCATGGCGGGCCTGCAGCAGGCGGGCGTGGACGCGGCCATCGTCTGGTTCGACGCACACGGCGACGTGCAGACCCTGGAGACGACCGCGTCGGGCTACGTCGGCGGCATGCCGCTGCGGATCCTCGTCGGCTACCGGCCCGAGCTGATCTCGCAGCGGCTCGGGCTGCAACCGCTGGCCGAGGACCGGGCACTGCTCGTCGACGCCCGCGACCTGGACCCGCCGGAGGCCGACTACCTCGCCACCGCTGCCGTACGCCGCTGCGGCGTCGAGGAACTCGACGCGGCGACGCTGCCGCCCGGCCCGCTTGTCCTGCACCTCGACCTCGACGTCATCGACTCCGCCGAGCTGCCGGACCTGCGCTTCCCGGTTCCCGGCGGACCCAGCGCCGACGCGGTGCTCGCCGCGGCGCGCCGAGTGCTCGACACCGGGCGGGTGGCCGCGATCGACATCGCCTGCACCTGGTACCCCGGCCGTCCCGACCCGGACGGCGTTCGTGCCCGTCTGCTCGCCGCGCTGATCGGCGGGTGACCGCAACCGCTGAGTCACCGAGGCCCGGTGGCCGCCCTGGACGTGGGCGGCCACCGGGTTCGGCTCAGCTCTCGGTGAGCGCCGTGGCGTCGGGTGCCGGGTCCGTCTCGGGGTGCCTGCGCTGCCACGGCGTGAAGACGACGATGCCGGCGCAGGCGGCGAGGCCGACCGCGATCACGCTCACGGCGAGCGGGTTGGTGACCTGGTTGGCCAGCGGGTACATCAGGTCGATGGCGAGCAGCACACTGTCGGTGTCCGGGTCCGGCACCATGCTCAGCACGTTGTCGACGGTGTTGGCCAGGCAGGCGTAGAGGGCCGGCGCGGCGAAGAGCAGGAAAAGCATCTGGTCTCCGCGCGGGGTCCGCGCGTAGCGGTGTGCCAGCCAGGTGACCGTCGGCCAGGCCAGGATCAGCCCTAGGACGAAGCCGACGATCATGCCGTCGAGCACGCCGTCCGGCTCGATCGGGTAGAAGTCCACGAGGACGATCTTCTGCTGCTCGGTTGCGGGGTGATCTGCCATCCGCAGCAGCAGGCCGTCGCGGCTTGCCCAGAACGTGCCGCAGCCGCAGACCTCCGGCCTGGTGACGGCTCCGGTCTGCCATCCGTCCGCCTGCAGGCGCCGGTGGGCGGCGTCGAGGACGCCACGGGCCGGGTCGACCTGCTCGTAGATGCGGGTGTGGCCCGACGGCATGGGTCGCACCCCGGGCAGATCCTCGACCCCGAGCGTCTGGAACCCCGCCGACGCCTTGTGGCTGTACGCGATGTCGAGCAGTCCGTCGTCGCCGTGATGGACCCAGGCGGGCGGCTGGCCGACCAGCGCGTTGGCGAGCACGGCTACCTGGGTGTCGTCGATCGCGGCCGGAGTCGCCGACGACGAGTCCCAGGCGACGTACGCGCCGGCCCCGCCGAGCACGGCCGCGGTCCACAGCGCCACCACACCGGCTGCGATCCTGCCGGCGACACCTGGGGGCACCAGGCGGAACCGGAGTCCGGACAGGATCAGGTGGGTCGCCTCGCCGAGGGTGGCCCTGACCTGTCCCGGCTTGGCCGCGTCCAGCAGGGTGGTGAGGATCTCCAGCCCGCGTTCGTCGCGGTAGAACCGGGGGTAGGCGAGCAGCAGGCGGCGGTAGGAGCGTTCGAGTTCGGACTGGTCAGGCATGCCGCACCCCCACGACGAAGCCGAACGCCTCCCGCAGGCGCGCGGCGGCGACGGTCGCATCCGACCGCATCCGCTCGACCGCGGCCTCCAGCGCCGCACGGCCGTCGTCGGACAGCACGTAGTAGCGGCGCAGACGTCCGGCCACGGCCTCCTCGCGCTCGACGGCGACCAGCCCGGCCGTGGTGAGCCGGTCCAGGGCTGCGTAGAGCGTGCCGGCCTTGAGCGTGACCCGCCCATCGGACAGCTGCTCGACGGCCTGCATGACGCCGTATCCGTGCAATGGCGACCGCACGAGCGCGGTCAGGATGAAGAACGTCGGTTCCTGCATCGTCATGCGAGCAATATAGACGGTCTGTATATACAGTCAATCTGTATAAGGCAGCTATCGCGGCGCCGTGCGCGCCAGGTCGGCGCGGTCGGGTTCGGGCAGCCAGTCCCGGGCCGGGTCGAACCGGATCGTGTGCCGGCCCGGCAGCAGGGCGAGCAGCCGGGGGAGCAGCGGATGCGTGTTGTCCGCGCGCCACACCACCGACCACGGCAGATACGGTGTCGGCCGCAGCGGGAGGCGCACCACGTCGGCGGGCAGCTGCCACCACGCGCCCAGCGGCGTGACCCGGTGCGGATGCCGCCGCAACTCGGCGATCGTGTGCTCGACCCCCAGGTTGAGCGCGGTCCCCGTGATCGGCACGTCCAGCGCCGCGGCGTACGCGCGCAGCAGCCCGGTCAGCTCCGGCGGCCGGTCGTCAAACGGGATCCACAGCCCGTGCTCGCGCAGCTCGGCAGCCCCGACCGAGGCCATGTCGGCGAGCGGATGCCCGGCGAGCACCCCGACCGCGATCGGTTCCAGGCACACCAGCCGCCGCCGCACCCCGTCGGGCCACGGCCGGCCGAGGTCGTGCGCCCGGCCCCAGGCGACGTCGAGGTCACCGCTCGCGACGGCGTCCAGCGCCGAACCGAGGCTGCGCCGCATGCTCAGCTCCAACAGCAGGTCCGGGTACGCCGACACCAGCTCGCCGAGCAGGCTCAGCGGCCGGTGCACCGGACCCCACACGTCCACCTTCAGCGGCAGCTGCTCGCCGCGCACCGACCGGGCCGCCGCCGCGCCCAGCGCCAGCAGCTCCCGGGCGTACGGCAGGAACCTCGCCCCGGCCACGGTCAACTCGACCGGCCCGCGCCCGCGCGTGAACAGGGCCGCCCCCAACGTCTCCTCCAGCCGGCGGACACGTTTGGACAGCGCCTGCTGGGTCAGGTAGAGCGCGGCGGCGGCCCGTCCGAAGTGCAGCTCGTCGGCGGCGCGCACGAACGCCCGCACCTGAGCGAGTTCGAGATCCACGGGGCACAGCCTGGTCCGACAACCAACGGTTGTCCAATCGGTCGGCATGGTTGTTCGACGCCGCCCACTCGGGCGGGCTTGACTGGTCGGCATGACGCTCAGAGGAAACGCGGCCGGAGTGCCGTACATCGCCCTGCCGCCCGCCGACCCGACCCCCGACACCCCGCTGGTCGTGGCCTGGCACCTGCTCGACCCGCCGCGCAGCGAGATCGCCATGGCCGCGGCCCTGCCCCTGTCCGGCCTGAACGCCTGGCGGGTGTATCTGGGCCTGCCGATGACCGGCGACCGGATGCTGCCCGGCGGCCCCGACGAGCTGATGAAGCTCGTCATGGAGGACGCGGTGCTGAACCTGTTCGAGCCGCTGACCCGGCAGGCGGTGGCGGAATTCCCGCCCGCGCTGGCCGAACTGCGCTCGCTGCTGGACACGCGCGGTCCGCTCAGCCTGCTGGGCGGTTCCATCGGCTCGATGACGGCCCTGCGGCTGCTGACCGAGACGGCCGTGGAGGTGGACCGGGTGGCGCTGGTCAGCCCCGCTGTCCAGTTGTCGGCGCTGGTGGACGCGAATTCCCGGATGTTCGGCATGCCCTACCAGTGGACCGACGAGAGCCGTGCCGCGGCCGACCGGCTCGACTTCGTCGCCCGCGCGGCGGAGATCGAGCGCCCGGTGCTGATGGTGGTCGGCGACGAGGACGACCGGGACGGCTTCCGCGACCCGGCGCAGCGGTTGTGGGCGGCACTGCCGGAGGGCTCGTCGCTGGTCGCGATCCCCGGCATGGGCCACGCCCTGGCCGAGGAGCCCGGCATCGAGGCCGCCCCGCAGACCGCGCACGCCGCACAGGTCGACGCCATCGTCACCGACTGGCTGTCCCGCTAGGTCGTCTGAGCCGACGCGGGTCGGCATTGGCGGCGTGGTCGCAGTCCGGTGCTCATCACCGGCGCGGCCGCGCCGCCTCGTTCAGTGCGGCAGAAGAGGTGACGGCGCACCCGCGAAATCTCGGCGACGGCGTCGTGGCCGCGCAACCGGAACAGCCCGGTCTCCAGCGGGTACGGATTGCCGAACGCGCCCTCGCGTTCGCCGGTGAGCCGCCCCGAACCCAGGCAGTGCACGCTGGCCACACTCGTGTCGAGCAGCGCCAGGATCGGCGACAGCGCGTGCGTCACGTACGCCATCGGCGGGTAGCCCTGCCAGTAGTGGGCGAAGCCGTCGAGGTTCTGGATGTGGAAGCCCCGGTAGAACGTGACCGTGCCCAATTCGCCGCTGCGGTGGAGTTCCTCGACGGCGTGGTACTCACGGGCGTACACGGAGGTCTCCATCATCATGTACACCCGCCCCGAGGCGTGGGCGGCGGCGCGGACCGCCTCGACGTCGGCAAGGGACATCGCCATCGGGACCGCGCAAGCGCAGTGGCGTCCCGAGTCGAGCACCGCGATCGACTGCCGGGCGTGGCGATCGCCACACCCACGCTCATGGTCGGTCAGCATCGTCCGTGAAATCGATTTCGTCAACCTCTGCCAGTCGACGCAGCGGCGGGATGGGCGGATCCTCCCAGAGGTAGCGGCCCACCGGGTACGGGCGGCGGTAGAACAGGCGCAGCCGGGCGGCGACCCGGAGGATCTCCTCGTCCGCCGGCGGCCCGCTGCGTGCGGTGTCGATCGCGTCGGCGAGGGCGTCCAGCTCCTGCGTCGTGAATTCGATCCGGTTGGCGCTGCCCAGGTTCAGCGAGACCCGGTGGCCAGTCGCGGCGTCGTGGGCGACCAGGGATATCCGTCCCGCGTCCGCAGGGTCGTCGATCTCGCCGCGAACTGTCGCTGCGGCGAGGTCCACGGAGCGGGTGAGGAACGCTCCTCGCACGGTCAGCACCGAGCCGTGCAGCCAGGTGCCGCCGCGCAGGGTCGCCAGCAGGCCGTGAAAGCCCGCGTAGGCCATGGTCAGGAAACACACCATGTACCAAGCGGCCTCGGCGACGTCCACGTTCGACGCAGTGGCCGCCTGCCTGGCGACGCGCCACAGCAGAGTCGAGCTGCCCACCAGCAGACCCCAGCAGAACAGAACCGTCCACTGGCGCTTTTCCCGGGTCCACGGGCCCAGGGGTGTCGGGGTCGGCTCAGACGGCTGCATCGCCGCAGCGTAGGCACCGCAGGCAAGGCGGTGGCGAGGTCACTTCGCCGGTGGCAGCGCGCTCTCCACCCACTGCAGCAGCGGGCCCGGCGGGATCGCGCCGAGCTGCCGCGCCGTCACCTCGCCGCCCTTAAGCATGAGCAGCAGCGGGATCGACTGGGCCCGGTAGCGCATCGCCGTCTCCGGCGAGACGTCCACATTGACCTTGACGACCTTCAGCCGGCCCGCGTACTCCAGCGCGGCCCGCTCCACGCCGGGCGCGACCATGCGGCACGGCCCGCACCACGGCGCCCACAGGTCCAGCAGCACCGGCAGCGACGACTGCACCACCACGGCGTCGAAGTCGTCGTCGGTGGCGTCGGTCAGCCACGGCAGCATGCCGCGGCAGCTGCCGCACCGGGCCAGTCCGGCCGCGGCGGCCCGCAGCCGGTTGCGCTTGCCGCAGTGCGGGCAGGTGACCAGGTCGGCCCTGGTGTCCTGCTGC
Organism: Catellatospora sp. NPDC049111; assembly: GCF_040648615.1. NCBI lineage: Bacteria > Bacillati > Actinomycetota > Actinomycetes > Micromonosporales > Micromonosporaceae > Catellatospora > Catellatospora sp. NPDC049111. The sequence continues at coordinate 43,552 of NZ_JBEZEB010000031.1, read as the reverse complement.
GGTGCCTGTGCCATCGTCAAACTCCCGTTCCCGTGCCCGCCTCCGCCATCTGCGGAGCCGTTGCCGCGTCGAAGGTTACCGCCAATTCGCCGTCGCGGACCCCGACGTGGATCACGGCGTCCTCGCGGAGGTCACCGGCGATGATCGCACGTCCGATCCGGGTCTCGACTTCGTGGGCGATGTATCGACGCAGCGGCCGCGCCCCGTACACCGGGTCGAAGCCGTGCTCGGCGATGAGTTTGCGGGCGTCGGAGGTCAAATCCAGGGTGATCCGGCGTTCGCCGAGCCGCTGGCGCAGGTCCTCGAACTGCAGGTCGACGATCTTCTCGATCTGCGGCAGCGTCAGCCGGTGGAACAGCACGATGTCGTCGACCCGGTTGAGGAACTCGGGCCGGAAGTGCCCGCGCAGCTCGGCCAGCACCTTCGCGCGGGCCTGCTCGGAGATGTCGGCATCGGACCCTTCGAGCAGGTACTCCGCGCCGATGTTGGAGGTCATGATGATGACGGTGTTGCGGAAGTCGACGGTGCGGCCCTGCGAGTCGGTGATCCGGCCGTCGTCGAGGACCTGCAGCAGCGTGTTGAACACGTCGGTGTGCGCCTTCTCGATCTCGTCGAACAGCACCACCGAGTACGGCTTGCGCCGCACCGCCTCGGTGAGCTGTCCGCCTTCCTCGTAGCCGACGTACCCGGGCGGCGCGCCGACCAGCCGGCTGACGGTGTGCCGTTCCTGGTACTCGCTCATGTCCAGGCGCACGATGTTGTCCTCGGAGTCGAACAGCGCCGCGGCGAGGGCCTTGGCCAGCTCGGTCTTGCCGACGCCGGTGGGGCCCAGGAAGATGAACGACCCGATCGGGCGGCGCGGGTCCTTGATACCGGACCGGGCGCGGATGATGGCGTCGGCGACGACCTGGACGGCCTCGTCCTGGCCGATGACCCGTTCGTGCAGGATCTCGTCGAGGCGCAGCAGTTTCTGGCGTTCGCCCTCCTGCAGCCGCGACACCGGGATGCCGGTCCACGCGGACACGATCTCGGCGATCTCGTCCTCGGTCACGGTCTCGCGCAGCAGGCCGGGCTGGCCCTGCTGCCGGTCGGCGAGCTTCTGCTCCTCGGCCTCAAGCCGTCGTTCGAGGTCGGCGATGCGCCCGTAGCGCAGCTCGGCGGCCCGGTTGAGGTCGTACGCACGCTCGGCCTCCTCGGCCTCGTGGCGCAGTCGCTCCAGCTCCTCGCGCAGGTCCTGGACCCGGCGGATGGCCTGGCGCTCGCTCTCCCACTGGGCGTGTTTGGCGTCGGCCTCGGCGCGCAGGTCGGCCAGTTCGCGCCGGAGCTGGTCGAGGCGGGCCAGCCCGGCCGGGTCGGTCTCCTTCGACAGCGCCGCTTCTTCGATCTCCAGTCGCATGACCCGGCGGGTGATCTCGTCCAGCTCCGCGGGCATCGAGTCGATCTCGGTGCGCAGCCGCGCGCACGCCTCGTCCACCAGGTCGATCGCCTTGTCCGGCAGGAACCGGTCGGTGATGTACCGGTGCGACAGCGTTGCCGCCGCCACCAGCGCCGAGTCCTGGATCTTCACGCCGTGGAACACCTCCAGGCGCTCGCGCAGCCCGCGCAGGATGGAGATGGTGTCCTCGACCGACGGCTCGTCCACCAGCACCTGCTGGAAGCGCCGGGCCAGCGCGGCGTCCTTCTCGATGTGCTTGCGGTACTCGTCGACGGTCGTCGCGCCGATCATGTGCAGCTCGCCGCGGGCCAGCATCGGCTTGAGCATGTTGCCCGCGTCCATCGCGCCCTCCGCGCCGCCGCCCGCCCCGACGACGGTGTGCAGCTCGTCGACGAACAGCAGGATGCGGCCCTCGGCCGCGCGGACCTCGTTGAGCACGGCCTTGAGCCGCTCCTCGAACTCGCCCCGGTACTTGGCCCCGGCGATCAGCGCCCCCATGTCCAGCGCGAACACGGTCTTGTCGCGCAGCCCCTCGGGCACGTCACCGCGCACGATGCGCTGCGCCAGGCCCTCCACGATCGCGGTCTTGCCGACACCCGGGTCGCCGATCAGCACCGGGTTGTTCTTGGTCTTGCGGGACAGGATCTGGATCACGCGGCGGATCTCGGCGTCGCGGCCGATGACCGGGTCGAGGCGGTTCGCTCGGGCGTCGGCGACCAGGTCCTGCCCGTACTTCTCCAGCGCCTCGTAGGTGACCTCGGGCATCGCCGAGGTGACCCGCTGGTTGCCGCGGATCTGGGTCAGCGCCGCCAGGAACGCCTCCCGGGTGACGCCGTTCTCCTTGAGCCGCCGCCCCGCGGCCGTAGCCGAGCCCTCGTCGGCAAGGGCCAGCAGCAGGTGCTCGGTGGACACGTACTCGTCCTTGAGCCGCTTGGCCTCCCGTTCGGCGGTGTCCAGCAGCCGCGACAGGCGCTGGGTGACGAACACCTGACCGGGCTGCGCGCCCGGCCCGCTGACCTTCGGCCGACGCTGCAGATCCTGCTCGACCTCGCCGCGCAGCCGGGCCGGGTCCGCCCCGGTCTGGGTGATCAGCCGCGGCACGATCCCGTCGGGCTGGTCCAGCAGCGCCAGCAGCAGGTGCTCGCCGTCGACCTCGGTCTGGCCCAGCCGCAGCGCGATCGTCTGCGCGTCATGCAGCGCCTCCTGCGACTTCTGCGTCAGCTTGTTCATGTCCACGGCGCTCGCTCCTTCGCAGTGCGGTCTGCAGCTCGTCGACGCGGTCGAGCAGGTCCATGACCAGGCCGATCGCGGTGTAGTTCAGGGACAGGTCGGCGTGCAGTCGCTGCACCCGCGCCACCCGGTGCAGCTCGGTGGGCCGGAACCACAGGCCGCCGACCGCGTCACGGTCGGCGTCGACCAGGCCCAGCGCGACGTACCGCTGCACCAGCACCGGGTGCAGGCCGGCCTGGCGGGCGAAGCGGTCCAGGCTGAGCCGGGTCGGGACGGCGAGCGCGTACACCTTCACCGGGAGCTCCTCGGGTCGAACGTGGACGCCTCGGCCAGCTGTTCGTACAGCTCGCGTTCGCGGTCGCTCAGGCTGCGCGGTACGACGATGCGCACCTCGGCGTACAGGTCGCCGTGCTCGCCGCGGTGGTGCGGCATGCCCTGCCCGCGCAGGCGCAGCCGCTTGCCGCTGGAGGTGCCCGGCGGCACCGTCACCTTGGTCTCCCCGCCCGGTGTCACCAGCGGCACGGTCGCGCCGAGCGCCGCCTCGGACGGGCTCACCGGCAGCGCCACGTGGATGTGGCGGCCGTCGACCCGGTAGCGGTGGTGCGGTTCCAGGCGCACCACCAGGTACAGGTCACCGGCCGGGGCGTTGCCGCGGCCCTGCCCGCCCTGCCCGGCCAGCCGGATGCGCTGGCCGTCGGTGACCCCGGCCGGGATGTTCACGTCGTAGCTGCGCGGGCCCTGTGCGCTGGACAGCGTGATGGTCCGCTTGCCGCCCTGGTAGGCGTCCTCGACCGACAGCGGCAGCTCGGCCTCCTGGTCCGCGCCCGGGATCGGGCCCGCGCCGCGCCCCGCCCGCCCGCCGCCGCGGAACATGCCGCCGAGCAGGTCCTCCAGGTCGACGTCGCCGCCCTCGTACGACCACGAGAACGGCTCGCCGCCGTCCCCGCCCCGGAACCCGCCGCCCGGGAAACCGCCTCGGCCCGCCCCGCGACCCCGGAAACCGCCCGCTCCCGCGCCGGCCATCTCCTCGTAGCCCTCGGGGACCTTGCGGAAGTCCTCGCCGAAGCGGTCGTAGCGGGCGCGCTGCTTCGGATCGTGCAGCACGTGGTACGCCTCGTTGATCTCCTTGAACTTCTCCTCGGCGTCCGGGCTCTTGTTGACGTCGGGGTGGTACTTGCGGGCCAGCTTGCGAAACGCCTGCTGGATCTCGTCCGCGGACGCGCCGCGGGCCACCCCGAGCACGTCGTAGAAGTCACGGGCCACGGCTCACCCCTGGGTGTTGCCGGCGACGACGACCGTGGCCGGGCGCAGCTGCTTGTCCACCTGGCCGTAGCCGGGCCGGATCACCTGCAGCACCGTGCCGTCGGGCTCGCCGGTGTTCGGGACGACACTGACCGCCTCGTGCCACACCGGGTCGAACGGCACCCCGGTGTCCTCACGGCGCGGGAAGCCGAGCGTGGACAGCGTGTTCACCGCCTGATCGCGGACCGCCCGGACGCCGTCGACGACCGCGGCCGGGTCGCTGTCGGCGTGCGCCAGGGCCAGGTCCAGGTTGTCGATGACGGGCAGGAACACCGCGGCCGTACGGACCCGTTCGGCCTCGCGTTCGGCGGCGAGCTGGCGCTCGTACCGCTTGCGCATGTTGTCGAGGTCGGCCAGCGCCCGCCGCAACCGGCCCTCCAGCTCCACCGCCGACGGCCCGCTCGGGGTCGGCGCCTCGACGTCCGGGGCCTCGGCCGACGGCTCCCCGGCGTGGCCATCGTGCACCGCGACCTCGTCGGATTCCATCGCGACCGGGCCCGGCGGGTCGAGGCCGTGCCGGGGCACGTGCTCGTGCACCGCCTCGCCCTCCGGTTCGGTGTCGGCCTGCCGGCCGGTGCCGCTGTGCGGGTGGTGTGCCATCGCGGCCCTCAGCTCGGCGAGAACTCGGCGTCGATGACGTCGTCGTCGCCCTGGCCCTGGCCGGTGCGCGCGCCCGCGGCCGGTCCGGCCGGTCCGCCCTGTCCGGCGTCGCCGGGCGGCGGTGCGCTGGGCCGGGCCATCAGACCCTGCGCGAGCTGCTGCAGGTCGCCGATCAGCGAACGCAGCCGGTCGATCGGCGCCTCCTCCTTGATGGCCTGGCGGGCGTCGCTGACGAGCAGCTCCGCGCGGGCCCTCTCGTGCGCGGGTGCGGACTCGCCCAGCTCGCCCAGCCGCTGCTCGACCTGGTACGTCAGCGATTCCAGCTCGTTTCGGGTGTCGATGAGCTGGCGGGTGCGGGTGTCCTCGTCGCGGTGGGCCTCGGCGTCGGCGACCATGCGCTCGACGTCGGACCGGTCGAGGTTGCCGCTGTCGGTGATGGTGATGGCCTGCTCGGCGTTGGTCTCCTTGTCCTTGGCGGAGACGTTGAGGATGCCGTTGGCGTCGACGTCGAAGGTGACGTCGATCTGCGGCACGTTGCGCGGCGCGGGCCGGATGTTCTCCAGCCGGAACTTGCCCAGCGTGCGGTTGTCGGCGGCCAGCTCGCGCTCGCCCTGCAGGACGTGGATGTCCACGGCGGGCTGGTTGTCCTCGGCCGTGGAGAACGTCTCGGAGCGCCGCGCGGGGATCGTGGTGTTGCGCTCGATCACCTTGGTCATCCGTCCGCCCAGGGTCTCCAGGCCCAGCGACAGCGGGATCACGTCAAGCAGCAGCACGTCGGGCCCCTCACCGGTGAGCACGCCCGCCTGGATCGCCGCGCCCATCGCCACGACCTCGTCGGGGTTGACGCTCATATTCGGGTCCTTGCCCCCGGTCAGTCGGCGTACGAGGGCCTGGACGGCCGGGATGCGGGTGGACCCGCCGACGAGGATGACCTCGTCGAGGTCGTTGGCGGTGACCTTCGCGTCGCCCATGGCCTGCTCGACCGGGCCCAGGCAGCGCTGCACCAGGTCCTTGGTCAGGTCCTCGAACTTCGACCGGGTGATCGTCGTGGTCAGGTGCTTCGGCCCGGACGCGTCGGCAGTGACGAACGGCAGGCTGACCTGCGTCTGGGTGACCGACGACAGCTCGACCTTGGCCTTCTCTGCGGCCTCGAACAGCCGTTGCAGGGCCTGCGGGTCGCTGCGCAGGTCGATGCCGTTCTCGTTCTTGAACTCGTCGGCCAGGTGGTCGACCAGCCGCCGGTCGAAGTCGTCGCCGCCGAGATGCGAGTCGCCGGCGGTGGCGCGAACCTCGACGACACCGTCGCCGACGTCGAGGATGCTCACGTCGAAGGTGCCGCCGCCCAGGTCGAACACCAAGACCGTCTCGTGGCCCTTCTTGTCCAGGCCGTACGCCAGCGCGGCCGCGGTCGGCTCGTTGATGATGCGCAGCACGTCGAGCCCGGCGATGCGCCCGGCGTCCTTGGTCGCGGTGCGCTGGGCGTCGTTGAAGTACGCGGGCACCGTGATGACGGCCTGGGTGACCTTCTCACCGAGGAACTTCGACGCGTCGTCGACGAGTTTGCGCAGCACCTGGGCACTGATCTCCTCGGGGGAGTACATCTTGCCCTTGACGTCGAAGCGCACGAGGCCGTCGGGGCCGGGCACGACGTCGAACGCGACCGCCTTGGCCTCCTGGCTGATCTCGTCGAAGTGCCGCCCGATGAACCGTTTCGCGGAGTAGATGGTGCCTTTCGGGTTCAGGATCGCCTGTCTGCGGGCCAGTTGCCCGACCAGGCGCTCACCCGCGTCGGTGAACGCGACCACCGACGGCGTCGTACGCGCGCCCTCCGCGTTCTGGATCACGGTCGGCTGGCCGCCCTCGAACACCGCGATCACCGAGTTCGTGGTTCCCAGGTCGATACCCACTGCCTTGGCCATGGCACAGCTCCACATCCGCTGTCTGCCGGCGCGTGCGCTCCTGCGCGGGACGTGGGCCGCCTACCTGCGGACACGCCGCGTGCACGCCCGGTATTTGTACATAAATCGGACTCACATAATCTAGCGGACCAAGGTGTACGAGGTTGGCGTTACCGCCCTACCAAGCCTGTCGAACGTATGTGCGAGGCAACTCGTGCACTTCTGTAAACTCGACGAGGTGCCACTTCCGCCGGCAGCTCATTCCGGCAGATGTTCCGACTCCCGCGTTGCCCAAGCGGCACTTAGCGCCGCTCGTCCCGTGATTGGCGAGGCGAGCAGCGCTAAGCTGAGTGTCGGCTGACTGGCAGGCCACCTATCTAAAGGTGTGCTGTGCCCAGAGCAGCATGGTGACTGCGATGACCACGGTCATCAGCAGCACGCAGAGGCGGACAGTCCGGTCGGTACTCGCCAAAGCATCCCGGACTGTCCGCACTACCTCTCGTGCGAGGTAGCCGAGCAATGAGCTGTTCATGTTCCACCTCCCTCCAGATACAAGAAGGACCCTTACCTGTGAGGTAAGGGTCCTTCTAACTAGTGCCCCGTCACGCGGCCTTGATGGTGTAACCCGGCTCGCGAATGCGTGAGCCGGGTGCGAAGTTGGTCTTGGGTTTGGCGCGATGGTTGCGCCATCGGATATAGGCGCCGATCGCGGCGTCCTGCTCGGCGTGCGACTGATGGTCGGTGCCGTTGAGAGCGAAGTAGCGCAGTGCCGCGAACTCGCACTCGATCCAGTTCAACCATGAGGCGTAGGTCGGCAGGAAGACCAGTTCGACCTGGTTGGCCGCGCACCACGCCTTCACGGTGGCGTGCTTGTGGGTGGAGAAGTTGTCGCAGATCAGGTAGAGCTTCTCGCCGGGCCATCGGGCGCGCAGCGCTTTGAGCAGGCCGAGGAACTCGCGGGCGCGTTTGCGGTTCTTGATCCGGTAGAACATCTTCCCGCTGGCCAGGTCGAGGGCGGCCAGCATGTGCCGTACTCCTTCGGTGCGGGTGTAGGTCGCGCGCAGCCGGCGGGTCCGGCAGGCCGGCCGCCAGACCTTCCCGGCCCGCGGCTGGAGGTTGAGCGGCCCGAACTCGTCGACGCAGACCACCCGCCCGTCGGCGGGCGGCCGGTCGTAGAGGTCGAGGATGCGGCGGAGTTTGGCCTGGAAGTCGGGGTCGTTGGACGACTTCCAGGTCTTGGTGGCCTGCCAGGACACCCCGCCCTCGTGCAGGATCCGCCGCAGCGTTTCACGGCTGACCTGCCCGACCAGGCCGGTGTCGATCACATGCTGGCGCAGCTTGGACAGCGACCAGGTGGAGAACGGCAGTTTGAGGAACCGGGGGTCGCACCAGGCGATCGTGACGATCTTCGCGCGGACGACGTCACTGATCTTCTTCGGTGGGCCCCCAGCCCATTTTGGGTCGAGCGCGTCGAACCCCCGCTCGTTGAACGCGTGGATCACGCCGCGGACGTAGTCCGCGCTGACCCGCATCAGGTGGGCGATGTCGGCCGCGGGCTGGCCCTGGGCCGACATCAGCACCACGATCGACCGGCGCAGCTTGACCGGGTCCTTGGCGGTGCGGCCGATCCGCTGCAGCCGTTGTCCCTCGGCCATCGTGATCGGGCGTACGAACACTTCCGGCGGACGAGCCATAGCCACCTCTGCAACCTGAGAAACAGTCGCAGCAAAGCCTGCCGCACCGATCGCCAGAATCAGTGGATTACACGGCCAACCCCGTGGGACGAGCCACTAGCTGCGATAAAGGTATCAAGCGGCCGCGCAAGCACGGCAGGCTCATCTTCGGTCGGGATGAAGGACGGCAGGGAGTCTTCCCAGCTTGCGCGCCCCAGAACCCCGTTGACGAGTCGAGCAAGTCACCCTTCCGAGTGACAGCTCTGCGGATATTGCGACGCACTGCGTCGGTTGCTCGGTAAGCGGGATAACCGAGCAGACTAGCTGTCGATGTCGCGGGCTCCGGCGGCGCGCAGCAGCCACTCCAGTGAACCCGAAGCGAATGGATGGCCCTCGACCTGGACGTCGACCCAGCCTCCGGCAGGCCCGACTAGTCCGGCGTCCCACCATTGCCAGCCCCGCGACTCGCCATTCCCGTCGGGGTCGAACCAGTGCAGCCAACCGGACAGCTCCCACGCGTCGGTGACCGCGTGCTCGCGCTGTTCGTCCGCCGTCATCGCGCCCCGCCGGGCCGCGTCCTCGTGCGCGGCTGCCGCATCCCGCTCCGGGGCGCACGCGGCCACAAAGCGGTCAGGCAGCCGGTCGCGCCACTGCGCGAGGTCCGGCCAGACCGGGCCGGCGTCCAGGACGGTCGCGAGCACGTCACGGGCCAGCGCGATCACCGAACGGGGGTCGCCGGCGGTGAAGGTGAACCGCTGCAGGAACTCCTTGCTCACCTCGCCGGGCAGCGGGCCCTCCAGCACCCGGCGCAGTTCCGCCTGCGGATCCATCCGTGCCGCCCCTCCATCGCTCGCGGCTCGACCCTAGTCGAGGCGGGCGTCGGATTCCCGATCGGACGACGTCGCCGCGCGCGGCGGGCCTGGCCCCCGTTGACCGCCCGGTGCTGGTTACCATTCCGGCGTGCGTGACATCGCGGTGTTCAGCGGTAGTGCCCATCCCGAACTCGCGGCAGAGATCTGCGCCCACCTCGGGGTGCCCTTGCATCCGGTGCGGGTGTCGCGGTTCGCCAACGACTGCCTCGAGGTCCAGCTCGGCGCGAACTGCCGCGACCGGGACGTCTACCTGGTGCAGCCGCTGGTGCCGCCGGTGCAGGAGCACCTGGTCGAGCTGCTGCTGATGCTCGACGCGGCCCGGGGCGCGTCGGCCGGGCGGATCACCGTGGTGATGCCGCACTACGCGTACGCCCGCTCGGACAAGAAGGACGCCCCGCGCATCTCCATCGGCGGGCGGCTGGTCGCCGACCTGCTGCGCACCGCGGGCGCGGACCGGGTGCTGGCGATGACGCTGCACTCGCCGCAGATGCACGGCTTCTTCAGCATGCCGGTCGACCACCTGCACGCGCTGCGCGAGCTGGCGACCTACTTCCAGCAGTACGACCTGGCCGACACCGTCGTCGTCTCACCCGACCTCGGCAACGCCAAGGAGGCCGCGGCGTTCGCCCGGCTGCTCGGCACGCCCGTGGCGGCGGGCGCGAAGCAGCGCTTCAGCGACGACCGGGTGCAGATCAGCGCGGTCATCGGCGACGTGGCCGACAAGCACGTCATCGTCCTCGACGACGAGATCGCCAAGGGCAGCACCGTGATCGAGCTGATGGAGCACCTGCGCGGCCTCAACGTGCGCTCGATCCGGCTGGCCTGCACCCACGGCCTGTTCACCGACAACGCCCTCAAGCGCCTCAGCGAGCAGGACGGCGTCCTGGAGATCGTCTGCACCAACACCGTGCCGATCGCGGCCGACAAGCGCGTGCCGAAACTCAAGGTGCTCTCGGTCGCCCCGGCGCTGGCCGAGGCGGTGCGCCGCATCCACAACGGCGAGTCGGTCAGCGCCCTGTTCGCCTGACCTCGCCGGCACCCGGCCGGCTCAGGCGGGCCAGCCCGGCACGTGCGGCAGGGCCAGTTCGGCGAGCCGGACCAGGGTGGCCTGGCCGGCGGCGGGCTGGTCGGTGGTGATGACTTCGATGGTGGCGTGCCCGCCGGTGTCCTCCCTGCGCCAGGCCACGGCCAGCGTCGCGACATGGAGCCGGGATCGGCTGACCTCGAAGTACGCCGGGCGGCCGAGCACCGTCAGCGGCACCGCGTCCGGACTGATCGCCAGCATTCCCGCGATCCTGAGGGTGGGGCCGGTCTCGATCCGGAGCACGGCATGCTCCAAGGTCACGTGGCACAGCAGGTAGTCCGGTTCGCTGCCGTACGACGTGCCGGTGCCCCGCGCGTGCGGCGGGTCCTCCAGGACCGACAGCACCTCCGGCCGGTCGATGGCGGGGCACAGCTCCCGCCGGACACGCAGATGCCCGGGATCGCTCGGCTCGGCGAACGACGGACGGGCGGTCACCGAGGCCGACGGCACCTGCCGCCCGGGCCAGGTCTGGTAGACGCCGTACGCGACCAGGATGCTGGTGACCAGCACCCCGACCATGCCGAAGATCCGTTGTGCGCGCATGGGCACGGATCGTACGAGCACAGCGCCTGCCGCGCAGCCCGCTTCGCTCAGACCGGCAGCGACAGCACGTGCTGGAGCAGGGCGACCAGCACCGCACGGGACGAGGTGCGGTCGCGGGCGTCGCACAGCAGCACGGGCGTTCCCGGGTCGAGGTTCAGCGCCAGCTGCACGTCCGCCGGGGTGAAGCGATCGCCGCCGTCGAAACAGTTCACCGCCACCACGAACGGCGTCTCCCGCTCCTCGAAGTAGTCGATGCAGGCGAAGCTCTCCTTCAGCCGGCGGGTGTCGGCCAGCACCACCGCGCCGATCGCGCCGGCGGCCAGCTCGTCCCACAGGAACGAGAACCGGTCCTGCCCCGGCGTGCCGAACAGGTACAGCACCAGGTCGCGGCTGATCGTGATGCGCCCGAAGTCCATCGCCACGGTGGTGTGGGTCTTCGCCTCCACCCCGGACAGGTCGTCGACGCCGATCCCGGCGTCGGTGAGCATCTCCTCGGTGCGCAGCGGCCGGATCTCGCTGACCGCGCCGACCATCGTGGTCTTGCCGACCCCGAAGTGCCCCGCGATCAGGATCTTGACCGCGGTCGGCAGCACGACCGGCACCGCGTCAGAGCGTACTGAGTCCATGGATGACCGCCTCGATCACAGGTCGGCTCGCCACACCGCGGGCCGGGGTAGGGGAACGGGTGACGATGAGCCGCTGCGCCAGCAGGTCGCCGAGCAGCACCATGACCGTGCCGGCGGGCAGGTCCAGCTCGGCGGCGAGTTCGGCGACGGACACGGGCTCCTGGCTGTGCCGGATGATCTGCGCGGACTCCGGGTGCAGACCGTCGTCGCGTTCGGGCGGCCGGGTGGCCAGCACGATCGAGATGAGGTCGAACGCGCCGCGCACCGGGGTGGTCCGGCCGGACGTCATCGCGTACGGCCGGACCACGGGCACGGCGTCGGGCCACTGCTCCTGTGGCGCCTCCATCAGGTCACCCCTGCGCCGCGGCGGGCTGGCGCACGGGCGTGGTGATGTACTGGCCCACCCGGACCACCAGCATCTCCATCTCGTACGCGGCCACACCCACGTCGATGTCGCTGCCGCACACCACGGCCAGGCACGCGCCGTTGCCCGCCGACGTGACGAACAGGTACCCCGTCCCGAATTCGATCATGGTGCGGCGCACCACGCTGTCGCCGAAGTGCCGCCCCGCGCCTCGCGCGAGGCTGCTCAGCCCGGCCGCGGCCGCCGCCAGGTGCTCGGCGTCGGCCTTGGCCAGCCCCGCCGAGGTGGCGATGAGCAGCCCGTCCGTGGACAGGATGATGGCGTACCTGGCCTCGACGACCCGGTGGACGAGGTCGTCCACGAGCCAGGCGAGGTCGACGGTCGCTGCGGTCTTCTCCGTCACGATGGGAGTCCTTCCGGATGTGCTGCGGTCGGGGACGGTCCGGTCAGTTCGGCTTGCTCGCGCCCCTGCCGCGCCCCGTCGGCGTACGCCGCCAGGAACCGGCCGACCTCCCGCGGCTCGCGGCCGTTCGGGTAGGCGGGGCCGTCGTTGCGGGCCTGCTCGGCCTCGGCCAGGTCACGCGGGCGCGGCACGACCCGCTTGGGCCGTTTCTCCCGCCAGGGCAACCCGGCGGGGGTCAGTTTGTCCTCGCCGGCGGTCTGCGCTCCGCCCGTCGCGGGACGGGTCCCGGCGGCTGGCCCGGCCGCGCGGCGGCCGTTCGGGTTGAGCGCGGCCGCGGCCGCGACGGTGGCCAGCAGCCGCTCGCGGGGCCGGTCGCCGACCTCGGGCGCGGTCCGGGCGATCAGCTCGGCCGGGATCACCACGGCGGCGGTGATCCCGTCGTGGGCCGAGCGACGCAACTGCACCGCGACCTGGTGCCGCCGTGCCAGCCGGCCGACGACGTAGAAACCCAGCCGCGCCGCCCCGGCCAGCTGGAACTCCGGCGGATCGGCCAGCTGCCGGTTCGCGTCCTGCAGGTCCAGGTCGGTCATGCCCAGGCCGCGGTCGCTGATCTCCACCAGGTATCCGCCGGGCACGGCCCGGCCGATCACGTCGACGTCTGTGCTCGGCGGGGAGAACGTCACCGCGTTCTCCATCAGCTCCGCCAGCAGGTGGATGACGTCACCCGCGGCGTGACCCGCGAGCGCGGCCGGCTCCGCGGCTCGCAGCCGCACCCGCGGGTAGTCCTCGACCTCGGCCAGCGCGCCGCGTAGCACGTCCACCATGGGCACCGCCGTGCGGTAGGTGCGGCTGGCCGGCACACCGGACAGCACCACCAGGTTCTCCGCGTTGCGCCGCATCCGGGTGGCCAGATGGTCGATCTGGAACAGCTTGGCCAGTTCCTCGTCCGTGGCGGCCTGCCGTTCCATGAGGTCGATCAGCTTCAGCTGGCGGTGCACCAGCGTCTGGATGCGGTGCGCCAGGCTCAGGAACACGTCGCGTACGCCGCGGCGCAGCTCGGCCTGGTCGACGGTGGCCTGGATCGCGGTCTGCTGCACCACGTCGAACGCCCGGCCCACCTGCCCGATGTCGTCGTCGCCGAAGGCCAGCGGCGGCGCGGCCCTGCCCACGTCGACGTCCTCGCCGACCCGCAGTCGCTCCACCACCCGTGGCAGCCGCACGTGCGCCAGATCCAGCGCCGCCGCGCGCAGCTGCGCCAGCTGTGCCTGCAAAGAGCGCAGCGACCTGATCGTGAACCGGATCGACAGCACCACGGCGATGAGCCCGAGCCCGGCGGCCAGCACCAGCTGCACGATGATGCCGACCGCCGCCGGGCGGAACCGGACCACCGTCGCGTCGGCCAGGTCGAGCACCAGCGTGCGCACCGCGTCGATCGCGCCGGTGACCGCGGCCCGCCACGCCGTCGCGTCGGCCAGCGGAGCCGCGCCCGGTGGGGCCCGCATCACCTCGTTCTCCAGCGTCTGCAGCGCCAGCATCGCGGGACTGTTCAGCAGCCGCGTGTACTGCCCCTTGTCCGGCTGCGGCAGCCGCTCGGCGACCTGCGTCGACAGGTACTTCTGCGCCCCGACCAGCTCCGTGAACGCCGCCCGGTCCGCCTCGGTGAAGCGGTTCTCGCCGATGACGCCGGACAGCACCGCGTCCTCCCGAGAGATCATCTCCTGGGAGTGGGTCAGCAGCACCAGCGTCGAGGTGTGGAAGATGACCTCCGAGTCGTCCCAGGCCGTGTACGTGCCGTACACGTCGAAGCCGAGCTGCGCCAGGCCGGTGAAGTAGGCGCTGGCCCGCACCCGGTCCAGACCGCCCCGGTCCAGCTCGTCGCGCCGCTCGGGCAGGCCTTCGAGCGCGGCGAGCAGGTCCGCCAGCCGCGCGTCGCTGGCCTCGCTGGTCGACCACTGCGCGATCGTGCCCTCCAACGCGGTGCGCAGCCGGCGCTCGGCCTGGTCGGTGCCGATCCGCGCGGCGGCCAGCGCGTCGCGGTCACCGGCGGTGCCCGACGCGGCGAACGTGACCGACTCGCGGCGCTCTTCCTGGATCGCCGCGATGAGCGCCTCGGTCGGCTTGGCGACCTGCTGCTCCAGCGCGGCCAGCCAGACCAGGCTGAGCCCCTGACCCACGGTGACGTACGCCGCGAACGCCCACAGCGCCACCAGCGACGCGAGAACGGCGAAGATCTTGTTGCGCAGGCCTGGGTTGCGGGGTGGTCGGGGGTCGGATTCGTTCATGGCACCCGCTCGGGAGAGGACGCTGTGGGGGTGGCGGTGGTGCTCGCGTCCCGCGGTGAACGGGGCGCGACGGGGTGTTCACGTGAAGTCGCGACCCGTTGTAGCAACGCCGTTTCCGCCCTGATCGCACACCGCGTGCGACGGTCCCGAACCCCGGCCGTGCGGCCGATTCACTCTCGCCCGATCCGGGGGCGCACACGGCCGGACGGCCGCCCCGTGTCACGGGACGACCGTCCGGATCAGACTGTCACCAGCCGGTTCTACCGGCTCCGTACGGGTAGAGCGGGTTGCCGTACGTCGTCGGCACCGTCTGCCCCGCGTCGATCCGGGCCCGGATCTCGTTGCGCTGGGCCGTCGTCGCGCCCAGGTCGTACGGCAGGTCCCACGCCTCGGTGGCGTCGGCGAGCACGTCGCTGCCACCGGGCCGCAGCACGTCGGTCAACGCCCGGGGCAGCTGCCACGGCAGTTTCCCGCTCGGCGCGTAGTCGCCGAACAGCAGCGACGCCAGCGCCGGGCCCATCTCCTCGCCGCCGCGGTAGGTGACCACCGTCGCCCCGGCCAGCCCGTCCCACTCGGTGATGACGTAGGGCCTCGGCATCACCAGCACGACCACGACCGGGATGTTCTGGTTGCGGAAGTTCTGGATGACCGCGAGCTGGTCGGCGGGCAGGTACGGCTGCTCCTTCACCCAGTTCGTGCCGTGGGTGTAGGAGCCCTCGCCGACGGCGACGACCGCCACCTTCGGCGCGGGACCGGTGTCCTGGTACACGTTCACCCCGGCCGTCGCGGCCCTGGCCCGGATCGCGTCGATGATGTTCTTCGACCCGTACTCCTGGTGGAAGTAGCTGGTCCAGATGCAGCAGGCGAGCGCGTCGGTGGCCCGAGGACCGGCGACCACGATGTTGTCGCCCGCGTTGAGCCGCAGCGGCAGCACACCGTTGTTCTTCAGCAGCGTCATCGCCTCCCGCGAGGCCTGGTTGGCCAGCGCGGTGTAGGACGGCTGGTGCATCCGGTACGGCCCGTTGACCGGGTCTCCGTACGGCGCCTCGAACACGCCGAGCTGGAACTTCAGCCGCAGGATGCGCCGCACCGCGTCGTCGATGCGCGCCGCCGGGACCCCGGCCGTGAACGTGGCGATGGAGTAGCCCGGAGCCCCCGGGTCGGCCCCGCCCATCACGTCCGAACCGGCCTTGGCCGCGCCGACCCAGGAGCCCGAGGGCAGCCAGTCGGTCGTGATCAGACCGGTGAAGCCGAGGTTGTTGCGCAGGTACGCCAGGATCGGCGCGCTGTCACCGGCTCCCGGGCCGCCCGGGTCGAGCAGCGAGCTGCCCGCGTACCCCGGCATGATGTTGACCGCGCCGGCCTCCATCGCCGCCCGGAACGGGATCATGTGGTACTTGATCGTGACCGCGTCGTACACGATCAGCGCCTCGCCGCCCGCGCCCTCGCCCGGCCAGTGCTTGACGGTGGCCAGCACCGACGCCGGGTTCAGCTCCGGGCCGCCCTGCAGCCCGGCCACCAGGGCCCGCACCTGCGCGGCGGCGACGTCGGCGTTCTCGCCGTTGCCCTCCTGGATGCGCGGGTAGAGCACCTTCGTGCCGACCTCGGCCAGCGGCCCGAGCACGCCCCGGGTGCCGACCTCCAGCTGCTCGCGCCGCTGCATGTCGCCGAGCTGGTACGCCAGCGGGTAGTTCCTGGTCGCGGCCAGCGCGCTCTGCGTCGGGTAGGTGGTCTTGTAGCCGTGGATGGTGTCACCGGCCGACACGAACGGGATGCCCAGCCGGGTCGCCGCCGACGAGGTCAGGAAGTTGTGCAGGTCCGGCCCTTCCGCCGGGCCGAAGTGCCAGCCCGACCTGTTGAAGGTCTGGGCGTTGTAGAACATCTGGTACGCCTTCTCCTCCAGCGTCATGCGCCCGAGGAGGTCGTTGACCCGCGTCTCGACCGGCTGCCGCCAGTCCTCGTACGGCTCGATCGTGCCGTTCTTGTTCAGGTCGCGACTGCCGTTGAGCACGTTGACACCGTCGGCGACGTTCTCCAGCACCGGCAGGTACACGCTGAACCGGCGGATGTTGGAGACCTGGACCGTGCCGCCGGAGCTGTTCACGGCCACGACATACCACTTGTAGGTCCACCGGTCCGGCAGGTCCCAGGTGGGCGTGTAGGTGGTGCCGGTGGGTTCGGCGACCTTGGTGTACAGGTCGATGAGGTTGCCGGGCTGGGTGAAGTCGTAGTCGGTGCGGCTGATGTTGATCCAGACCTGGTAGCGGGCCGCGCCGCCGACAGCGTTCCAGCTCAGCGCCGGACGGCGGGTGGTGGTGACCATCGCCGCGTCGGCGGGGCCGGTCAGTGCGAACTGGCCGGTGGTCGCCGGCGGACGGGTCGGGCCGGACAGCAGCGGCGGAGTGGTGGCCGACGTGTTCAGGGTGCCGAACACCTGCAGCTCCCACAGCGAGTAGCCGTAGCCGGTGGCCCGTGCGGTGCCGTAGAGGCGCAGGTAGCGGCCGCTGCCGCTGATGTTCAGGGTCTCGGTGCCGCCGTTGCCGGTGGTGGTCGAGTGGATCGTGGTCCAGGTGGCCGCGTCGTTGGACGTCTCCATCCGGTAGCCGCGGGCGAACGCCGACTCCCAGTGGAGCACGACCCGCGAGATCGTCGCCGTGCCGCCGAAGTCGATCCGGATCCACTGCGGGTCGCTGAACTGGCTGGACCAGCGGGTGGTGGTGCGGCCGTCGAGCGCGGCGGCGGGGGCGTTGCCGCCCTCGTACGACGACGCCTCGACCTTCTTGAACTCCGAGATCGGGGCGCCGCCCGGGTTGGGCGGGGGACTGGGGCTGGTGCTCGGGCTCGGGCTGGGCTGGCCGCCGATGGTGCCGAACACCTGGAACTCCCACAGCGAGTAGCCGTAGCCGTTGGCGCGGACCGTGCCGTACACGCGCACGTAGCGGCCGGTGCCGGTGACCGCGAGCGTCTGCGTGCCGCCGGTGCCGGTGGTGGTCGAGTAGATGTTCGTCCAGGTGCTGCCGTCGGGCGACACCTGGATCTGGAAGGTGGTCGCGTACGCCGCCTCCCAGGCGAGCCGCACCTGGTCGATCGCGGCGGTCGCGCCCAGGTCGACGCGGATCCACTGCGGGTCGCTGAACTGGCTGGACCAGCGGGTGCCGGGATCGCCGTCGACGGCCGCGGCGGCGGGCGTGCCCGCGCCCTCGACCGAGGAAGCGAGCACCGGTTTGCCTTGGGAGATCAGCGGACCGGCGGCCTGGGCGGGCACGCCGGTCAGGGACTGTGCGAGCAGTGCGAGCGCGACGGCGACGGCCGCCGCCAGGCCCGCGCGGCTGCGCCACGGCAGCCGGAGGGTGGGTCTGAGCGACATGGGCTGCTCCTGATGGAGACGGGACGGGACAGGCCCTGCCGGGTGTGGGGGACGGCCACGGGTCGGCGGGACCTGCTGGAGAGCGCTCTCCCGACAGAGTCATCGAAACAGCCCGATTAGTCAAGCGCCGCCGCTCAGCGCACGCGCGGATCCTCCAGGGCGCGGGCCGCCGCTGCCAGCACCCCGTCCGCGCACAGCCGCGGCGCGCCGATCAGCAGGATCTCGCGATCCACCCACTCGACCCGCTCGATACCGGGCCGTTCCATGATGGAGTTGTCGAGCCGCAGCGGCGCGTCGTCGTCGTACAGACTGCGCGCCTCGTCGCCGGCCCACAGGTTCCAGTGCAGCGGGCCCTCGTCATGGCCGCCCAGCCACCGCTCGCTCATCGGTTTCACCGAAAAGTCGCCGGTGGCGATCAACTCCCGCACGGTCATCGACGGTGGATCGGGATACCTGCTCGCGATGACGACGTCGAGGACGTCCTCGACGTGCTCCACGCAGTCGCAGGCCGGTGGCTGCGGCGGGGCCCAGCCCGCGCCGGACGTCAGATCGGACACCGCGGCATCATAGAGCCCCGCTGGGTCACCAGCCTTCGACCAGCTCAGCCGTCTTGGCCGGGCCGGTCGGGGGCGAGCCCGACCGGCCCGGTGCGGGATCAGGCGGCGACGGCAGCGCGTCTGCGGGCGAGGTATTCGCCGATGCCGACGTGCAGGGCGAGGTTGAGCACCGCAGGGAACGCGACGAGGAACTCGAACACCGTTGCTGATTCCATAGTCGGATATCAGCAACCCCGGCCTTTCGGTTGGAAAGGTTCCTGCCTCACCGGAGCGTCACCGCTTCGGTTCGGCGAAGATCCCCGTTTCTGTCCGCTGGTGCGGGATTTTGCCACCTGCCCGCCCACCCGGCCGCTTGCGCGGTCGGGTGGTGGCGCGGGTCTGACGGTCGGCTCCACGGGGGTTCGACGCTATCGCGTCCTGGTCTCCGGCCACTCCGGTACCAGCCTTGACTGCCGCCGCCAAGGCGGCGAGGTTACGGGCCGCATTAGCGTCACGGTCCATCACCAGGGGGCACTGCTCGCAGGCGAACACCCGGACGTGCAGCGGCAGCTTGTCTTTCACCGCACCGCACTCCGAGCAAATCTTCGACGACGGGTACCAGCGGTTCGCTTTCACCGTCACCCCGCCAGACCACTGGCCTTTGTATTCGATCTGGCGTCGGATCTGCCCGAACCCGGCGTCGGCGACCTTGCGCGCCAGCCGCCGGTTGGCCAGCATCCCGGCGACGTTGAGATCCTCGACCACCACCGTATGGTGCTCGGCCCGGATCTCGGTGGTGAGTTTGTGCAGGGCGTCGGTGCGCAGGTTCGCGACCCGGTGGTGGACCCGGTTGCGTTCGGCGTCGGCCTTGCCCCACCGCCGCGACGCAGCACGCCCGGTACGCCGGTCCGGTCCCCGGCGGCGTGACACCCGCCGCGACAGCCGACGCAGCCTCGCCAGGGCGTTGTCGTAGTGCCCGGGGTTGGGCACATATCTGATCCTGCCGGTGTGGTCGGCGAGCACCGCCAGGTGTTTGACGCCGAGGTCGACGCCGACGACGGTGTCCGGATGTCGGGTCGGGGTGCGCGCGTCGCGGATCACCTCGACCTGGAACGACACGAACCACCGCCCACGCGCGAACGTGACGGTCGCCGACAGGATCCGGGCGGTGCCCGCGGCGAGGCGGCGCTGGAGTTTGCGGGTGTTCTCGTGGGTGCGGATCGTGCCCAGCCGCGGCAGGGTCACATGCCTGCGGTCCGCCTCCACACGGATCGCGCCGGTGGTGAACCGGCACGACAACCTCGCCCCACGCTTGGACTTGCGCCTCGGCCTGCCCATCCGGCGGCCCGCACGCACACCCCGCTTCGACTTGCGGTAGTTGTCGAACGCTGCCGCTGCGTTGGCAAGCCCGGTGCTGTAGGACTCCTTCGAATTGTCGGCCCACCAGCCGGCAAACCGCGGATCGGTGTGCTTGACCTCGTTGAACGCCTTCCGCAGCGCAGGCAGCGAGTCGGGCCGCCATGGCGTCAACTGCTCCCCGGCGATGCCGTAGGACTGCTCGGCCCTGCGCTGCCACCACGTCGCGGTCACCCAAGACACCGCCCAGTTGTAGGCCGCACGCGCCGCACCGCAATGCGAACGCAACGCGGCCTGCTGACCCACGTTCGGGTCCAGGGCGAACCGGTACGCCTGCACCACGAAACCAGCCCGCGGCTCGAACCGTTTCACGCCCACCGGCCCCCGCACCCGACAACCCGCCCACCACGTGAAGACCGCCAAACGCAGGCAGGCAACAGGCGAAGCACCACATACCGACAATACATGTCGCTACATCCCCACATTCAGCGGCCGAACCCGCAGCGGTCACCCACCCCACCTCGACCTCAAACCGGCACCACACGTGACGACAATTGACTACGTCCGTCGATAAAACCGGGAGCTGTTCGCAACCCCCGGTGACGCGTGCTCGGTGAACTGGGCGGTGAGGATGCTCCACGGCGCGCCGCCGAGCAGGACCGGGATGCTCAGCAGCACGGTGGTGACACCGCCGGGCTGCCCGGAGCCGACCACCACGAACACCGCGACCAGCGGGATAACCAAAAGGGCGTGTACGAGTACGGCCAAACGTCGTACCGAGACAGTCATTCGGAGGAGGGTAGCGGGGTCTCGGCCGGTGCGAAACCCCCTCTACCCACAGCAATCAGGACATCACTCCTCGGCGAACAGCCGGGCCGCGCGGCGGCGCAGCTGCGCCAGCATGATCCGCAACATGAGCGCATCCCGTCCATGCATGGTGACAATGCCACCCGTTCGGATTACCGACCGCGCTGGGTTTGTCTGGCCCGGCCCATAGGGTGAGGTTGTATCAACCGAATGATGGGGGTCGTTTCATGTCCGAATCCGCCAAGACCGTCACCGGGGAGCGCGCCGACCTGCTCCAGACGCTCGGCAAGCACCGCCACTTCCTGCGCTACACCGCGCAGGGCCTCAGCGACGAGCAGGCCGCCGCCACCCCGACCGTCAGCGCGCTCAGCGTCGGCGGGCTGATCAAGCACGTGACCGCGACCGAGAAGCAGTGGATGAACTTCGCGGTCGGCGGCGCGTCCGGCATGGGCGCGGGCGACGGTGGCGAGGTCGACTGGGCCGACGGGTTCAGGATGACCGCCGGTGAGACGGTCGAGAGCCTGCTCAAGTCGTACGAGGAGGTGGCCCGGCACACCGACGAGCTGCTCACCACCCTCGACCTCGACACCGCCCACCCGCTGCCCGAGGCACCCTGGTTCGAGCCCGGCGCGGCCTGGTCGGTGCGCCGCGTCGCGCTGCACCTGATCGCCGAGACGTCCCAGCACGCCGGGCACGCCGACATCATCCGCGAGACCATCGACGGCCAGCGCACCATGGGCTGACCCGTGGCACGGGCGTGGCCCGTGTGCCGGGCGTGACCGGGCTTAGCCCACCCTTTCCCGGCCGTTGATCCGCCCGAAATCCCAGGTGGGCAGCGTGGAGGGCTCATCTGCCGAAAGGGGCCACCATGACAGCGCCACACGACCGGGACGCCGACATCACACAGCGGGCCGGGCCGGTGATCGCCGGATACGAGACCGGCAACGCCGGCCTGGCCGCGCTCGGCCTGGCCGCCGAACAGGCCGCCACGCACCACACGGGGCTGCGGGTGCTCGTCACGCGGCCGATACCCGTGTGGACCAGTCACCTCGCGATGGGTGTCTGCCCGCCCGCCGCCTTCGACGACGAGGAACCCGCCGCCGGACCGGCCCGCGCGGCCGTCGCGCAGCTGCGCCACGACCATCCGGACACCGACGTCACCCTGTACGGCACCGGACGCTCGCTGCAGCGGGCACTGCTGCGCGAGGCCCCGGCCGCGACCATGCTGGTGACCGGCCGGGACACGACCGGTCCCGGCGCGACTGCACGGCTCGCGGGCAGAGCCGGCTGCCCGGTGCTCAGCGTGCCCGCCAAGACCGCCGCGCCTGACGCGGCCGTGCTGCTCGTGGGCGTCGACGCGCCGGGCGATGCCGCCGAGTTCGCGATGGCGCAGGCGTCGGCCCGGGGCGTGCCCGTGCTCGCCTGCGACGTCGGCCCGGCCACCGGCGGGTTCGCCGAGGCGGTCGTGCGGGCCGCGGACCGCCACCCGGCGGTCGAGATACGCCACCAGGGCCGGGGCGGCCTGAACAGCGCCCGGGCGGGCCTCGCCGTCGTGCGCACACCGGCCCGGCGACGCGACGCGGCCTGGCCTCTGCTGACCAGCCTGCTGCGCGACGCGCCGTTCCCGATCGCGGCCGTTCCCGACCACGGCTGACCTGCCCACGAACCAGGCGTACGCGGCGGCGCGGCGGCGTACGCTCGGGTGGTCTGCGCTTTCGGGGGAGAGCATGGCCACTTATGACGCGGCAACGACCGGGCTGATCATCACCGACCCGTACAACGACTTCATCAGCGAGGGCGGCAAGCGGTGGCCGCAACTCAAGGAGGTCGCCGAGGCGGTCGGGCTGATCGACAACATGCGGCAGCTCATGTCCGCGGCACGGGCCGCCGGAATCCAGATCTTCTACTCCCGGCACCGGCGCTGGCGGCCCGGCGACTACGAGCAGTGGAAGAACGCCACGCCGTACCTGCTGCGCGCGGCCGGGATCCAGCTGTTCGCCAAGGGCACCTGGGGCGGGCAGTGGCACCCCGACTTCGAACCGCAGACCGGTGACGTCATCCTGCACGAGCACTGGGCGCAGAGCGGCTTCGCCAACACCGACCTGGACGTCCAGCTCAAGCAGCACGGCGTCAGCAAGCTGATCCTGATCGGCCTGATCGCCAACACGTGCGTCGAGTCCACGGCCCGCTTCGGCATGGAAGCCGGCTACCACATCACGCTGGTCCGCGACGCGACAGCGGCGTTCAGCTTCGAGGCGATGCACGCCGCCCACGAGATCAACGGGCCCACCGTCGCCAACGAGATCACCGACACCGCGAGTCTGGTCAAGGCACTGGCCGGTTAGCTCCGGGGCGTCCAGAGCCAGGTTCGCGCGCTCAGTTCGGCCTTGCGGCCCTCGGGCCAGCGGGCACCCCCGAACACGAGCATCCGGTTGCCCGCCGCGACGACCGTGCTGTCGCTGACCTCGGCCTGCGGCAGCGGCGGGATCGCGCCCCACTGCCCGGTGGCGGCGTTCAGGACCGGGCCGGGCCGCTCGGCGTACACCGCCGACACCGCTCCGAAGGCGCTGCCGTGCCCACCGCCCGGCCCCGCGCCCGGAGCACCGGGCAGCGCCGACCAGGTTCCGGCGACCGGATCGAGCACACCGCCGTACGGGTACGTGCGGCCCCAGTTGCCGACCTGGCCGCCGTCCGCGCCGCCGAGCGCCGGTGCGATCAGCTTGCCGCCCTCGGCCAACCACGGGCCGGTGCCCAGCATTGACGAGTCGGGCAGCCGCCGCCACCTGCCGCTCGCCGGGTCGAACGCTGCCGCGCGGGTCACCGAAGGCCCGTCCGCGCCCGGGTTCGGCACGATCTTGTGGTCGAACAGCACCAGTTCACGGCCGGTCCACGCCATCGCCCGGTCGAAGCCCGCGCCGAGCGGGTCGGCGGGCAGCTCAGTCCAGGTGCGCTCGGCCGGCCGGTAGACATAGTCAGGGCCCGGTTCCGTCTCCTCGCTGCCCCGCGCCGCGAACAGCAGGTCACCGCCCCGCACCAGGGTCAGCCCGGGCGCGGTGGGCAGCGAACCGCGCGACCACCGGTCGGCCGCGATGTCGTACACCAGCATCGCGATCCCGTCGCCGACGGTGTGTCCCTGGATGTACGCGACGCCGCCGACGACAGCGCCCTGCATCCAGAGCAGCGCCACCGGCGGTTCGGCCAGCACCCGCCAGCGGCCGGTGTCCGGGTTCACCGCCGCCGCGGCCAGCAGCGGGCTGCGGTCGCCCACGCAGTCCGCGCCCGGTGGGCAGGGCTCGTCGATGCCGCCGATCAGCAGCGCCTCCTGGCCCGTCCACAGCCCGAGGGCCAGGGCGCGTGGGCTCAGCGGCGAGCCCGGCAGCTCCCGCCAGCCCGCCGCCGTGCCCGCGCGCTGCCCGACCGGCGACTGCGATGCGCTCTCGGGCGACCCGACCGGCGACGGCGGGGCCGGACTGGCCGAGCAGGAGGCCAGGACCAGGACGGCGGCCAGGACGAGTGCGGTACGGGCACGGGTCATGGGGCCTTGGACCGTCCGATCCGGCCGGTGGTTCCCGCCGGGGCGGCACCCGGCCGCTGGACGGTGCTGGCTATCGTGCCGGTCCATGACGACCTCCGAGATCCCCGTGCTGCGCTGCCCGCTGTGCAAGGGTAGTGACTTCCAGCAGGAGCTGGGACGCCTGGACAGCCGGTGGGGCTTCACCTCGCACCGGATGACCCTGCTGATCTGCAAGAACTGCCGCTACATCCTGCACTTCTACGACAAGAACTCGATTTTCGACTTCGACTGACGGGTCGGTCGCGGTGCCGGGGCACGGGCAGCACGGGCGCGGCCGGTGGCGTAGCCTCGCGCGGATGGACGTGCAGTCGACGGAGCCCGAGCCGACCCGGCAGGGGCGGCACCTCATCGTGTGGTTCCAGTACTCGGTAGTCGCGATTCTCCTGCTCGGGGCGGGGTCACTGCTGCTCGCGGCGGCGGCCGGCACCGGCGACTGGGCCGGTCTGGCCGACCCGGGGCTGGAGCGCTACGGCGACCCGAAGGACTGGAACCCGCCCCTGGGCCCGGACTCGGCCTGGAACCCGCTGGCCTGGCTCGTCGAGATCTGCCGCTGGATCGTCATGACCTCGCTGATCGTCGTGCTGGGCTTCATCGGCGCGCTGATCGGGTTCGTCCATTTCGCCGGCCAGCGGGGCAACCTGACCCGGGGCGCGGCGGCGCGGCTGCTCACCGGCACGGTGCTGTCCGCGGCGACGGCCCTGGTCGTGCTGACGCCGTACGGCGCGCAACTGCGTAACTGGCTGCTCGACTAGGCGAGGTCGGCGGGCAGGCGCGCCGAGCGTCCCGGGTCCCGATCGTGGAGAACCCGTGTGCACGCGCTTGCCCGGTCAGCGGCCGAACCCCTAACGTCCCATGGTCGATCATGGGGAGGGTTCGTATGTCGTCGGCCGGTCTGCCGGGCGAACACGATGCGCCTGGTCCAGGGGCATCGTCGGTGACGAGCGGGATCAGGGGACGGGCCTCCCGGCGTCGTCGAGCCGTCGTGCTCACCTGCGTGGTCGTGCTGGTCGGCATCATCGGTGGATGCGTGTACCAAACCGGTGGATCGGCACGGGAGACGATGGCTGCCGCCGAGCTCGTCGAGGCGGTCGCGGTCGGCTCGCACATGTCGTCCGGGCGTTGGCGTCGATCGTCGCCGGAACCGGTGGTGTTCGCCGGCGGGGACGCACGGGTCAGCTGGGAGGACGGGGACGACAGCGTCAGCATCGAGGTCGCCCGGTTCTCCTCGGCCTACGCGGCTGCCGGGACCTTTCTCCTCGGTGACCCCACCGCCGCGGCAGCCGAGGATTTCGAGTCCTCACCGCGTTCAGCCGATCTTGGCGTCCGTGCCGGAGCAGACGAGCAGGAGGGATGGTGCGTCGTCGAGCGGGGCGACGGCTGCCATTACTGGATGTACCGGGCGCGTTTCGGTCAGTATCTCCTGCTGGCGACACGCTTCGCGCCGGGTCGCGCCATGGCGCAGGCCGAGTTCGCCGGGTACGTCGACCAATTCGTACACGCCATGGACGCGACGCTGCCGCGCGGCTGACCGGTCCCGCCACGTGGTGTGCACCACCTGACGGGACCGGCGCCGCCGCCGCGCGCCCCCGTTCACTTCGCGAGCAGGTCGGAAAGGCCGGCCGGGTAGAGCGGCGTCGTGTCGTCGAAGCTGCTCAGCGCCTGCCACATAACGGGCGTGCCGGGATCGTCGAGGATCTGCCCGACATGGTCGCGCTCGTACAGCGTGCGGTCGGCGAGGTCGCACGCGAACACGAACACGATCTCGTGGCCGTACCGGTCGAACGCGTGGAACAGGTTCTCCAGCACGCCGAGCAGCCGCACCCCGGTCAGCTCGACGGCCAGTTCCTCGCGCATCTCCCGGTGCAGCGCCTGCTCGGCGGTCTCGCCGAATTCGATGCCGCCGCCGAGCGGACGGTAGAAGGTGCGGCCGTCGGTGTGGTCGTGGCCTCGGAAGACGAGCAGGTCGTCGCCGCGGCGGGGCACGGCGAGGGCGAGATTCCTGATGACGGTCATGTCGGGAACCTAGACCGCCGAGCGTCGTGCGGTCAGTTCCATTACCGCGTCGGCGGCGTTGCCGGGACCGTCCACGGTGGCGTACACGTCGCGGATGCGCTGGGCAGCCGCCCGATACGACGGGTCGGCCAGCATACGTGCGGCGACACGGGCCGACTGCGGCGTGCCGGCCAGGTGCGGTGAGATCGCCGTCGCCGCACCGAGTGCCTGGACCAGCGCGACGTTGAGGTCCTGCTCGGCGTGCAGGGGGATGCCGAGCAGCGGCGTGCCGCAGGCCATCGCGGTCTGCACGCTGCCCTGCCCGCCCGCGGTGACGGCGAGGTCGACCCGGGGCATCACCAGATGGCTGGGCAGCACGCCGCCGACGCAGGTCCGCTCGTCGGCGAGGTCGCCGAGATCGTGCACCGTGCCCGCGACGAGCAGCCGCACCCCGAGCGGCCGCAGGGCCTGCACGACGCCCCGGACGAAGCGCGGCGAGGTCGAGGTGACCGCGACGTACACGGTCGGGCCGGGCTGGTCGAGGAACTCGGCCACGTGCTCAGGCAGCGGCACGTCGAGGTGGGCGAACAGCGGCCCGCTGTAGCGCAGCCGGGTCGACGGCCGCAGCCGGCGTCCGCGCGGACGCCACGCCTCCAGCTCCGCGGCGGGCACCCCGAACACCTCCGGGACCTCGGGCACCAGGGCCAGATCGCCCAGCACCAGTGCGCCGAGGCTGGGCACGCCCTCGACGCCGAGACGAGCCGCGACGCGGTTGAAGCCGTCGCAGTAGAAGCGGGTGCGGGGCAGGATCCGGTTGGCGATCACCCGGCCCGCCCAGCCGGGCAGGCGCCGGGTGGACCGCCAGGTCGGCGCGGGCACCAGGCCGCGTTCGAACGCGGGCGGCACCCAGCAGCAGGCGTGCTCGGTGACCAGCGCCGCGCCGGCCAGGCGGGTGGACAGCATCGTGGTCAGCGTGTATCCGGTGACGACCGTGCGCACCCCGTGCTCGCGCCAGTACGCCCCTTCGGCGCGCACGTAGGTCTCCAGCTCGTCGTCGGGATAGATGCTCTGCCGCCGGTCGCCCAGCCCGGTGGCGTTCGCGACGACCTCCGCCGAGCGCGCCGGGCTCATGTGCGGTCCGACGATGTCGTAGTCGATGCCAGCCTCGCGCAGCAGCGTCTCGTAGGTGCCGCCGTGGGTGGCCATGCGCACGCTCGCGCCGCGTCGCGCCAGCGCCCGGTGGATCTCGATCATCCGGGAGGTCTCGGAGAGGTAGCCGCAGTGCGGCATCAGCACGATCTGGTGTTCCTCGGCCATAGTTGGGTAATATATTGCGCATGTCCACACGCGACAAGTCCCCGTTCCTCGACGACGACCTCACCGCGCCCGTGCGCGCCTTCCGCACCACTCTCTACCTGGCCCAACGGCTGCGATACCTGATGGACGAGCGGCTGCGCGCCGACGGGCTGACCACCCAGCAGGCCGCACTGCTGACCCTGGTCGGCGCGCTCGGCACGCCCTCACTGAAACAGGCCGCCGCAGGTTTGGGCAGCACCCACCAGAACGTCGCCCAGCTCGTCCAGGCCCTGCAACGCAAAGGCCTGCTGGAGGTACGCGACGACCCGGCCGACGGCCGCCGCAGACTGCTCGCGGTCACGGAGGCCAGCCGGGCCTACTGGGCCGCCCGCGACGACGGCGACCACGCCGCGGTCGCCGGCTGGTTCGCCGCCCTCTCACCGGCCGAACTCGACACCTTCGCCGCGTTCACCGACCGCCTCGTCCACGCCCTCGACCAGCGCCGCCTACCGTGATCCCGCGTTCGCGGCGTGCACGGCCAGCTGCACCCGGTTGGCGCTGCCGGTCTTGGTCATCAGGTTGGCCACGTGCGTCTTGACCGTCGTCACCCCCAGGTGCAGGCGCGCCGCGATCTCCGGGTTGGACAGGCCCTGACCGACCAGGGCCAGCACCTCGCGCTCGCGTTCGGTGACACCCGGCAGGTCGGGTGCCACGACCGGCGCCTGCCGACGGCGCACCGCCTGCTCGACCAGGCGGCGCAGCACCGCCGGGCTGAACGGGCTGTCACCCGCCGCCGCACGCCGCACCCCGTCCAGCAGTTCGTCCGGGCTCGCATCCTTGACCAGGAACCCGCACGCTCCGGCCGCCAGCGCCGGATACAGGTGCTCGTCGTCGTCGAACGTCGTCAGCACCAGCACCCGCGCCGACGGCCGCCGGGCCAGGATGCGCGCCGTCGCCGCGGTGCCGTCGACGCCCGGCATCCGCAGGTCCATCAGCACCACGTCGGGATGCAGCTGCTCGGCCAGCCGCACCGCGGCAGCGCCGTCCGCCGCCTCGCCCACGACCTGCATGTCCGGCACCGACTCGCACAGCATCCGCAGCCCCGCCCGCACCAGCTGCTGGTCGTCCACGAGCAGCACCCGGATCACGCGGCCGCCCCCGACGCCGGCAGCGACGCGCGCAGCAGCCAACCCGCGTCCGCCGGACCGGCCTGCAACCTGCCGCCGAGCACCTCGACCCGCTCCCGCAGGCCCACCAGCCCGTGCCCGCCACCGGCCTGCCCCGGCGCCACCGTGCCGCCGAAGTCGCGCAACTCGAACGCGACCAGCTCGCCGCCGAGCCGGATGGACAGCCGCGCCCGCGCCGCCGTTCCCGCGTGCCGGGCCACGTTCGCCAGACCTTCCTGGGTCAGGCGCAGCAGTGCCAGCGCCGTCCGCGCGTCCAGTCGGACCACCTCCGGGTCGATGTCGGCCTGCACGTTCAGGCCGATGCCGGCGCTGCGCTCCACCGCGGCCCGCAGCGCCACCGGCAGACCCTCCGGATCCACGAACAGCACCTGCTGCGCCGTACCCGGATCGCGCAGAACCGTGACCAGCTTGCGCAGGTCGGCCAGCGCGCTCGAACCGGTCGCGTGCACGTCGTCGAGCACCCGGCGAACCCGCGGATCGTCCAGCGGCAGCACATCGCGGGCGACCGCCACCCGCAGCACGATCGAGGCGACGTGATGCGCCACCAGATCGTGCAGCTCGCGGGCGATGCTGGTGCGCTCGTCGGCGCGCACCCGGGTCTGCTCCTGCGCGGCACGGGTGGCGGCCTGGCGGTTCAGCTCGCCCAGCGCCCGCACGTGCATGCCCAGCAGCAGTGGCGCGGCCACCGCGGCGGCCGCGCCGTACGCGACGATCTGCGGGCCGTCGAGGAACTCGCCGAGATCGGAAGCGATGTGACCGGCCAGTCCGAGCCCGAGGCCAGTCCACACCCGCCAGCCGCCACAGCGCGCGCCCAGCTCGAAAACCGCCCAGGCCAGACCTATCGTCGGCACGGTGTCGTTGTCGCCACCGACGACGGAGCCAAGGCCCAGCACGAGGGACACCCAGACGACCGAGGCGAACGGCCACCGCACACCGACATACGCGAACGCCAGCACGCCGATCGCGAGAATCAGGTCGACGGTGCTCACCGATCGGCCCTCAGGCGTCAGCGTCAGGTAGCCGACGCCGCTGAGGACCACGAGGGTGAGGCGGACCGCCGTGTACCGCTCCTCGAACAGCCGCCCCACCCACAGCATGGCCGCCATCCTAACCGGACACCGGCCGCGGCGACCGCCACGCGAAGACCGCTCCGAACACCGCGGCCGCGAGCAGACCGCCCGCCGCCGCCAGCGTCAGCGCGTCCGGCGCGAACAGCGGCTGGCCGCGCAGCGCCTGCCAGGTCACCAGCACGAGCAGACCGGCATAGGCGAGCGCGAACACGACCACCAGCCGGGCACGCCGCCCCACATCCGCGACCAGCGCCGCCAACACCATCGCGAACAGCAGCAACGCCTGCAGCCCGTGCATGCCGACGAAGTGCCCGATCCGCAGGTCGCCGCCCGTGGTGCTCCAGCCCGTCAGCGGCATACCCGGGCCGCCATCGCTGACCCCGACCGCATGTGCGCCCATCAGCGTGCCCACGCCCTGCTCGTCGAGTGCGAGCTGCTCGGCCGTCGGCACCACCATCGTGAACCCCTGCAGCGGCCCGAGCAGCAGCAGGACCATGCCCAGCCGGACGGCCCAGGTGCTCGCCCGGTCCGGCATGCCGTCGCGCCACAGCAGCACCGTCAGCACGACGGTCGCCATCCACAGCACCATGATGGTCGGGCCCATGATCTGCCACAGCGCCTCGTCCAGCGCAGTGGCCTCGTTGTAGTGGCTGGCCCGGCCGCGCGCGGCCTGGAACACGATGATTCCGACCTCCAGCACGCCCGTGACCACGATGACGTACGCCGCCCAGCGGGCGACCCGACGGCCCCGCCGCAGGTGGCCGATGAGCCAGGCCAGGGTCAGCCCGTACACCGTGAACGAGACGGCGAACTTGGCCGGTTTCAGCCACACCGGTTGGCCGCCGATGGTGCGGCCGTCGACGACCAGGCCGACGACGGCGACCACGAGCAGCGCCGTCATCAGGGCGGCCAGCCAGGCGAGGGCACGGCTGCCGTGCAGCGCCGTACGCAGGCCGGAGGTGGTGCGCGAGAGAGGGTTCATACCCCCGACGCTCGCGGAAACGGCGTCGCCGCGACTCCTGCCGCGAGGCCGCACCGCCCTCCTGCCACCGGCCGCCCCTCCTCCGACAGCAGGAGGCCCGACCGGTCGCAGCCACCCGCAGCCGGGGGTCCGTCAGGCGGTCGGCGAGGCCTGGGCGGGGACGGTCAGTTTCGCGGTGAGCTGGGTGAGCGTGCCCGCCAGCTGTCCGACCTGGCCGGTCAGCTCGTCGACCCGGGCGCGCAGTGCCGCCGCCTCGGCCACGGCCGCATCGCGCTGCACCGTCAGCACGGTCACGTCGGTCTGCCGCTGCTGCGCCAGGATCTCCGCCGCGGATCGGGCGGCCTCCGTCGTCGCGGCCGCCGTCCGTGCCGCGGCCAGCTCCGACTGCAGCGCCGTCACCTGCTGCGCCTGCTCCTGCCGTACCGCAGCGGTCTCGGCCTGGGCAGCCGCGGCCTGCTGCTGCGCTCGGACCAGTTCGGCCTTCGACGCCTCGGCTTCCCGCCCGGCCTCCTCCGCGGCCGCGCGGGCCAGGTCGAACGCGGCCTGCACCTGGTCGGCGGCCGCCCGGGTGGCGTCGCGGTCGCGGTAGGCCTCGGCACGCAGCGCCTCCGCGGCGGAGTGCTCGCGCCGGGCGGTGTCACGCTCAGCGAACGCCGCAGCCGTGACGCGAGCGGACTCGGCGGCGGCCGCCGCAGCCTGTTCGGCGAGTTCACGCTGCTCGGTGACCCGTGCCTCGGCTGCTGCCACCGCAGCCTCGGCGGCCTCGCGGGCCTCGCGGACGCTGGTCTCGGCGTGTTCGGCGGCCTCGCGTACGGCGAGTTCGGCGTCGGCTTTGGCACGGGTGGCGGCCTCGGTCGCCTCGCGGGCGGCGCGTACGGCGAGTTCGGCGTCGCGGCGGGCCTCGTCGCGTTCGGTGTGCGCACCCGCGACCTGCTGCGCGGCCTCGGCGCGGACCTCGGCGAGCCGGCGCTCCACACCGGTGGGGGACAGCTCCGCCTCGAGCGCCTCGACGAGCGTCTCGGCGACCTGTTCGAGCTTCTCGACGACCTCGTACGCCTTGGCGACCTGCC
Organism: Catellatospora sp. NPDC049111; assembly: GCF_040648615.1. NCBI lineage: Bacteria > Bacillati > Actinomycetota > Actinomycetes > Micromonosporales > Micromonosporaceae > Catellatospora > Catellatospora sp. NPDC049111. The sequence continues at coordinate 12,003 of NZ_JBEZEB010000031.1, read as the reverse complement.
CGGCGAGGCCGGGGGAGTTGCGGTGGCGCAGCCGGCTGTTACGGGCGGCGGCCTGGCAGGCGCCGTCGTTGTCACGGCAGTAGCGGAACGGCCGCCCGGCGGCGGCACGTTGCGTGACCGGCTTGCCGCAGTACGCGCAGGGCCGGGTCGTCTCTTCGGAGTGCGGTGTGGACATCAACTGCGCAGCGTAGCCGCTGGCGGTCGAACACGGCAGGGGACCAGCCTCCTAGGATGCGCAGCGCGCGTAGCGGCGGCACCACCGGCCGCGCGCCCCTACGCTGAACCGCATTCGGACAGCGGGGGAGATCCATGAGCATCCGGTACGGCGACGTGCTCGCCGACCTGCGACAGGCTTACAACGGCGGCGCCGCCGAGCGCGACACCCACGACAAGGAGCCCTGGAAGGTCGCCGAGCGGGCCGCGTTCGCCGACCGGCTGCACGCCGAGCAGCGGCGCACCCTGCTCGAACTCGGAGCGGGAACCGGTCAGGACAGCCGGCACTTCATGGACGCCGGACTCGAGGTCGTCGCCGTGGACCTGTCACCCGAGATGGTGGCCCGGTGCCGTGCCAAGGGCGTGGACGCCCGGGTGGCCGACTTCCTCGACCTGGGCCTGCCGGACGCGTCCGTCGATGCCGTGTACGCGCTGAACTGCCTGCTGCACGTGCCCGACACCGATCTGCCCGCCGTGCTGGACAACATCCGCCGCGTCCTGGTGCCCGGCGGTCTGTTCTTCCTGGGCGTCTGGGGCGGGCTGCACCACGAGGGCGTGCTGGTGGCCGACCGGCACGAGCCGCAGCGCTTCTTCGCCTGGCGCACCGACGACGCCCTGCTGGCCTTCGCGCGGACGTCCTTCGAGGTCGAGGATTTCCACACGGTCGCCGTCGGCGAGTACACGTTCCAGTCGCTGACACTGCGCCGCCCCTGGTGACCGCTGCCCGTCGTCGACCGCGGCTCACGACGTCGGGCTTCGCCCGACCGACACGCGGGACGTGGGCGATTTGCCCTTGTTTCAGGTGGTCCTGGACTGGCGACCGCAGCGGAGCCGGGGACCTGCCCGCGCGATCCGGCCGTGTCCCGCCTGGTGGCGGCGGTGATGACGCTGGGTGAGCTCGCCGGTCGGGCTGGTAGCCTTCGGCCGTGCCCGGGACCATTCTGTTCGACCTTTTCCACACGCTGCTCGACGGCGCGGACGCGCAGCGGGACCGGGTCGTGGCCAGGATGGGCGAGATCGTCGGCGTGGATCCGACCGCGATGGTCTACGCGTATCACGACTCCTGGCGCGAGCGGCTGGTGCGCTGGTCGGCGGAGGAGACGGTACGCCGGCTGGCCCGGCGGCTCGGCGGCAAGCCGTCGCCGGACCAGGTGCGGCGCGCGGCCGCGCTGCGGCTGGAACTGGCCTCGTGGCTGCTGAACTCGGCCCCGTCGAGCACCCTGGTGACGCTGGACGGGCTGCGGGCGGCGGGATGGCGCCTGGGCCTGGTCAGCAACGCGACCGCGGAGGTCGCCGAGGCGTGGTCGAGCTGCGGGCTGGCGCGCCGGTTCGACGTGGCGGTGTTCTCGTGCGTGGTCGGGGTCGCCAAGCCGGAGCCGGGCATCTACCTGGCGGCCGTGGACAGACTCGGGGTCGCGCCGCAGGACTGCGTCTTCGTCGGCGACGGCGCGGACGGCGAGCTCGCGGGTGCGGCGGCGGTCGGCCTGTCGGTGGTGCGTACGGTGGAGTTCGTGGACCGGTCGAGGGTGTGGCCGGGGCCGGTGGTGGGTTCCCTGGCGGAGTTGTCGGAGTCCCTGGGCGGCCGGGGTGTGCCGCAGCGCGGAGCGAGCGCGGCGTAGCCGCGTCGGCCGGTCGTGGCAGGTCAGCTTGCGGTGTGCGCCGGTGCCGGCGCGGGGTGCAGGGCCGGTGGCGATGGTCGGCGGTGGGCGACGGCGAAGGACAGCAGGCCCATGGCGAGCGCGACGAACACGGCGATGCCGTACAGGTGCGACAACGGGGTGCCTGCGTTGACGAGCGGGCCTGCGCCGAACGCGGCGATGCCGTAACCGAGCTGGTAGGCGGCGATGACGCCGCCGGCGACGGCGGTGGTGAAACCGGTGAGTTCGCCCTGGCCGAAGCTGATGGTGAGCGGGAGCAGGGCGGAGCAGCAGAGCCCGGCCGCGCCGAAGGCGAGCACGCCCTGGACGTCATGGCCGCGGGGCAGGGTGGCGATGATGCCGAAGACCCCGGCCAAGGCGAACGGCAGCAGGTGGAAGGTGGCGCGGGCGGGCAGCCACCGGGTGATCGCGGCGAACAGCAGCCTCCCGAGGGTGACCATGGCCCAGAACGCGGTGAGCGCGAGCGCGGCGGTCGTGGCGCCGGCCCCGACGCTGCTGGTCATGTCGAGCTGGGCCCAGTTGCCGTTGATGGTCTCGCAGATGCCGTACAGCAGCGCGAAGGCTGCGTAGAGCCAGAACCGGGCCGGGATGCGCCCGCGAGCGGCGGTGGCGGCGGCGCGCGCGCCGGTGTGCATGGGCAGCCGGAGGCTGACCGCGATCAGGCCGACGAGCAGCAGGGTGGACAGCACCGGCAGGCCCCACCAGAAGCCGAGCCCGACGAAGAGGGCGACGAACACGGGCGCGAGCGCGGTGCCGAGTCCGAGCAGCGCGTTGAGGATCAGCACGGCCCGGTCCACGGCCCCGGGGTGGAACGCGGCGGCCAGGGAGTTGAGCGCGGGTACGGCCAGGCCGAATCCCGCGCCGAGGAACGCGGTAGCGGCCAGCAGCAGCGGGTAGGCGAGATTCTGCTGGTGCATGACGGCTGCGCTGGCAAGTAGCAGCACCATGGAGACCAGGGAGCAGGCCAGCCCGGCCAGGTAGACGGCGTGGGTGCCGTGGCGGCGGGCCAGGCCCGCGCCGGCAAGCGCGGCGGCGATGGCGGCGACGACCTGCGGGGCGAACATCACGCCGTACTGGGCGCTGGACAGGCCGTAATGGGCCGGGTCGGTGAGGATGGTGCTGGCGGCGGGGATGGTGACCAGGACGATGCCCTGGACGACCCCCGCGACGTCGACGACGGTGGTCTGGGTGCGGGTGGCCATCAGGATTCGCGCCGGTTGACGAGGGTCTGCAGGGTCGACAGCTGGGGCCGGAGTTTGCGCAGCCGGTCGTCGGCGCGGACCTGGACGCGGCCGCGGCCGTAGGCGTCGCGGTGCCCCCAGCGGCCGGGCACGTCGAGCAGCGCGAGATGGCCGATGCCGACGGGCAGGGCGGGGTCGACGACGAGGTGCTCGTCGACGGCCTGCAGACCGAGCATGGTGCCGAGCAGCAGCAGCGGAGTGCCGGTGGACCAGGCTTGCGGGCTGCACGCGGTGGGATACGGGACGGGGTACTTGGTGACGGCGCGGTCGTAGCCGCAGAAGGCCTCGGGCAGGCGGCCGTTGAAGAACTCGGCGGCGTCGAGGATGCCGGCGGCGACGCGGGCGGCTTCGTTCTTGTAGCCGTAGCGGCGCAGCCCCCAGGCGATGAACGAGTTGTCGAACGGCCAGACGGTGCCGACGTGGTAGCCGACGGGGTTGTAGCGTTCCTCGCCCTCGGCCAGGGTGCGGATGCCCCAGCCGGAGTAGAGGCGGGGTCCGAGCAGGTGCTCGACGATGTGGTGGGCGCGGCGGCGTTCGACGATGCCGGACCAGAGCAGGTGGCCGATGTTGGAGGACAGGGTGTCGACCTGGCTGCCGTCGGCGTCGAGGGCGAGCGCGTAGTACTTGCGGTCCTCGATCCAGAAGTCGCGGTTGAAGCGGCGTTTGAGGTCGGCGGCCTGCTCGTCGAGGGCGTCGGCGAGGGTGGGGTCGTGCCAGACGGTGCGGGCCAGGCGGGCGGCGCGTTTCTTGGCGTCGTAGGCGTAGCCCTGCAGTTCGCAGGTGGCGCGGGGGAAGCCGGGCAGGCGGCCGTCGGAGTAGGAGATGGAGTCCCAGGAGTCCTTCCAGCACTGGTTCTCCAGGCCGGTGTCGGGGTTGCGGGTCTGGTACCAGACGTAGCCGTCGCCGCGCAGGTCGGCGTACTGGTCGATCCAGTTGAGGGCGGCGCGGGCCTCGAATTCCAGGTCGCGGACGAGTTTGGTGTCGCCGCTCCAGCGCTCGTACTCGTCGAGCAGGATGAGGAACAGCGCGGTGCTGTCGGCGGAGCCGTAGTAGGGGGAGTGGGGCCGCTCCTCGAAGGCGGTGAGCTCGCCGTACCGCATCTCGTGGAGGATCTTGCCGGGGTCTTCGTCGCGGAAGTCGTCGATACGGCTGCCCTGGCGGGCGCCGAGTTCGGCCAGTGTCGTGGCGGCCAGCGACGGCGCGTAGGGCAGGGCCTGCAGACTGGTGAGGATGCTGTCGCGGCCGAACATGGTCATGAACCAGGGCAGGCCCGCGGCGGGCAGGGTGCGTTCGCCGGAGGTCATGGGCGCGAAGCGCAGGGCGGCCAGGTCGGTGAGGCTGCGCCGGTACGTGTGCTTGAGCGGCTCCCAGTCGCATTCGAGTTTCGGCGCTCCGGCGATCCACTCGTCGAGGTCCTCCTCCATGTCCTTGCGGGTGTGCCCGGTCTCGGTGCGGGCGGTGACGCGCTGGTTGGCGGCCCAGCCCCACAGTGAGCAGCGCACGTGCAGGTCGGTGGTCCAGCTGCTGTGCCCGCCGAGGTGCACGGTGTAGGTGATGCCGTGTTCGTCGATGGCGGCGGCGGGGGCGTCGGTGGGCTGGCCGTGGGCGTCGACGTGGGTGGAGACGGCGGTGTTGATGAGGGTCTCGCGGCGGTAGGTCTGGCGTTCGTAGCCGAGCAGCAGCAGGTTGCCGTCGATGCGGGTGTAGTACTTGCCCTTCTTCTTGAGGTGGTCCTTGACCTCGAACAGGTCGGCGAAGTCGGCGGCGGCGTCCAGGCGCAGGCTCAGCGTGACGGGGGTGGCGCTGTGGTTGAGGATGGTGAGTTCCTCGCGGAAGCCGTCGACGACCTCGCGGCGGCGGATGATCGACAGGGTCGCGTCGACGTAGACGGTGCCGGTGCCGGGCACGAGGAAGAACCGGGTCTCGAAGTAGTGCAGGTCGTCGGTGGACAGCGGGTTGAGGCGGTGCCCGTCCAGGGTGAGCACCCAGCGGGACAGGTAGCGGGTGTCCCAGGAGAACAGGCCGTTGGGTTCGGTGGGTGAGGCGTCGATGTCGCCGGCGGTGTCGCTGACGACGAACGTGTTGCCGTCGAGGGTGCTGACAGAGCCGGTGGTGGTCATTTCTGGTGCCTCCGGGTCGCCGGTGCGGGCAGCGGTGGCCGCCCGGGGAACAGCCGTTGCAGCATGACGATGAGGTGCAGCTCGCCTTCCACGTCGATCTGGCCGCGCAGCACCGCGGCCATCGTGTTGACCTGGCCGGTGACCATGCCGTCGAACAGGTTCTTGGCGACGTGCACGACGCAGTCGGCGTGTTCGCCGCCGCGGCTGACCTCGATGTGGCCTTTGTCGATGGCGACGCGCCAGTGCTCGGCGTGGCCGTCGCCGGTCAGGTCGAAGCGGATGGTGCCGGAGGTGGCGCGCAGCAGCGGGTAGCGGCCGTGCTCGCCGAGGCTGTGAAAGTAGTCCGCGGTGGGGTCGGTCACCGCGGGGCTCCCGGGGCCGTGGTGGCGGGTGCGGCGTAGCTGACGCCGAGGCGGCCGGCGATGTGCTCGCCGACACGCAGGGCGTTGGCCATGGCGGTCAGGGCCGGGTTGACCGCGCCGATGCTGGGGAAGAAGCTGGTGTCGACGACGTACAGGTTGTCGAGTTCGTGGGCCTTGCAGTGCGCGTCGAGCACGCTGGTGGCCGGGTCGGTGCCGAAACGGCAGGTCCCGGCCTGGTGCGCGACGCCCGCGATCGGGATGTCGGACTTCATGTAGGCGAAGCGGTGCACGAGGTGATCCTCGTGCAGCTGCATGGTGGACAGCATCGACTTGAGCTGGTGGTAGAGCCGTTTGGCGGCGGTGGGGTTGCTCGGGGTGTAGTCGAGCGTGATGTGGCCGTCGCGGCTGACGGTCACCCGGTTGTCGGGCCGGGGCAGGTCCTCGGTGGACAGCCAGAAGTCGACGGCGTGCCGGGCGACGTCGGCCAGCGCCCAGCTCGGGGCGAGTTTGGTGGCCAGCGGCTTCTCGCCGCGGTACATGTCGGGCTCGGACTTGCCGATCATCTGGATGTTGCCCATGGGGTAGTCGAAGTCGGGGCCGCGGAAGTAGAAGTCGTTGAGGCCCAGGGTCTTCTGGAACCTGGTCTCGTTGGGTTCGCGCGACAGGGCGAGCACGGCCTGCGACAGGTGGTACATGTAGTTGCGCCCGACCTGGTCGGACGAGTTCGCCAGGCCGTGCGGGTGCAGGTCGCTGGCCGACATCAGCAGCAGCTTCGCGGAGTTGGCCGCGCCTGCCGACACCACGACGATGTCGGCGGCGTAGCGCTCCTCGTGGCCTTCGTGGTCCACGACGACCTGGGTGACGGCGGTGCCGGCGAGGTTGGTCTCCAGGCGTACGGCGTGGGCGTGGGTGAGCAGGGTGACGTTGGGCGCCTGCAGCGCGGGCCGCACGGCCAGGGTCTCGGCGTCGGACTTGGCGTGCAGCGGGCACGGGAAGCCGTCGCAGTGCTGGCAGCGCACGCAGATGCTGTAGGGCATGTTCTGCTCGTTGAGCCGCACCCCGACCGGGGCGTGGAACGGGTGGTAGCCGGCGGCCGCGAGGTCGTCGGACAGCTGCTGGATGCGCGGCTCGTGGTGCAGGGCCGGGTACGGGTAGGGCCCGGACGCGAAGGGTTCGGTGGGGTCCTCGCCGCGGTTGCCGTGCACCTCGTACAGCTGCTCGGCCATCGTGTAATACGGCTCCATCTCCTCGTAGGAGACGGGCCAGGCCGGGGAGATGCCGTCGTGGTGCTTGAGCTGCCCGAAGTCCTCGCGGCGCAGCCGGTACAGGGCCGCGCCGTAGAGCTTGGTCGCGCCGCCGACGTAGTAGTGGACCTGCGGCTGGAACCCGTTGCCGTGCTTGTCGTACCAGGTGTCCTTGGAGATGTACCGGTTGTCGATGAAGACTTCGGCGGTGTCCCAGTTCTCCGGCTCGCGGGGCAGCCAGTCGCCGCGTTCGAGCAGCAGGACGCGCTTGCCGGACGGCGCGAGGTAACGGGCCAGGGTGCCGCCGCCGGCGCCGGTACCGATGATGATCACGTCGTATGCGTCCATCAGAGTTCTCCCAACCGCTCCGCGAGAATGATCATCCCGGCGGCTCCGATGAGCGCCAGGTGTGAGAAGGCTTGGGGGAAGTTGCCCAGGTGCCTGCCGGTCTGGGCGTCGAACTCCTCGGCGTACAGGCCCAGCGGCGAGCGCACCCGCAGCAGCCGTTCCATCAGGTCCCGGGCTTTTTGCAGGTCGCCGACGATGGCCAGGGCGGACACCAGCCAGAACGAGCAGATCAGAAAGGTGCCTTCGCGGCCGGTCTGCCCGTCGTCGGTCTGGTCGGTGCGGTAGCGCAGCACGAATCCGTTGTCGGTGAGCCCGGTGGCGATGGCGTCGACGGTCGCCTTCAGGCGGGGGTCGTCGCCGGGCAGGAACCGGAACACGGCGGCGAGCAGGGTGGAGGCGTCGAGGGCGTCGGTGCCGTAGTGCTGGCGCAGGACGCCGTCGGCGGTGACGCCGTTGGCGAGGATGTCGGCGCGGATCTGCTCGGCGGTCCGCGCCCAGTCGGCGGCGCGTTCGCCGTCGCCGCGCAGCACGGCGAGCTTCGCGGCGCGGTCCAGCGCCACCCAGCACATGAGCTTGCTGGACACGTAGTGCTGCGGGTCGCCGCGGGCCTCCCAGATGCCCTGGTCGGGTTCGGTCCAGGCCTTCGTGGCACAGTCGGCCTGCGACACGACCAGCGGCCACAGCCGACGGGGCAGGCGCTGGCTGCGGCGGCTGTGCAGCAGGATCGCGTCGAGCACGGCCCCGTAGACGTCGTTCTGCCGCTGCCGGTAGGCGGCGTTGCCGACGCGCACCGGTCTGGCGCCGTTGTAGCCGGACAGCTCGTCGACGGAGGTCTCGGGCAGCTCGCGGCGGCCGTCGATGCCGTACATGATCTGCAGGGAGCCGTCCTCGGTGGGTTCCACGTCGGCGATGAACTGCATGAACTCCTCGGCCTCCCAGTCGAGGTTCAGCAGGTGCAGGGCCCGCAGCGTGAAGGTGCTGTCGCGCATCCACGTGTAGCGGTAGTCCCAGTTGCGCGACCCGCCGGGAGTCTCGGGCAGCGAGGTGGTGGCGGCGGCGACGGTCGCGCCGGTCGGCACGTAGGTGAGACCCTTGATCGCCAGCGCGGACCGTTGCAGCGGGTCGCGCCACCGGTGGTCGGGGATGCGGGCCTGGGCCAGCCACAGCCGCCAGAATTCGCACGTCTGCTCGATCGCGGCGCGGGCCTGATCGGGGTCGGCGGGGGTGAGCAGGCCGTCGGCCCAGGACAGGGCACAGAAGGCGCGCTGTCCGGCCTGCAGGGTGTGCCGGGCGCGGACGCGGCCGCCTTCGACGCCGAGGGTCAGGTCGGTAGCCAGGCGTACGGTCAGGCCGGCGCCGGTCGCGTCGGCGGTGCGGCGTCCGCCGTCGAGCAGCTGCCAGGTCGCGGGTTCGCGCCCATAGTCGAACACCGGTTCGCAGATGAGCTGCAGGGCGACGGTGCCGGCGACGACCTCGGCGGTGCGGACCAGGATGTGGGTGGCGTCGACGTCGACCGGTGGGCGGGTGTGCGGGTTGACGGTGTCGTCGGGTGCGGCGGGGCCGAGCACGAGCGCGTCGCGGACGACGAGCCAGCCGGTCTTGGTGCGCCACGCGGTCTCCAGCACGTTGGTGCCGGGCACGTAGTGGCGGGCGGTGGGGTGGTCGATGCCGTACGGGCCGAACTTGAACATGCCGCTCTCGCGGTCCAGCAGGCTGGCGAAGATGCTGGGCGAGTCGAAGCGGGGCACGCACAGCCAGTCGACGGATCCGTCGGGGGCCACCAGCGCGCCGGTGTGGCAGTCGGACAGGTAGGCGTACTCCTCGATCGGCGGGAACGGCGACGGGGCGGCCGAGGAGACGACACCGGGTCCGGCATGGGCGGTCATGGCATCTTTCCGGGCGGGTCCGTGTCGACGATCCACGGGCCGCGCCAGCCGTGGCCTTCGACGAGCTTGTCCGCCCCGGCCGGGCCCCAGCTGCCAGGGGCGTAGGGTTCGATCGGCGACGGCTTGTCCAGCAGGGGCTGCAAAATACGCCAGCACTCCTCGACGCCGTCCTGGCGGGTGAACCGGTTCGCGTCGCCGAGCAGCGCGGCGTGCAGCAGCACCTCGTACGGCGTAGGGCCTTCGCCGCCCTCAGCCGCGAACTCCATGTCCAGGGTGATCGGCTCGGGCCCGTCGGCATCGGCGCGGCGGGCGTCCAAGCGCAGCCGTGCCCCGGTGGTCGGGTCGAGCTTGATGACGAACTGGTCCGGTTCGGGGATCTTCCCGGCCAGCGCGGGCAGGCCCAGGCGCGGCGGGCGCTTGAACACGACCCGGAACTCGGTCTGGGTCACCGGCAGGCACTTGCCGGTGCGGATGAAGAACGGCACCCCGGACCAGCGCCAGTTGTCGATCTCCAGTTTCAGGGCGGCGTACGTCTCGGTCGTCGAGCCGGGCTTCACGCCGTCGATGGCGGAGTAGCCGTCGTACTGGCCGCGCACGTAGTTCGCTGGGTCGGCGTCGAGCACGGCGCTCCACAGCGCGTTGCTGGCGTTCTTGACCGCGTCGGGACGCCGTCCGGCCGGTGGCTCCATCGCCCCGCCGGCCAGGACCTGCATGAGGTGGTTGACGACGACGTCGCGCAGCGCGCCGACCGGGTCGTAGAAGTGGCCGCGGTCGGCCACGCCGAAGCTCTCGGCCATGGTGATCTGCACGCTGTCGACGTAGGAGCGGTTCCACACCGGTTCCAGCATCGTGTTGGCGAACCGCAGGTAAACCAGCTCCTCGGTGCCCATCTTGCCGAGGAAATGGTCGATGCGGAACAGCTGCGACTCGTCGAGGTACTGGTGCAGCTGGTCGGCCAGTTCCCGGGCCGAGGCCAGGTCGTGGCCGAACGGCTTCTCGACCACGACCCGCCCGCCGCGCACCAGCCCGGCCTCGGACAGGCCCTTGACGACGGCCGCGAACAGCGACGGCGGGATCTCCAGGTACGACACCGGGGCCTTGGCGTCGCCGACCGCCGCGGCGACCCGCTGGTACAGGCCGGCGTCGGTGAAGTCGCCCGACACGTACGACAGCCGCGCCGCGAACCGCGCGAACACCGCGTCGTCGACGGGTTCGCCGGTGCCGGCGATGCACTCGCGGGCGTGGTCGCGCAGCTGCTCGACGGTCCAGTCCTGCCCGGCGACGCCGATGATCGGGCAGTCGAGCAGGCCGCGGCGGTCCAGCCGGTACAGCGACCGGAACGTCATCACCTTGGCCAGGTCGCCGGTGATGCCGAAGATGACGAACACGTCGGCGGGCGCGGGTGTGGCGGGTGAGGTCATGACGCGCTCCTGGCGGCAGATGCGGTGACGGGCGGGACGAGCAGCCGCTCCGGGCAGTGGCCGGGGTGCAGGTAGAACTCCTCGGCCCAGGTGATGAAGGCGTTGGTCTCGGCTTTCGCGTCGGCCATCAGGTACGCGTGGATGCCCAGCCATGCCGCGAACGCGATCCTGCCGTGCAGCTCGTGGTGGCGGGCGCCGAGTTCGGCGACGGCCGCGTCCCGGCCGATCATCGCCATGATGCCCTTGTCGTGGTACGCGAACGCGCTGCGTGGCCGCCCGTTCGCCTCGGCGATGATGTTGAACCCGACGACCCGGCCGGCCTGCTGCGCCACCGACGCGAGCTGCGGCAGCGGCAGCCCGTCGGCGCCGGGGATGTTCGCGGCGTCACCGGCGGCGTAGACACCCGGGTAGCCGTCGACGGTCAGATCGGGGCGTACGTCGATGCGCCCGCCGCGGCCGGTGGCCATGCCGCACTCGCCGACCAGCGGTGCCGCGGACACGCCGCCGCCCCAGATGACGGCCCTTGTCGGCACGGTGGTGCCGTCGTCGAGGATGACGTGGTCGGGGGCGACCTCGGTCGCGGTGACGCCCAGGCGCAGCCGTACGCCCCGGCGTTGCAGCTGCTGCGCGGCGTAGGCCTGCGCGTCCGGGCCGAACGGGCCCAGCACGGCGTGGCCGTGGTCGACGAGCACGACCCGGGATCGGATCAGCGCGAGCTTCTCGAACTGGCGGGGCAGGATCGTGCCGACGAGTTCGGCCAGCGCCCCGGCCGTCTCCACACCGGTCGGGCCGCCCCCGACGACCACGAACGTGATCTCGCCGGCGCTGGCCGGTCCTTCGGCGGCCGCCTCCTGGTAGACCGACCGCAGCCGTTCGCGCAGCCGGAGGGCGTCATCGAGGGTGTACAGCGGGAACGTGTGCTGGGCGGCGCCGGGCACGCCGAAGAAGTTGGCCTGCGCGCCCGCGGCCAGCACCAGCACGTCGCCGGCGACGGTGTCGCCGTCGGCCAGCGACACGGTGTGGGTCTGCGGGTCGACGGCGATGACGTCGGCGGTGCGGACCTGCACGTTGTCGTGGTCGGCGAACATCTCCGCGAGGTCGTAGGACACGTCGGCGGGGTCGAGTTCGGCGGTCGCGACCTGGTACAGCAGCGGCTGGAACTGGTGGTAGCCGTTGCGGTCCAGCAGGGTCACCCGGATGTCGGGCTGGCCGGTCAGGGTCCTGGCGCACGCGACGCCGGCGAACCCGCCGCCGATGACGACCACATGGGTGCTGCGCTCGCTCACGCCGCTCATCTTTCCAATATCGGGTTTCAACCGGGCGGTTACCGCCAAACGCACATTTCCGGTGCAGCTGCGTTGCGAGCATGAACAGGTGCGCCACCTGCAGCCGCTCACCCTCGCGCTGGCCCTGACCGCGAGCCTGCTAGCCAGCCGCCGCTGCCACTCCGTGATCACGTGTCGGACGCCGCACGCGGCGACCGCAGCGCGCCGCTGGTCGTTGCCGCGTG
>NZ_JBEZEB010000030.1:0-100695 GCF_040648615.1 Catellatospora sp. NPDC049111 | reverse complement strand
CAGCAGTGGCGCGGCGGCCAGCTGACCCCGGTCGACCGCTGGTACCCGTCGACCAAGACCTGCGCCCCATGCCGGACCGTCGCCCCCGCGATGCCTCTGCATCAGCGCACGTTCATCTGCGGCTCGTGCGGGTATCAGGCCGACCGGGACCTCAACGCCGCGGTCAACCTCGCCATCTGGGCCGAGCAGCACCACGCCCAGATCCGGGACCTCCACGCAGGGGGCCCGGTCACCAACGCCCGCCGAGGGGAAGGCCCTGGCCCGCGCACACGCGCAGGCGAAACCAGCCCCGACGACGCGGGAACCGCACCCACCCCACGCGGGGCGAGGAGCGGACGCCCGAGAAGGGCGCTGTCTCACAACTCCACCGAGTTATGAAACAGGCCGTAGGGCTTCGGCTTCTTCGGCGGCTTCGGTTTGCCGCCGTGCGGCTCGGGTTCGGCGGCGGGGCGGTGCGCTTCCGGGGTCGCCTGGACCGCGGCCGGAGCCGATGCACCACTGATCACGTCCACATTGCTCTGGCAGGCCGTGCCGTCCAGCTCGAACCGGGCGGGCAGGCCGGCCGACGCTCTTGCCGTGCCCGCGAGCGCGACGGCGGACGGGCTGCCCGCGACGAGCGCGGTGCGGCCGGTGACGACCACGCGCGGGCCGTCCTGGCGGACCTCCCCCGCACGGACACCGCCGACCCGCCAGCCGTCGGGGACCGTGAAGGTGAGCTGCCACCGCTGCGGGCGGCGGCCTGACGCGCCGACGGCGAGCGATGCGGTGTACTCGGTTCCGGCCGTGTGTATCTGCAGGCTGACGTGGCATGACTGCGCCGGCGGGGTTGTCTGGGTGGCGTCGGCCACGTCCGGGCCCGCGTTCAGCACCAGCACGCCTACCAGGCCGGTGACGGCGAGTGCCCCGGCCGACAGTCCCGCTCGGCGGCGGCGCGGCATGGTCCGCACGGCTGCGGCCACCCGGCCGGCCACGTCGGTGACCGGGTTCGGGTCGCGCCGGGTCAGTTCGGCGGGCAACGCCAGCAGGCGGGTGTGCGTCCGCTCGTCAGCCGCCTGCGCGAGGCGAGGCTCGGGAACGCTCCACTGTTCCAGGCCGGCGACCAGCTCGGCGGCGGTGGGCCGATCGTCGGGGTTCTTGGCGAGGCAGCTCAGGCACAGTTCTCTGATCGCCGGCGGCATGCCTGGCACGGGTGGCAGAACGTCCGGTGGGCTGAACACGTGCTGGCGCAGCCGCCGCGTCGGGGTGGTCGGCTCCCATGGCAGGTGCCCCGACAGGCACCGGTACATGACCATGCCGAGCGAGTAGACGTCGCTGGCCGGGGTCACCGCGCTGCGCCCGGTTACCCGTTCCGGTGCGATGTAGTCGACGGTCCCGACCAGTTCGTCCTCCTGGCCGTCGTCGAAGCCGGCCAGGACGCAGATACCGAAGTCGAGCACCTTGACCCCGGCCGCGGTCAGCATGATGTTGGCGGGGGTGACGTCGCGGTGGACGATGCCGCGCGCGTGGGCTGCGGCCAGGGCCGCGGCGACCTGCGCGGTGATCGAGAGGGTGGCCTGCCAGCCGAGGCCGGTGGCGGCCTCTCGCAGCGTCTGCCGCAGGGTGACGCCGTCCACCAGCTCCATGACCAGGTACGGCTGCTCGTGGCCGTCGAGCCGCTGCTGGCCGTAGTCGTAGACGCTGGTGATGCGCGGATGGCTCAGGCCCGCGACGGCGAGCGCCTCGGCCCGCAGCAGGCGCAGGTTGTCCGGCTGCGCGACCAGCCGCGGGGAGAGCATCTTGACCGCGACGGTACGGTGCAGGACCTGGTCGTAGGCGCGCCACACGACCGCCATGCCACCGGCGCCGACAGGCTCGACGAGCCGGTAGCGCCGGCCGAGCACCACGGGTTGATCTGTCACCGCACTGATCTACCCGGCCTCTGGCGGCGTTAACGTCGATCCGGCCGCCAGAGCCGGTCAGGCGAACCGGCCGTCGGCCGACTCGGCCCCGAGGCTGGCCGCCGCCTGGATCTGCCGGGCGTTCACCGAGGCCTCACACGGTGCCGGCTCACCGCAGTTGGCGCAGGACTGGTCCTCCACCGAGACGGGGTGATGGGTGCGCAGGAGCTCAGCGGCCGTGCTGACCACGACACTGTCGGCGTCGAACAGATACACAGGGGCCCCTCGGTCTCAAGCCTGTCGCGTGGCGACTGTTGCCGAGGGATAGCCGCCGATCCTGCCGGTTAAACATGTCCACGTCGGAGGTGGTGTGGCCGATGCCGGGTCGAGCGCCCGCCGGGCGCGGGCACTCGACCCGGCGTGGATCAGGCGGTGGACCGGCTCCACTGCTGGTTGTTGCCGGTGCCGCAGGTGTACTGCTGGATGTCGGCCCCGTCGCCGGTGCCGGAGCTCACCACGTCGAGGCACTTGCCGCTGTGCCGGGCGACGATCCGGAAATAGCTGCCGACGGCCTGCCACTGCCACTGCTGGTTCGTGCCGCTGCCACAGGCGTACTGGATGACGTTGGCCCCGTCGGCCGTCGACGCGCTCGCCACGTCCAGGCACTTGCCGCTGTTCTGGTTGACGATGCGGAAGTACCCACTGCCGGCGTCGGCGAACTCCCACTTCTGGTTGCCGCCGCCGTTCCAGGTCCACTGCTTGACCTCGGCGTTGTTGGCCGTCGACTGGTTCACCACGTCGATCACCTTGCCGCTGTTGCGGTTGCTCACCCGGTAGTAGGGCGGCGCGACGCCGGTGACGGTGCCCGCGGCCGCGTCGATGGTGACCTGCGGATACCAGCTCAGGCTCATCGTCGTGGCGCTCGGGAAGGCGATCGGCAGCCAGACGTACTGGGAGTCGCCGACCGGCCCGCCCCACGCGCCCGCCCAACGGTCCCCCATGTACAGGTAACTGGTCGCGGCGGTGCCCTGGATCGTCAGCACGAACGTCGACTGGGACCGGAACGTCGTCGAATCGCCGACGTTGGTCCAGCCGCTCCACGGGCCGGTGATGCTCGACGCGGTGGCGTACTTGGCCTGGTTCGGCGACCAGCCGGTCAGCCCCGAGGTGATCAGGAAGTAGGTGCTCCCCCGCTTGAACAGCGCGGGCGCCTCCCGGGCCGCGTCGTTCCAGAAGTTGCCCACCAGAGACCCGATGCCGAGGTAGTCGGCGGTCAGCCGGTAGATGTGCAGGTCACGATTCTCGTCGGCGGCCGAGAGCATGTACGCCGTGCCGTTGTCGTTGTAGATGGTGATGTCCCGGGACATGTGGCCGAGCGGCCGGAAGCTGCCCTGGTAGGTGTAGCTGCCGTCGACGGTGTCCCCGAGGGCGACCGCCGCCCTCGCCTCGCCGTAGTCCGAGCCGTTCTCCTTGTGCATCCACATCACGTACTTGCCGGTGGCGGCGTTGTAGATCACCTTCGGGCGCTCGATGTTCGCGACGCCGAGTTCGGCCGCCGACGACTGGGTCAGCACGTTGTTGCGAAACTCCCAGGTGCGCAGGTCGGTGGAGCGGTAGGCGGCCACCGCCTTGAACGTGTTGTCGGCGTTGCGGCTCTCCCCGAACCAGTAATAGTAAGCGCCGACCTTGAGGACCCCGCCGCCGTGCGCGTGCACGACGTTGCCGCCGGTGTCGGTGAACTGGGTGCCGTTGGTGACGGTGACGGGTGCCGCCTGCGCCGGCGGGACCGCCACGCCCAGCGACGCCACGATCGCGGCCACCGTCAGGGCCGTGAGCCGTCCACTCCTTCTCATCTCGCGTCCTTTCCCTCGGATAGCGGTGACACGTCGGTGACATCTTCGTAATCGGACGGGTCCGGTTTCCCCACAGTTCGGTGGCAGTCGTTCACGGTCGTACACAAACGAACGTCGGCCGCGGTGCGAACTTCGTCGATTTTTTCGGGGAAAGATCTGTTACGGTCAGGACCGCTCGACAAGCTGACGATGCCGACGAAAGGCACCGGTCAGCGCCGCCTTGTCGCGCGCTCCGCCGGGGCGACCCGGGCCGACCCATCCGGCGCAGGAGGCGCCCATGACGACGCAGCGACTCTTCGGCGTCCAGCGGCAGGAACTGCTCCTCGACGAGTTGCGCAGGCACGGTGCCGTGCGGGTGCGCGACCTCGCCCGCGAGCTGGCCGTCAGCGAGCTCACCATCCGCCGTGACATCGACTCCCTGGCCAGGCGCAACCTGGTGACGAAGGTGCACGGTGGCGCGACCCTGCCCACCCCCATCAGCCGCGCGAACCGGCCCCGGCAGGCGCGCGACCGGTTCACCATCGGCATGGTCGTGCCGTCGCTCGACTTCTACTGGCCGCTCATCGTCAGCGGGGCACGTGCGGCGGCGGCCGCCCTCGGGGTGAACCTGCAGCTGCGCGGTTCGAGTTACGAGCCGGACGAGGACCGCCGCCAGATCAGCCGGCTCGTCGAGGCCGGCCAGGTGCAGGGCCTGCTGCTCGCGCCGAGCCTGGACGGCGAGCGGGCGCACGAGATGGTCGACTGGATCGGCCGCCTGCCGGTGCCGACGATCCTGGTGGAGCGCCAGCCCGACCGGTGGACCTCGACGCCGCGGCAGATCGAGTGCGTACGCAGCGATCACTCGCTGGGCATGGAGATGGCCGTGCACCACCTGCACCAGCACGGGCACCGGCGGATCGCGCTGCTGCTGTCCAAGGGCAGCCCCACCTCGGCGTACCTGCTGCAGGGCTGGCGGGTCGCCTGCGCCGACCTGGGCATCTCGGATGCCATCGTGGTGCGCGAGTCGGTCGCGCTGACCACCCCCGGCCACCGGCAGATCATCCACAACGTGCTCGGCGAGTGCCGGCGCGCCCAGGTCACCGCGCTGATCGTGCACAGCGACCCCGACGCGATCTCGGTCGCCCAGTACTGCGCGGAGAAGGGCGTCAGCATCCCCGACGACCTCGCCATGGTCTCCTACGACGACGAGGTGGCCCACCTCGCCGAGCCCTCGCTGTCGGCGGTGCGCCCCGCGAAGACGCACGTCGGCCGCGTCGCGGTCGAGCTGATGGTGTCCCGCCTGCTCGACGGCGAACGCCGCCCCTCCCAGCGCGTCCTCATCGCCCCGGAGCTGTTCGTGCGCCGCTCCTCCCTCACCCGCAGCCGCCCCGCTGAAAAGCGAAGGAAGGGCACCTTCTACAACGCATAGCGATAAGAAGGTGCCCTTCCTTCGCTTTCGGTCAGAGGGTGGGGACGACGGGGGCGATGGTGCCGTCGGTGTTGAAGCGCATCGGGTCGACAGTCACCTCGCGGTTCATGCCGTCGCCGGCGGGGATGGCGAAGCGGTGGTAGGCGATGTACCAGGTGTCGGTGGTCGGGGCCTTGACGACGGAGTGGTGGCCGGGGCCCTTGACGCCGAGGCTGAGGTTCTTGGACAGGATGGTGCCGCGGTGGGTCCACGGGCCGAAGGGGGACGTCGCGGTGGCGTACTCGACGTGGTAGTTCTCCGAGCGGGTGTCGTCGACCGAGTACGACAGGTAGTAGACGCCGTTGCGTTTGAACGCGAACGGGGCCTCCCGGAAGTTCGGCAGGCTGAACGTCCGCACCTGCGCCGCGTCGAAGGAGATCATGTCCGCGTTGAGGCGCACCCCGTACGCGTAGCCGTTGCCCCAGTACAGGTACGACTGGCCGTCGTCGTCGGTGAAGACGTGCGGGTCGATCATCTGGCCGCTGCGGAACCCGGCGGCCACCAGCGGCCGCCCGAGCGGGTCGGTGAACGGGCCGGTGGGGCTGGTCGAGGTCGCCACGCCGATGTTGGTGTCGGCGCAGAAGTAGAAGTAGTACCGGCCGTTGCGGTAGGCGATCGTCGGCGCCCAGGCCCGGCTGTCCGACCAGCTGATCTGGGGTCCGAGGTCCAGGATCGTGCCGTGGTCGGTCCAGGTGAGCAGGTCGGTGGAGGAGAACGCCTTGAACCTGGTCGAACTCCAGCCGCTGTAGCCGTCGGTGGTCGGATAGACGTAGTAGCGGCCGTTGAGGTAGGCGATGTTCGGGTCGCCGTACAGGCCCTTGATGACGGGGCTGCGCCGCCCGGCCACCCACGGCGCGGTGACCTGGAACGAGCTGTCCGCCGCGAAGGTGCCGGGGTTGGTCGTCGACGGGTCGATCCAGAGCTCGTTGTTGCGGTGGCGCAGGTAGCGGCCCGGGAAGTTGGCCGACTCCAGGCGCACCGAACCGGTGGCCGAGCCGTCCCGCACGCAGAAGCTCGCGTCCGCCAGGAACGTGGTGCTGCCGCTGTTGGCCTCCAGCCGGATGCGGTAGTCCCGGTGCCGCAGCCACATGCCGTTGGCCGCCTGGAACGACACGCAGCCCGCGCCGCCGGCCAGCGCGGGCGTCACGGTGAAGGTCGCATCGCTCTTGGCCAACGCCGAACTGCCCGAAGTGACCGCGGCGACGCTGCCGAGGTAGTCGCTGTGCCGGACGTAGGAACCGGGGAGGTTGACCGACTGCAGCGACCGCGCGCCGGTCGGGATCTCGGCGGCCGTCGCCGGTTCGCCGCCCGCCACGGTCAGCAGAGACGCGGTCAGGCAGACGGTCAGCGCTCGGGAGATCACCCTGCGCCTGCCATGGGGGGAGGTTGTCACGGGGCCTCGCTCTCGGGAACGGGTGTGCCCCGGACACGGCTGCCCGGGGCACATCACGGATCAGCTGGTGATGAGGCGGAAGGTCGCGTCGGAGCGTTCGGTGGCGGTGCTGATCGGGTCGAGGCGGAGCAGGTAGTTGTAGTGGCGGATATAGCGGCTGGTGTTGTTGTAGGACTGGTACGACACCGCCGACGAGTCCGCCAGCCCGGCGACCTGCCGGAACGTGGCGTCCGCGGCGAACTGGGCCGAGCCGTCGCCGCGGACCAGGGCGAAGTCGTAGTTGCTGTGCCGCAGGTAGTAGCCCGGGAAGTTCACCGACTCGAACGACACGTAGCCGGAGGCCGAGTTCGCCAGCCCCGGCACGAGCCGCCACTGCGAGTCGGCGAGCGGGCTGACGTTCGGGTCGATGCGCGCGTCGAAGTTGGCGTGGCGCACGTACCGGTCGGTGAAGTTGAACGACTGCACCCGCCGCGCGGTGCCGCTGCCCCACCTGGCGCGCAGGCGGTCGTACTGCGCCTGGGTGATGCCGACGATGGAGCCGTGCCGCTTGTGGCTCGCGCCGAGCGAGTACTCGGAGGCCGCGCGGACCCGGTAGGTGCTGGTGGCGGCAAGGTTGGTCGAGGTCAGCGGAAGGTAGCCGCGACCGCTGGCGTACTGGTCGACCCACAGGCCCCACTCGTTGCGGCCGTTGTACTGGTGCAGGATCGGTCCCTCGACCTGCGCGCCGGTCATACCGAGGTGGGAGATGTCGCCGAGCCTGGTCCAGCCGCTGAGCAGCTGGTTGCTGCCCTCGATCGAGATCTGCCCGTCGCCGGACGCGCGGATGTAGCGGTACCCGCCGACGCTGCCGGGGATCTCCAGGATCTGGGTGTCGATGATGCCCTGGCTGCCGGGCCGGTCGATGTACGGCTGCGCGGCGGTGAAGGTGCGGAAGTCGGTGGTCCGGGAGTACCAGATGCGGGCCTTGTCCACGCCGTTGCGCGGCGAGATGGTCGCCCAGTAGACGAGGTAGTTCCCGGCGGCCGGGTCCCAGATCGCCTCCGGCGCCCATGCGCAGCCCGCACCGCTGATGCCCCCGGCCACGTCGACCAGCCGCGGCGCGGACCAGGTCACCAGGTCGGTGGACTCCCACACGACCAGCGACGTGCTGCCGGCGTGCTGGGCGGCGTCCCAGCCCTTGCCGCTGGCGATGCGCAGGTCGGTGGCGAGCAGGAAGAACCTGTCACCGGCCGGGGAGCGCACGATGCTGGGGTCGCGTACGCCGAGTTCGCCGACGTTGGAGCGCAGCACCGGTTGGGAGTAGTTGAGGTCGGTCCAGCGCAGACCGTCGGTGCTGGTGGAGAAGTAGATCTGCTCACCGCTGGCGCTCTCGCCGGTGAAGTGGGCCATGAGGTACGCCGCGTAGGTCTCGGCGGCCGCCGCGGGCGACGGCAGCGTGGTGAGACCGAGGGAAAGCAGCAGGGTGGCGGTGAGTCCGCCGAGCCCGAGCCGCCGCAACCGTTGTGTCATTCGTTCCTCCTCGGAACGTCAGTGCGGGCCTGCTGAACGGGTCCGGACTTCAGCGCACGACGGCATGGCGGCACGCGCCACCGGCATCGCTGCAGTCGGGCGGATCCGCGCCGGGCACGGCAGGGCGCCGCGCGGCAGGCGGCTGTGAACGGTCACACCCGCGCCTCGGGAAACCCTGGTGTCCGCCGGGGATCCAGAGTCGAGCCTGGTCAACTGCAGGTGCGGGCGCGGTGTTTCCCGTACCACACGGGAAGGTTAAGCCCGTGTTAGGAGAATGTTAGCGATAACATTCATGGTGTCAAGACGGTCGATCGATACCCGCGAAAGAATTTCGGTGCCGCGGCCGCCGTCAGCGCCGGGTCTGGTCCCGGTCCACCCGCAGGTCGCGCTCCAGCTCGTCGAGCAGGGTGCGCAGATCGTCGAGACGCCTGCCGACCGCGAGCCGGTCGACCTCGCCCAGTTCCGCGCCGCCGCCCGCGGGTGGCGTGAGCGGCTCGGCCTGCTCCAGGCGGCGGGCCTCCTCCATCGAGTTGATGATCACGCCGACCAGGATGTTGACCAGCAGGTTCGCGGTGATGAGCACGTAGCTGATGTAGAAGACGAGCGTCCACGGCGACAGCGCCATGCCCTGCTCGATGAGGTCGGGCAGGTTCTCCAGCGACAGCAGCACGAACAGGGTGAGCACGGCGCTGCCGATGGTGCCGTACTGCTCGGGCTGGTGCTCGGCGAAGACCAGCCAGCCGGCCATGCCGTAGACGTAGAGCACGACCACCGCCAGCGCCAGGAAGCCGCCCACACCCGGCAGGCTGCGCAGCAGCGCGGTGACGATGGTGCGCAGGCCCGGCATGAAGCGCATCAGCCGCACCACCCGCGCGATCCGGATGACCCGCAGGATCGCCGAGTCGCCGTGCAGGCCCGGGACGAACGCCGCGGCGACCACCGCGAGGTCGAAGACGTTCCAGCCGTGCCGGAAGAAGTCCAGCGGACGCCTGCCGTAGCTGAGCATTCGGATCGCGATCTCGACGACGAACACCGCCCGGAACAGCCACTCCAGCACGGTCAGCCAGCCGGCCGACCGCAGCTCGGGATAGGTCTCCAGGCCGAGGATGACGGCGTTGGCCGCGATCGCCGACACGATCGTGATCTCGAAGCCGCGGGAGGCGGCGACCCTGGCGCACCAGGCCGTGATCCCGGAGGGCGGTGCGGGTGCGGGCGCGACGTCGGCGTCAGCCGACGCGGTGCGTACGAGAAGCTGGCTCATGCCCCGATCCGGGTCGTCGACCGGCGGGTGCACGTCCGGATCGGACGGACCGCACCGGTGAGCGGAAATGACATGGGCGCCACCTTACGGGCAGCCACCGCGACGGCCGCCGGGGCCCACACCGGCGACCGGCTCGGCCGGTGTGCTAGCCGGCCGCCGCCGCGCGATCCTCCACCGTGGACGCGCTGACCGCGATCTCGACCCGGGAGCGCAGCCCGAGTTTGGCCAGGATGCTGGACACGTGCGACTGTACGGTGCGGGGCGACAGGAACATCTGCGCCGCGATGTCGGGATTGGACCGGCCCTCCGCGACGGCGAGCGCGACCTTGTGCTCGGTGTCGCTCAGGGCGGCCCAGCCGTGCTTCGGGCGGCCGCGCGTACCGCGTACACCCTGCCTGAGCCCTGCCTGCCGCGCGCGGGCGCGGGCCCGGTCGATGTCGCGCTGGGCTTCCAGGTCGGTGTAGAGCGCCACCGCCGCCGCCAGCTCGTCCCGGGCCGGCTGGAGGCGGCCGGCCGCGGCGAGCAGCACGGCCGCGTGTTCGCGGGCGTAGCCCTCGTGCATCGGCCAGCCGGTCTGCGCGAACCACGCCGCCGCGGCCAGCAGCTGCGCAGGGTCTTCGTGCAGCAGCCCGGCGCAGAACGCGGCGGTGCCCTCGACGCTGTCGATGGCCTGCCGGCTCAGCAGATCGGCCGTGGTGTCGGCGAGCACCCGCAGGCGGCCGGTGTCACCCGCTGCGTACGCCAGCCGGGCCAGGTCCGCGCACAGGCGGTAGCCGATGCAGCGAGGGCTGAAGGTCGGCGGCTGCTCCCAGATCGGAAACAGGATGTCGAGGGCCGCGCCAGGACCCGCCTCGTTCTCCTCCGCCAGGGCCTGGGCCCAGCGCAGCGGGGCCGTGAACGGTGCCTCCAGCACCCTGGCGGTCGCCAGTTCGTCCAGTTCCGGATCGAGGGTGCGCGCCTGGCCGCGGTGCATGGCGACCAGTGCGGCAAGGCCCCGCAGCGCCGGGGCCTGATGCATCGGGTCGGGGCAGTCCAGGGCGGCGCGGATCTCGGCCAGCGCGTCGTCCCAGCGTCCGCGCAGGAACAGCACGTTGGCGCGCAGCAGTTGCGCGCTGGTCAGATAGACCCCACCCGTGTCGCGGTTGCGCCGCATGGCGGCGTCGAGAACCAGGTCCAGTTCGGCCGGGCGGTCCAGCGCGAACAGGCACATCGCCCGGACCACGAGCGGGTCCACGATCATCGTGGCGTCGCCGTGGTCGAGCGCGGTCATCGCGTCGGTGTTGAGGTCGAGCGCCTCCAGCACCCGGCTCTGCGAGAACCGGAGCACCGCGAGGGTGTTGTGGCCGTACGCCTGCGCGACGGCGTCGCCGGTCGCCAGGCCGGTGCGCAGCGCATCGCCCGCCAGCCGGTCGGCGGTGTCGAACTCGCCGATCAGCAGCCGGCACACGGCGGCGAAGCCGTACAGGCGGCCGGGGTGCGCCGGCGCCAGCCGGGCCGCGTCCTCACCCGCGGCCGCGGCCTGCTGCAGCCGCCCCTGGCGGAAGTAGCCGTCCATGCGCAGTTCGAGCAGCTGCGTCCGGGTGGCCGGCGACTGGAAGGCGGCGAGCTGGTCGTGCAGGACCTGCTCGGCGTCGTCGGTCTGGCCGGCCCACAGCAGCGCCCGGATCAGCGCGAGGTTCAGGCTGGTCGCGGCCCTGTCGTCGGGGGCCGCGGCCGCGGCGGCACGCAGCAGGGTCACCGCCAGGTCCGGGGCGCGTACGGTCAGCTGTGGCGCCGCCGTCATCAGCCACTGCCCGTGTTCGGCATGGTCGAGCTGGGCGAGGTGCTCGGCGATCCGCTCGACGTCGGCGCCCCGGTCCATCAGCGCCTGGGCGGCTCGCTGGTGCAGCACGCCATGCACCGAGGACGGGGCCTGCCGGGCGAGCCCCTGCCGGATCAGATCGTGGCGGAACTGCAGCCCGGTGTCGGTTTCGACGAGCAGTCCCGCGCCGGCCGCCGCGGTGAACGCCTCGGCCAGCTCCAGCACCGGGGTCTCCAACACCGCGGCCAGCAGCGGCAGGTCCACGTTCCCGCCGAGCACGGCGGCGCGCTGCAGCACGGCCTGGGTCTGCGGTGGCAGCGGGCCCAGCCGCGACATGATCATCGCTTGTAGCGATTCCGCGGGGGGCGTCTCGTGGTCGGTCTCCGCCCGCCCCTGGCTGATCCGCAGCGCGCCGTCCCGGGACAGGCCCGCCACCAGCTCGGACAGGTAGAGGGGATGGCCTTGCGCGGCAGCGACCAGGTTCGCCAGCTGCGGCCCGGTCGGCGCGCCGACGGTCGCCTCGACCAGCTCGGCGACCGCCTGCGGGTCCAGCGGCGGCAGGGTCATGCGGTGCGCGCCCTTGGCGGCCATGCTGCGCACCAGCAAGCGCATCGCCTCGCCGCGCGGCTCCGGGGCCGCGGCCAGCACCAACAGCAGCGGGTACTGCGCTATGCCGCGGCACAGCCGGTGCAGGACCACGATGCTCTGCGCGTCGGCCCACTGGACGTCGTCGACGAGCACGGCCACCGGACCGGCGGCACACCAGTCGTCGACCAGGTCGAGCATCGCCTCGGTGACGACGAAGTCGTGACCGGCCGCGCCGGGCTGCCGGTCCGCGCCCTCGCCCCGCAGCAGCGCCGCGACCCGGGCCTGGTTCGCCTGGCCCCCGGTCGTCAGCACGTCCAGGCACGCCCCGGCGACCGCGAACGGCAGGTCCTGTTCCAGCTGCTCGCCCGTCGCGCGCAGCACCCGCATCCCCAACCGGTCGCAGTATGCCGCGACCACGTCCAGCAGCGCCGACTTGCCGATGCCCGCCTCGCCCTCGACCAAGGTCGCTGAGCCCCGGCCGGCGACGGCCTCCTCGGCCGCTGCCTGCAGCGACAGCACCTGCGGCTCACGGCCGAACAACGTCATCGGCACACCCCCGATTCACCGTGCGGCCCCGTTGACCATCACGGATCCGCGTTTCGTGACGACAGCACACGAACGGCGCGGAAACCGGCGTCCAGGCCCGGGCAGGCTGCGGGCGACGCAGGTGACCCGCCGGTAACCAGCGTACGGCGATCGGCCGGGCTGCGCCGGTGTGCCGGGTCAAGCGGTGGGCGGGCTGTGCACGCGGTCGCGGCCGGCCCGTTTGGCGGCGTAGAGCGCGACGTCGGCGCGGCGTACCAGCTCCTCGCCGGTCAGGCCGTCCTCGGGATACGTGACCACGCCCAGGCTCGCCGTGACCCGGACCGTGTGGCCCTGAAACTCGATCGGGGTGTGCGACAGTGCCGCCCGCACCCGCTCGGCGGTGCGCAGGGCCGCGTCGCGGCCGGTGTCGGGCAGCAGCACCGCGAACTCCTCCCCGCCGTGCCGGCCGGCCAGATCGGTGGAGCGCACCTGCCCCTGGAGGATCTTGCCGACTTCGCGCAGCACCAGATCACCGGCGAGGTGCCCGTACTCGTCGTTGACCGCCTTGAAATGGTCGAGGTCCAGCAGGATCAGCGAGAACGGCGCCCCGCGAAGGCGGGCGTGGTCCAGCTCGCGAGCCATGCCGGCGCGCAGCGCGCGGCGGTTGGGCAGCCCGGTCAGCGGGTCGGTCGTGGCCAAGTCGACCAGCTCCGCCCTGCGCTGCGCGATGCGTCCGGCCATCGTGTTCAGCGCCTCGGCCAGTTCCCGCAGCTCACCGCGGGAGTTCACCTCCGCCCGGATGGCGTAGTCGCCCTCGGCGTACCTGGCAGCCGCCTGCGTGAGGCGGCGGACATCATGGACCAGGCCGCGCGAGAACACCCAGCCCAGCCCGAGCGCCACCACCATGCCGGTCAGACCCGCCCCGATCGTCAGCCGGCGGCTGTGCGCACCGGCGGACAGCACCTGCTCGTGAAGATCGGTGTAGTCGAGCAGCAGGGCCCCGACGATGCCGTCGTCGGAACCACGGATCGGGACGACCATCACCTTGACCGCCGATCCCCCGTCCCCGCGGCTGACGTTGCGGATCAGCCCGTCGCGCAGCGTGGCGGCGATCTGGCCGTCGGGGTCGGCGCGCAGCCCCGGCGTCCCGGCGGGCATCGTGTCGGCGAGGCTGCCGCGCCGCAGGTCGACGATCTCCACCTCGCCGCCGGTCTGGCGTTTGAGGTTGTCGAGGTAGGGCTGTACGGCGGCGGGGTCGAGCTGGCTACGGCCCTGCGCACCGTCGCCTATGTTCGCGGCGATCACCCCGGCCAGCTGCTGGGCCTCGGCCTGGGCGTCCCGCGCGGCAGCGATGCGCTGCTCGCGTTCGGCGATCAGTCCGATCAGCGGCAGCAGCGAGCCGACCAGCAGGAACGCCACCGCCAGCCGCGGGCCGACCCGGGTCGGCCAGGCGAGCTCGTGCCATCGCCGCCGGAGTTGCGGAAACCCGCGTCGTTCCCACCAGGTGTGCCGCCCGGTCACCGCCCCGGTGCCCGCTCCTTGACCTCCTGCATCAGCCATCCGTTGCCGTCCGGGTCGGTGAACGTGGCGAACGAGGCGTAACTGCGGCCATCGGGGGCCCGGCCGTCCACCCGCTCCGGGAAGCCGTTGTCATAGGTGTTGTGGAACACCGGGCTCACCTCGACTCCCCTGCCGAGCAGATCCGCGCGGGCCCGGTCGAGGTCGTCGACGACGAGGTAGGTGCCCTGGACCGTGCCCGGCGCTGCCGGGGTGAGCCCCCGGCCCAGATGGACCGAACACGCCGACCCGGGCGGCGTCAGCTGCACGATCCGGAACCTCGGCCCGGCCTCGTAATCCGCGTCGAGACGCCAGCCCAGGCCGCGGTAGAAGTTCAGGGCGCGGTCGACGTCGGCCACCGGGAGGACGACGACCTCGACCTTCATGTCCACGGCCGGCGGGACGACGGCGTCGGTCGGCCGGTCTGGCTGCGCGCTGTTCATGCTGACCTCCTGTGATCACCCGAACGTGAACGCGTACGCCTCGGCGCCGGGCTCGGCGAACGTGATCTCCACGGTGCGCTCGCGGACGTCGCCGCGTTCGCGTACGAGCTGGTAGAGCCGTCCTTCATCGAGCACGCCCGCGCCGTTCTCGTCGACGTCCACGCCGTGCGAACGCCCCGGCGGGCGGCCGTCCACGAGTACCCGGAACGCCATCGGGCCGCGCTCGCCCGGGGACAGGACCAGGTGCGCGTCGCGCGCATGGAACCGGCAGGCCAGGGTGCCCCCGGCGCGGGCGTGCACGACGCTCTCGCGTTCGGCCGTCCACTCGCCGGCGAGCGCCCAGTGGTTGAGGCGCAGCTCTGCGGGCAGTTCATAGGATCGCGGCTCGTCGAACGCGATCCCGCCCCGCGAGGCGAAGTTCTCGCCGCGCGCGTAGCCCAGATACGTCTCGGGCGAGCGCAGGTGCGTCCAGTCCGCCTCGGCCTCCACGCCGTCGCCTTCGACGTGGGTGGAGACCAGCGCCCGCTCCACCCCGAGCAGCCGCTGGAGGACCTGCTCGGAGCGCTCGTAGCGGCCCTCGCCGAAGTGCTGGTCGCGGACCACGCCGGCGGCGTCGAGGAAGTAGAGCGCGGGCCAGTAGTGGTTGTCGAACGCCCGCCAGACGGCGTAGTCGTTGTCGACCGCGACCGGATAGTCGATCTCCCGCGCCGCCACGGCCTGCCGGACCCGGCCGCTGTCGCGCTCGAACGTGAACTCCGGCGTGTGCACGCCGACGACGAGCAGGCCGTCGTCGCGGTAGGCCTGCGACCAGGCACGCACGTACGGCTGGGCGCGCAGCCAGTTGATGCACGTCAGCGTCCAGAAGTCGACCAGCACGGCCCGGCCGCGCAGCTCCGGGCGGTCGAGCGGCGCGATGTTCAGCCACTCGCTCGCCCCGTCGAACGCCTGCAGGTGCACCGGCTCGGTCATGGTCGCCCTATCGCGATGGCGTGGTCGTCATGTCTTTCACCTCTCCGCTGATGTTAAGTGGCGGATCGGCTGCGGGAATGGCTATCCGACGCGGCCCCGGCCCGGAATGCGACATACCGCGCGGTGCGGCCGAGGCCGCCCATCCGGTCATCGCCGTCGCCTGCCGGACGTCGCCGCGCGGACCGGCCGGTAACCCGCGAACGCCGACTCCAGCACGCCTTCGCCGCCGGTCGCCTCCGGCAGCACCCGGTGCAGCTCCTGCGCGTCGGCGGCGGTCAGCGTCGCGACGAGCGTCATCTCGTCGCCGCGCGCGACCTGGTCGCCCACAGCCGCCCGCAACCTGCTGAGCAGGCTCAGGACCGGCCCGAGCGCCCAGGCCGGGAGGTCGAGGGTCACCCGGGCCAGCGGCTCGCACACGATGGTGCCGGACGCGGCCAGCGCCTGCGCCAGCACCAGCGGGGTCAGCTTGCGGAAGTCCGCGGACGTGCTGTCCGGCCCGCGCAGCGACGGCGGCCCGTCCGCGACGCTGTACCGCGACTCGGTCATGGTCACCACGCAGTCGGTCACCGGCCAGCCGCGCGGGCCCGCGCGCAGCGCGTCGCGCACGTACTCGTCCATGGCCTGCTTGAACAGGTCGAGGGTGCGGTACACGTACAGCGGCGCGTACCGGTAGTCCACCGGCACCAGCACCTGGACCCCCGAACCCGGCGTCGCGGGTTCGACCCTCAGCCCGATGGTGGCCTGGTACGGATTGGACGGTGTGTTGAGCCGCTCCACCGCCTCCCCGATCCCGGCGGGCCGCTCGACGCACAGCGTCGTCGTCTCCCGAAAGTGCGCGTCGATGCCGAACTCGGCGGCCAGGGTGGCCTGGATGACCTCCTTCTGCACCTCGCCGTAGAGCGACACGGCGGTGCCGAGGTGCTCGTCGGCCCGTACGTCGATCAGCGGGTCCTGCTCGGCGAGCTGTGCCAGCGCCGAGCGCAGGCGAGCGCCGTCGGCGGGGTCGGCGGGCACCACCAGCGCCTCCAGCATGGGCGGGGCGAAGTGGTGTGCGGCCAGGCCGTGCGCCGCGCCGACGGCGTCGCCGACCCGCACGGTGGCCAGGCCGCGCAGCGCCGCGATCCCGCCCGCGGTGACGCTGTCGTGCGGGGTCCAGTCGCCCTGCGCCAGCATGTGCAGCCCGGTGATCCGGTCCCGGCCGCCGGTCGGATGGTCCCGCAGGTGCAAGGTCCCGTCGAACAGGCGCACGTAGGCGACCTTCTCCCCCGCCGGGCCGCGTTCAATCTTGAAGATCCGCCCGCTCGGGGGCGCGGCGGGGTCGCCGGCCGACGCGGGCAGCAGCTCCGTCAGGCCCGCCATCAGGGCGTCCACGCCCGCGCCCGTCATCGCCGAGCCGGCGAAGACCGGGTGCACCGCGCACCGGGCCGTCTGCGCGGCCAGTTCGGCGCGCAGCCGCCGCGGCGTCAGGCAGGACTCGTCGGCGACGTACGCGGCGAGCAGCGCCTCGCTCTCGCCGGTGAGCACGTCGGCCAGGGCCCGGCTGTCCGGTTCGGCCTGTGCGCGCCGTTCGCCGGGCCACCGGACGCGGGTCATCGGCGCGGCCTTCACCTCGAGGCGGCGCACCAGGTCCGCGAGCGTGCGGCCGGCGTCGGCGCCACCCCGGTCGATCTTGTTAATGAAGATCAGCGTGGGTACGGCGAGCCGCCGCAGCGCGCGCATGAGCAGCCGGGTCTGCGGCTGCACTCCCTCCACGGCGGACACGACGAGCACCGCGCCGTCGAGCACGCCCAGGACACGGTCCACCTCGGCGATGAAGTCCGGGTGACCCGGCGTGTCAATGATGTTGACCACCGTGTCCGCGATACGCAGCGACGCCACGGCCGAGCGGATGGTGATGCCGCGCTGGCGTTCCAACGCCAGCGAATCGGTCTGCGTCGTGCCGGTGTCGACACTGCCGACCGTGTCGATGACCCCGGCCGCGTAGAGCAGCCGCTCGGTCAGTGACGTCTTACCGGCGTCGACATGGGCCAAGATCCCGAGATTGAGCGTGCGGAGCGACAAACGTCAAGTCCTTCGAACGAACGGGCAGGAGAGCTTCGAAAGAACCGACCGTCGCTCGCATGTCCCGCTCCTCGTCCGTGGAAAGTCTGCCGCCGACCACGTAACCACAATCCGCCCCACCACGCGACCGATTTCCGCCCCGCCGCGCCGCCGACAAACGAAGGAAGGGCACCTTCTACACGGACGTCCGTTAAGAAGGTGCCCTTCCTTTGGGCTGGGCGCGGGGGAAGGCTCAGCGACCGGATGAGGCCGTGCGCCAGGGGGCGGGGCGGCCGTGCAGCCACCACTCCAGCCGCCGGGTGATCCACGGCAGCATCAGGTAGGTCATCAGGGGGGTCAGGCACAGCGTGCTGATCAGCGTGCGCACCACCAGCGGGGCCCCGGCCAGGTAGCGCACCACCACGGCGTTGGCCAGCAGGCTGAGCGGGAAGAACACCAGCCAGATGGTGACCGCCTGCTTCCAGCGCGGCGGGGCGGGCGTACGCGCCTCCTCGACGCTGTGCTCCTGCGGCGGGTCGAACCAGCCCTCGATGCCCGTACGCCGCTCGGTGCGGGCGTGCTCGACGATGCCCTGGGCCGACGACAGCCACCACTGCCGCTGCGCCGACTCCTCCCAGGCGCGCAGCGCGTCGGCGTCGGCGAACCGGTACAGCATGTGCCAGTCGACGGAGCCCGGCCCCGGCCGCACCCACCCCGCCCCGAGGAACCCGGGGAACTCCTCGGCGAGGGTCGTGCCCGCCCGCATCCACGCGATCATCTCGCGGGCGTGGCTGGGGTCGGCCCGGCGCGTGATGGCGATGGTCACCGGTACGGCGCCGTTGCTGCTGGTCATGCCTCAATCTTGCGCGGTCGCGCGGCACGGCGGTGTTACCGGGATCGCGTTCGGGGCGCGTTCTTGGTCACGTCGGGGCGACGAGTCCGGCCGCGACGGTCCGGGTCAGCGGCCGCTCAGCCGCGACCAGAGCGAGCGCCGGTACGGATTCGGGGTCGGGCCGCCGCTCAGCGGCCGGACCGCGTGCCGGCCGCGGGCGCGGATCAGCTCCTCGGGCCACCGCTCGGTCAGCACCCGCGCCAGCAGCGGGTCATGGCTGTGCACCAGGCGGGGCACCTGGTCCGGGCCGGGCACGACCGCGCGGGTCCACGCGCCGAAGACGTCCGGCCAGGGCTGGAGCGCGGTGGCCAACCGCCCTTCGAAGGTGGTGCCCGCCCAGGCCGAGCCGCCCTTCCTGGCCGCCTCGTTGATCCGGGTCCACTCCTTGGCGTCGGGGACGCACAGCCATACCCCGAAGGTCGCGGTGCGGTCGTGCTCGACCGCCACAGGCAGGATCACCCGGATGAAGGCGCCCAGGCCCGCGATGTTGAAGACCTGCTCCGACTCGAACAGGGTGCGCTGCGCCCGGTCGTCGTCGTCCAGGTAGGCGACCGGATCCGGCATCTCCAGGTCCCACGCGAGGTTGCCCGGCGGCAGCGGCTCACCGCAGCAGCTGCACAGGATCGCGGTCTCCTCGGCCATGGCACGTCCCCCGTCACGATCATCGCCGCGGGCGCGGCGGGTAGACGTTACACCGTCACGCCCGCAGGGAAAGCCCCGTCGACAATGGTCGATCGCCAACGTGCAGGGCGCTTGGACCGGCCGTGGCGGAGGGGCAGGCGCCCACCCCTCCGCCGCGTCTGTCCGTCAGGACCCGGTGCAGGTGGCCGCCGAGGGCACCGTGGTGTCACCGGCGGGCCGGGAGGCCTGGAAGCCCCAGGTGGTGCTGCCACCCGCGATCAGGGAGGCGTTCTGGCCGGTGATCCCGCGAGCTGTGACGCTCTGGCCGCTCACGGTCACGGTCGCGTTCCAGGATCCGGTGAGGACGTGTCCGGCCGGCAGGGTGAAGGTGACCGTCCACCCGCTGATGGCCGCCGTGCCCGTGTTGGTGACGGTGTTGGGCTGCATGACGTAACCGCCACCCCACCCCGTCTGCAGGGTCAGCGTCGCCGAGCAGCCCGCAGTGCCGCCCACGGTGCGGACCGTGGCCGCGGCCGAGAAAGCGGACGTGTTGCCCGCGGCGTCTCGCGCACGGACCTGGTACCGGTACGTGGTCGCCGCGGTCAGGCCGGTGTCGGTGAAACCGGTCGTGGTCGACGTGCCGACCGAGGCGAAGCTACCGCCGGCCCCCGGTGCCCGATAGACGTCGTACCCGGTGACGCCGACGTTGTCGGTGGACGCCGGCCAGGTCAGGGTGGCGGTCGTCGCGGTCGTCGCCGACGTGGTCGGCGTGCCGGGCGTGGTCGGCGATTGCGTGTCCTGGGGCGGGCACGGCGGGGGCACCACGCTGACCGGGGTGGTGAAGGCGGAGGTGTTGCCGGCTGCGTCCCGGGCTCGGACCTGGTACTGGTACAGGCCGTTCAACATGTCCGGGAACGACGTCGCGGTGGTCGTGCCGATCGAGGTGAACGCCGCGCCGTTGGCCGAGCGGAACACGTCGTAGCCGGTGACCGCGACGTTGTCGGTGGACGCGGTCCAGGTCAGGGTGACTCGCAGACCGCAGTCGACGGTCGCGGCGAACCCGGTCGGGGTGCTCGGCGGGGTGGTGTCGCCCGGCGTGCTCCCGCCGAGCAGCGGGGTCAGCGCGGGATACCAGCGGTCGGACATCTTCTGAAAGCCCGAGTCGTCCGGGTGCACGCCGTCGCTGGTGTCGGCGGCGGTGTCGAAGCCGGTGAACTGGTCCACGACGGTGATCGGCGACTGGGCGGTCGTCCGGCTCGCGGCCCACCCAGGGATGGCGCTGTTCAGTGCGGCGACGCCGGACGGGCACCAGGAGCAGCCGCTGGGCGTCATCGGGATGATCTGGGCCACCAGGATCTTCGTGGCCGGGTTGCTCGTCCGCATCTGGTCGACGAGCTTGCCGTACGCGGCCAGGATCGTCGCCGTGGGGGTGTTGTTCCAGATGTCGTTGGTGCCCAGGTGCACGAGCACGATGTCGGGGTGGGTGGCGGCCAGCCATCCGGGCAGCTGGTTCTGGTCGGCGATGCCGGTGGCACGGTATCCGCCGTGGCCTTCGTTGTCGCCGTCCCAGCTCGCGAGGTTGCAGCCGCCGCCGGCCTGGGTGCCGACGAAGTCGATGTCGGTGAAACCGCTGCGTTGCAGGCGATCCCAGAGCACGGCGCGCCAGCAGCCGGGCCCGCCCGTGATGGAGTCGCCGAGCGGCATGATCCGGATCGGGGTCGCGGCCTGCGCGGGAGCCGCGCCGGCCACGGCGACGGCGAGCAGGACCACGAGCGCGGACAGCGTGGCGAGGACGGAGCGGGTGATACGCGGTCGTGCGTCGTGCGTCGCGAGTGGAGTGTCATGGACAGGGCGGGGTCGAGACATGGGCGTGCCTCCTGGAGTGTGTTCGGCTTCGTCGATGGAAGCGCTCCCACATTGCGATGGCGACTGAACAAAGTCAAGCCGGGCAGACCTCAGGCCTTGTCGCCGTGCCAGGAGCGCCACAGCGCCGCGTACGCCCCGTCCGCGCGGACCAGCTCGTCGTGGCTGCCCAGCTCGGTGATCCGGCCGTCGGCCAGGACGGCGACCCGGTCGGCGTCGTGTGCCGTGTAGAGCCGGTGCGCGATGGCGATCACGGTCCGTCCGTGCAGGACCGCGCCGAGGGAGCGTTCGGTGCGGCGGGCGGTCGTCGGGTCCAGCGCCGCCGTCGCCTCGTCGAGGATCAGCGTGTGCGGATCGGCGAGCACCAGCCGGGCCAGGGCCACCTGCTGCGCGTCGGCCGGGTTCAGCGCCCGCGCGCCGTCGCCGAGTTCGGTGTCCAGTCCGTCGGGCAGGTCGGCGTACCAGTCCGCGCCCACGGCGACGAGCGCGGCGAGCATGTCGTCGTCGGTCGCGCCGGGCGCGGCGAAGGCGAGGTTGTCACGCAGCGTGCCGATGAAGACGTGGTGCTCCTGGGTGACCAGCGCGATGCGGCGGCGGCGTTCGGCGGGGTCGAGGTCGGTCACCGCGACCCCGCCGAGGCTGACGGTGCCTTCGCGGGGCGCGTCGATCCCGGCGAGCAGGCGGGCCAGCGTCGACTTGCCCGCGCCGGAGGGGCCGACGACGGCGAGCCGCTCGCCGGGGCGCACCTCCAGGTCGATGCCGTGCAGCACGTCGTGGCCGCCGGCGTAGCGGAACCGCACGCCGCGGACCACGAGCCGCTGACCGGGCGGGGCCGTGGCGACGCCGCGGGGTTCGGGCGCGACCAGGCCGATGCCGAGGACACGGGCGAGCGAGGCGAACCCCCGCTGCGCCTGCTCCAGGAAGATCATGATCCGGTCGACCGGCTCGATCGACTGCTGGGCGTAGAGCGTGGCCGCCACCACCGCACCGAGGCTGACCCAGCCGTTGGCCAGGAAGAATCCGCCCGCGAGCAGCATCGCCGCGGCGGGCAGCGCGTATCCGAACTCGACGACGGGGAAGAACACGCTGCGCAGCGCCAGCGTGGTCCGGCGGGTCGTCCACTGCCGGGCGATGCGCGCGGTGCCCTCGCGGCTCCGCTGCTCGGTCAGCCGCAGGGCCTGCACGGTCCGCGCGCCCTCGGCGGTGGCCGTCATCGACTCCGTCAGCTCCGAGGCGGCCTCGCCCTCGGCCAGGTATGCCTGCGGAGCGCGGCGCAGGTACCAGCGGGCGACGGCCAGGGTCGTCGGCGCTCCGGCAAGGATGAGCACGCCGAGCAGCGGATGCAGCAGGAACGCGGCCGCGACGACCAGCAGCAGCTGGATGATCGAGATCAGCACCGTCGGCACGACCTGGCGGACGGCGTTGCCGACCGTGGCGACGTCGACGGAGCTGCGGGTGGCCAGGTCGCCGGTGCCCGCCCGCTCGACCACGGCGATGGGCAGGCGCAGCGTACGCGCGACGAAGTCCTCGCGCAGCCGGGCGTTGGCCCGCTCGCCGAACCGGTTGCCGACGTTCTGCGCGGTGCGCGACAGCAGGATCTGCGCCAGCACGCACCCGGCGATGGCCACGGCGAACATGTCCACGGCGGAGGCCGGTGCGCCGGCGGTGACCCGGTCGACGATCCGCCCCACCAGCCACGGCGAGGCGAGCCCGGCGATCGCGGCGGCCACGTGCAGCACGAGCGCGAGGATCAGCGACCGCCTCTCGGCGCGCGCCAGCTCGGCGACCGAGCGGCGCACGGTCGCCCGGTCCGCGACGGGCAGTGCCTTCATCGCCGAGGCGACGGCGGTGGTCTCGGTCATCGCGCTGCTCCCACTTCCCTGGCGGCGTCGGTCTCCGGCTCGTCGGCGTCACGGGCCACCAGCGCCCGGTAGCCGGGTTCGGTCTCCAGCAGCTCGTCGTGCCGGCCGACGGCGGCGACCCGCCCGTCGCGGACGAACGCCACGAGGTCGGTGCGGTCCAGCAGCAGCGGCGACGTCGCGATGACGACGGTGGTCCGGCCGGCGCGGTGCTCGTGCAGCCGGTCGGCGATGCGGGCCTCGGTGTGCGAGTCGACGGCCGAGGTCGGGTCGACGAGGATCAGCACATCGGGTTCGGCGAGCAGGTGCTGGGCCAGGCGTACCCGCTGGCGCTGGCCGCCGGAGAGGTTGCGGCCGCGGGCCTCGATCGGCGCGGCGAGCCCGCCAGGCAGCGACTCCACGACGTCGTCGGCGGAGGCGGTCCGGATCGCGGCGGCGAGCTGCGCGTCGGTGGCGTCGCCGCGGCCGCGCAGCACGTCGCGCAGCGGGCCCGGGAACAGGTACGAGTCGTGGTCGGCGACGAGGATGCGGGCCCGGACCTGCTCCGTGTCGACTCCGGTGATCGGCAGCCCGCCCCAGGTCACGTCGCTGGGCACGTAGCGGCCGAGCCGGTCGGCGAGCGCGATGGCGTCCGCGGGGTCCTCGGCCGCGACACCGAGCATGCGGCCGACCGGGACGGTCAGCCCTGACTGCGGATCGTGCAACTCGGCGGGGCCCGCGGGGGCGGTGCCGGACGCGGCGGCTGCGGGCTCGATGCGCAGCACCGCGATGATCCGGCGGGCCGCGACGATGCCGCGCACGGTCATGAAGCCGCCTTCGAGCAGGAACCAGACCGGCACCGACAGGACCGCGGTGTATCCGTAGACGGCGACCATCTCCCCGACGGTGATCTGCCCCTCGGTCGCCAGACGCGCCGCCAGCCAGACGGTCGCGGCCAGGAACAGGGCGGGGATGCCCGCGGTCAGCGCCTGCACCCAGCTCATGATCGAGCCGACCCGGTAGCCCCGCTGGAGCAGGCTCTGCGACCGGGCCGCGTACCGGCGGGCGAACAGGTCGCGGCCGCCGACCCCGGCCAGCACCCGCAGCCCGGACACGATGTCACCGGCCCGGGTGGTCAGGATTCCGAGCTCGTGCCGGTACGCGGTGTCGACGCCCTGCAGCCGGTTGAGCAGCGGCCCCACCGCGAGCGCGACGGTGGGCACGCCGAGCAGTACGAACAGGGCCAGCATCGGGTCGACCGACCACAGCACGACCGCCGCGATGGCGTAGGACAGGACCGCGCCCACGCCCGGCCCCGTCATCGTCAGCGCCCACGAGGCCTGCGACACGTCCGTGCCGCACACCGTCGCGATCTCGCCCGATGCGACCGTGCGGGGCAGCACCGCGCCGAGCCGGGCGATGTGGTGCAGCACCACCTGCGAGGAGCGGGCCGTGGCGTCCTCGCGCAGGAAGGTCATCGTCCGGTGCCGCATGATGCCCAGCCAGGCGACGACCACTCCGGCGACCACGATCGCGGCGACCCAGGTCAGCAGCGCCCCGGTGTCACCCGTGCGCAGCCCGTCGTCGATCGCCCGCGCGATCAGCCACGGCCGCACGGCCAGCCCGATCATCCACGCCGTGCCGACGAGGCTGCCGCGCAGGGCGCGCGGCCACTGGCTGCGGACCAGCCACCACAGGTACCGCACGGGGCCTCTGGTATCCGCAATGCCGGGATCGGGGTGTGGGAGGCGTGGGGGCATGGGGCCAGGCTACCGACGGCCCCCGCCTGCTGGCTTCCGGTTTTGTCCCATCTCACCG
The DNA here is from genome assembly GCF_040648615.1 of Catellatospora sp. NPDC049111. Taxonomy (NCBI): domain Bacteria; kingdom Bacillati; phylum Actinomycetota; class Actinomycetes; order Micromonosporales; family Micromonosporaceae; genus Catellatospora; species Catellatospora sp. NPDC049111. Next base: position 76,400 of record NZ_JBEZEB010000030.1, on the reverse strand, counting down.
GTGTGTGCGCTCTGGACGGTTCACCCGTTCGGTGTGGCGGGCTCCGCACGGTCGCGCCGCTGCGCCACCCGGCGCCAGACGAACCGCTGTACGCGCAGCGTGAGCAAGCCGACCACGATCAGCACCACGATGTTGAGCAGCAGTTGCAGCAGGGAACCCCGGGCTTCGCGCCACAACGCGTACGCGCAGGCCACGCCGATGTCGGACGCGGCCGGGATCGTGGTGACCGAGATGAAGACGCCGAGCATGGTGCTGAACCGCGCCTCGGTGAGCGCCACCACCCCGACAACACCCGCCAGCACCGCGACGACCAGCGAGAAGAAGTTCGGCGAGTCGATCAGGTGGGACACCGGCCGCAGCCCCAGCTCGAAGGCGGGCGGCGTCCGGCCCGTGCCACGGACGACGAGGCCGAACCCGTACGCCGCCAGGCAGGCCAGCGCGAAACCTCCGACCAGCGCGGACAGCCCTTTGCGGACCGGGGCCCACGCATGGCGGTCCAGCCCCGCGGCGACGCTGACGACGGCCGCGTACTCGGGTCCCACGACCATCGCCCCGACGATCAAAATCTGCGAGTTGGTGAGGATGCCAACCGCGCCGATGACGCCCGCGACGGCCAGGAAGAGATAAAAGCTCGGCGTGTAGAAGGCCCCGGCCCGGATGCGGGACTGGACCTCGTCCCACACCGGCGCCCGCGCGAGCGCGCCGAGCCGCCGGGTCTCGGCCTGCGCGGCCCGCTCGGACAGGGCCAGCTCGACGTGTTCGATGACGACCGAGCCGCGCCGGTCGACGCCCAGGTCGCGAAAGCTGCGCAGGACCCGGTTGGCCGCGCCGGTGAGCAGGTCGCACTCGACGGCGTCGCCGTCGGGGTTGCGGGCCGCCCCGGGCAGCACGACCAGGTTGACAACGGCCGGATCGGCGGCCAGCACGCCGACAAGCCGGTCGCTGAGATCCGGCGGGCTCACCGCCCGGACGTGGATCATCTCCATGGGCCCGCCCGCCCGTCAACTGCCCGCGTCGGTGGCCGCGTACTCGTCGAGCAGCCGCTGCTCCTGCTGTTTGCGAGGGAAGAACGCGTACACGATGGCCGCGCCGATCAGCACCGCGACGATGCCGGCCAGGTAGGCCCACCGGTCGCCCTGCAGGAACGCCTCCTTCGCCCCGGCGATGATCTGCGTTGCGTACTGCGGGTACTGCTCGGCGGTGGTGGCGGCGCTGGAGAACGACTTGGTGAGCTGGGTCTGCACGTTGGCGGTGATCTCCGGATTGGGCGGGGCTGCGGTGACGGCGGCCGCGGCGGCGGTGGCGTACCCGGCGGTCAGCAGCGCCCCGAAGATCGACTGCATGACCGCGCCGCCGAGGTCGCGTTGCAGGTCGGCGGTGCCGGAGGCCATGCCGGCCCGGGTCACCGGGACCGCCCCGGTCAGCGAGTGTGAGGCGGGCGTGCCCGCGAACCCGACGCCCGCGCCGATGAAGGCGTAGCCGAGGCCGACCTGCCAGTAGCCGATGCCCTCCCGCCACAGCAGCAGCATGGTCAGGAACCCGAGCAGCACGAAGACGTATCCGGTGAGCAGCGTGAACCTGGCCCCGTGCGACTCGACCAGCTTCGCCGACCGCGGCGCGATGAGCACCATCAGGATCGCCGAGGGCAGGATCGCCAGGCCGGCCTGCACGGTGGTGTAGCCGAGCACGTTCTGCAGGAACTGCTGGCCGATGAACATCGCGCCCATCAGCGACCCGAACACGATGATGCCGGCGCAGGCCGCGACCCAGAACACCCGCCGGGAGGCGATGCCCAGGTGGTAGAGCGGGTTCGCGGCGCGGCGCTCGCGCAGCACGAACGCGACGACCGCGGCCAGCGCGAGCACGGTCAGGCCCGCGACGAGCGCGCCGGAGTTCGGCACGGGCGCGAAGTTGATGGCCAGGATCGCCGCGCCGACCAGGATCACCGACAGGATGCCGCCGAGGTTGTCGACCGGTTCGGTGGTCTCGTGCACGTGCGCGGGTACCAGCACCAGGGCCATGACCAGCGCGATCGCTGCCAGCGGCAGGGTGATCAGGAAGACCGAGCCCCACCAGAAGCGCTCCAGGGCGAATCCCGCGGCCAGTGGCCCCAGCGAGGCGATCGCGCCGCCGACCGCCGACCAGAGCGCGATGGCGTGGGTGCGGGCCGGTCCCGACCACAGCGCGGCGATGAGCGCGAGGGTGGTCGGGTAGGCCATGCCCGCGGACAGCCCGCCGATGAACCGGGCGACGATCAGGACGGTATCCGTGGGGGCGTACGCGGCGAGCAGGCACGCGGGCACCGACAGCAGGATGCCCAGCACCAGCATGAGCTTGCGCCCGTACCGGTCGCCCAGCGCGCCCAGGTAGAGCACGGAGCAGGCCAGGCCCAGCGAGTACGCGACCGCGATGAGGTTGAGCGCCGTCTGCGAGGAGTCGAAGGCCCGGCCGATGTCGGGCAGCGCCACGTTGGCGACGGCCAGGTTGAGATTGGCCACCGCTGCCACCATGATCAGCGCGGCGAGCACGAGCCCCTGCCGCGCCGGCGCAGACGGCCGCCCGTCAGGCGATGAGGTCATCGGCCAGTCCCCTCCCGTCCTGTCGGCGAGGCGTGTCGACCAGGCTATCGAGTGTCCTGTCCATCATGAGTTATTTGCAGTACTACGACCGCTCTATATGCCTAAAGGTGAAAAAATGGGCTCTGTCGATCCACACCGGAACGGGCCGGTTTCGTCGGCGGCGGATATGGTCGGAGGCGGAGACGACCGGCAGGAAGCAGATGATCACCCGCGCAGGTGGCGATCGATGAATCGACCGGGCCGCACCGGCCCATCGCAGGAATCCGCAGGCGACGGTGCGCCGGGCGGGTTCGCCTTCCTGTTGCCCGGTGACACGCGCGGAGCCGACAGCTTCCGCACGGTGTTCGTGGCGTTCGGGGCCAACCTGCTGATCGCGGTCGCCAAGACGGCCGCCGCGCTGATCACGAGTTCGGCGTCGCTGACCGCGGAGGCGGCGCACTCGTGGGCGGACACCGGCAACGAGGTGTTCCTGGTCGTGGCCAACCGCCGCGCCGCCCGCCCGGCCGACCGGCAGCACCCGCTCGGACACGGCCGCGAGGCGTACGTCTGGTCGCTGTTCGCGGCGGTGGGGCTGTTCGTGGCCGGTGGCGCGTTCTCGATCACGCACGGCGTCGGCCAGTTGCGCAACCCGACCCCGGCCGACGACTTCCTCCTCGGGTACGTCGTGCTGGCCCTGTCGTTCCTGCTGGAGGGCGTGTCGTTCGTGCAGTCGGTGCGCCAGGCCGGCGCGGACGCCAGGGTGATGCAGCGCGATCTCATCGAGCACGTGCTGGCCACCTCCGATCCGGCACTGCGGGCCGTGTTCGCCGAGGACGCCGCTGCCCTGACCGGCCTGGTGCTGGCGACCGCGGGGCTGGCCGCGCACCAGCTGACCGGCTCGGCCGTGCCGGACGCCGTCGGGTCGATCCTGGTCGGGGTCCTGCTCGTGGTGGTCGCGGCGGTCCTCATCAACCGCAACCGCCGGTTCCTCGTCGGGGAGGAGGCCGACCCGCGGGTGCGCACCGCGGTGCTGCGGTCGATGCTGGCCATGCCCGAGGTCTCCCGGGTGACCTACCTGCGGCTGGAGGTGGTGGGACCACGCATGATCTCGGTGGTCGGCGACGTCGACCTCACCGGCGACGACACCGAGTCGCAGGTGGCGGTGCGGCTGCGGGCGCTGGAAGCCAAGATCGCCGCCAGCGCGGCGGTGGCCGGAGCGGTGTTCAGCCTGTCCGCCCCGGACGAGCCGTCGCTGGCGCCGGACGACACCTGATCTTGTCCGGAAATGCGCCAGGATGTCCAATAGAGCGCCATCTGGTTTTGGTGGTTCTCCACAAAATTAGCTGTCGTCCCCTGACCAGTACAACGGTTTGCTACCGCTCAGTAGCTGCAAAGGTTGTTGACGGGGACCCACCCCATGGGGTTCTTCGTTCGGTTCTTTGGAAGGCTTATTCGGTGTTCAATCGCATCGCCATCGTCAACCGGGGTGAGGCCGCCATGCGGCTGATCCACGCCGTCCGCGAGATCAACGCAGAGTCCGGCGCCCCGCCGATCGAGACCATCGCGCTCTACACCGAAGCGGAACGCACCGCGACCTTCGTCCGCGAGGCCGACGACAGCTACTGCCTCGGCCCCGCGTCCGCGCGCCCCTACCTCGACCACGCCGTGCTGGAGCGCGCCCTGGTCGAGATGCAGGCCGACGCCGCATGGGTGGGCTGGGGCTTCGTCGCGGAGGACCCCGCGTTCGCCGAGCTGTGCGAGAAGATCGGCGTCACCTTCATCGGCCCGAGCGCCGACGCGATGCGCAAGCTCGGTGACAAGATCGGCTCGAAGCTGATCGCCGAAGAGGTCGGCGTGCCGGTCGCGCCGTGGAGCCGCGGCGCGGTGGAGAGCCTGGAGGCGGCCACCCGCTCGGCGGCCGAGATCGGCTACCCCCTGATGCTCAAGGCCACCGCCGGCGGTGGCGGGCGCGGCATCCGCGTGGTGCGCAGCGACGAGGAGCTGGCCGACGCGTACGAGCGCACCAGCCTGGAGGCCAAGCGCGCCTTCGGCAGCGGCATCGTGTTCCTGGAGCGGCTGGTCACCGGTGCCCGGCACGTCGAGGTACAGGTGATCGCCGACGGCCAGGGCACCGCGTGGGCGCTGGGCGTGCGCGACTGCTCCGTGCAGCGGCGCAACCAGAAGGTCATCGAGGAGTCCGCCTCGCCGGTGCTCGCCCCCGAGCAGGTGGCCGAGGTCAAGGCGGCGGCCGAGCGGCTGGCGCTGGCGGTGAACTACCGCGGCGCGGGCACGGTGGAGTTCCTGTACCACCCGGGCGAGAAGCTGTTCGCCTTCCTGGAGGTCAACACCCGCCTGCAGGTGGAGCACCCGATCACGGAGGCGACCACCGACTTCGACCTGGTCAAGGCCCAGATCCACGTGGCATCGGGCGGCCGGCTGGGCGACCTGGTCCCGACCGAGGTGGGCCACGCGGTGGAGGCCCGGCTCAACGCTGAGGACCCCGACCGCGACTTCGCCCCCTCCCCCGGCCGCATCGAGCGGCTGACCCTGCCCGCAGGTCCCGGCGTGCGGGTGGACACCGGTGTCAGCGAAGGGGACGTCATCCCCGCCGACTTCGACTCGATGATCGCCAAGATCATCGCGTTCGGGCGTACCCGCGAGGAGGCGCTCGGCCGGCTGCGCCGCGCGGTCGCCGACACCACCGTCATCATCGAGGGCGGCGCGACCAACAAGAGCTTCCTGCTCGACCTGCTCGACCAGCCCGAGGTCATCGACGGCAGCGCCGACACCGGCTGGATCGACCGGGTCCGCGCGCAGGGGCGCCTGGTCTCGGCCAAGCACTCCGGCATCGCGCTGGCCGCCGCAGCGATCGAGGCGTACGAGGACGAGGCGCTCGTCGAGCAGCAGCGGCTGCTGTCCACCGCGCACGGCGGACGTCCGCAGGTGCAGCACAAGAGCGGCCGCCCCATCGACCTCAAGCTGCGCGGCGCCGCCTACCGGGTGTCCGTCGCGCAGATCGGGCCGCACCGCTTCCGGGTCGGCATCGGCGAGGCCCCGACCGTCGACGTCGAGGTGGAGCGCTTCGACGAGCACACCGGCCGGGTCCTGGTCAACGGCCGCCGCTTCCGGCTGGTCACCGACACCCACGGCCCGATCCACCTGGTCGAGGTCGACGGCGTCACGCACCGGGTCAGCCGCGACGAGGGTGGCGTGCTGCGCTCGCCCGCCCCGGCGCTGGTGGTCGCGACCCCGCTGCAGGTCGGCGACGAGGTCGAGGCCGGCGCGCCGGTGCTCGTGCTGGAGAGCATGAAGATGGAGACCGTGCTGCGCGCACCGGTCAAGTCGAAGGTGCGCGAGATCGCGGTGTCGGTCGGCAGCCAGGTCGAGTCCGGCGCGCCGCTGATGCGGCTGGAGCCGGTCGGCGACGACAGCGCGGCCGAGGCCGCCACGACCGAGACCGTGGACCTGGAGCTGCCGCCCGAGCCGGCCGGCCTGACCGCCGAGGCGCGGGTCGCGCGCGGCCTGGCGGACCTGCGCAGCCTGCTGCTCGGCTACGACCTCGACCCGCGCGACGAGCGCCGGGCGCTGTCGGCGTACCTGGCCGGACGGGCCGAACTGGGCCGCGTGCCGATCGAGGGCGAGACCGAGCTGCTGCAGGTGTTCGCCGACCTGTCCGAGCTGAGCCGCAACCGGCCGGCCGGCGAGGAGACCCACGCCGACACCCGGGTGCACAGCCCGCGCGAGTTCTTCCACGCGTACCTGCAGAGCCTGGACGTCGACCGGGCCGGGCTGCCCGACGCGTTCCGCCAGCGGCTGGCCCGGGTGCTCGCGCACTACGGCGTCGACGGCTTCGACCGCACACCCCAGCTGGAAGAGGCCGTCTTCCGGATCTTCCTGGCGCAGCAGCGCTCCTCGGCCGACGTCGCGGTCATCGTGTCGCTGCTGCAGCAGTGGCTGACCGAGCCGATCCCGGCCGAGGCCCAGCGCGACGCGGTCGGCCAGGCGCTGGAGCACCTGATCTGGGCGACCCAGGTCCGCTTCCCCGTCGTCGGCGACCTCGCCCGCAGCATCGTGTTCCGCTGGGCCGCCCAGCCGATGCTGCGCCGCAAGCGCGCCGAGGTCTACAACGACGTCCGCGACCACCTGCGCCACCTCGACCAGAACCCGGACGCGGCAGACCGCGACGAGCGCATCGCGAAGATGGTCGCCTCGCCGGAGCCGCTGGTGCGGCTGCTCGCGCAGCGCATCGGCCGGCCGAACGCCGACAACGGGCCGATGCTGGAGGTGCTCAGCCGCCGCTACTACGGCAACCGCGGCATCAGCGACACGCAGTGCATCGAGGTCGCCGGGCACCCGTTCTTCACCGCCGCGTACGACCGCGACGGCGAGCGCTTCCGGCTGATCTCGACGGCGACGGACTACGCCGACCTGCCCGCGGCCCTGGAGAAAACCGCCGGGCTGGCCGACGGCGCGTCCTTCGCCGACGTCTACCTGACCTGGGCCGACCAGCCCGACACGGACACCATGGCGACCACGCTGCGCGAGGTGCTCGACCGCGCCGGGCTGCTCGACGTGCTGCGGCGGGTGACGGTGTCGGTCGCCGGACCGACGGGCGCGGCGATGCACCACCACTTCACGTTCAAGCCGGGCCAGGGCGAGGACCGGGTGCTGCGCGGGCTGCACCCGCAGATCGCCGAGCGCCTGCAGCTGCCGCGGCTGCGCAACTTCGACCTGACCCGCCTGCCGTCGATCGATGAGGAGGTCTACCTCTTCCGCTGCGTCGCCCCGGACAACCCGGCCGACGAGCGCCTCGCCGCGATGGCGCAGGTCCGCGACCTGACCCCGCTGCGCGACGCGGACGGCCGGGTGCTGGCCCTGCCGGCCCTGGAGGGCATGCTCGACGGCTGCCTCGACGCGATCCGCAAGGTGCAGGCGCGGCGACCGGCCAAGAAGCGCCTCGACACCAACCGCATCACGCTGTACGTCTGGCCGAACAGCGAGCTGACCATGGAGGACCTGAACACGGTCATCCAGCGCGTGCTGCCGCGCACCGCCGGGGCGGGCCTGGAGCAGGTGCTCGTCCTGGGCCGCCAGCGTGACCAGGTCACCGGCGAGATGAGCGACGTCGCGGTCGAGGTGTCCTTCGACCAGGGCATGCGCATGTCGGTGACCGCGCCGACGACCGAGCCGATCGAGCCGCTGGACGACTACCGGCAGAAGGTGCTGTCGGCCCGCCGCCGCGGCACCACCTACCCGTACGAGCTGACCGGCCTGCTGGCCGGCCGCGAGGGCAGCTTCACCGAATACGACCTGGACGACACGGGTGAGCTGGTCGCCGTGGAGCGGCCGAAGGGGCGCAACAAGGCGGGCATCGTGGCCGGTGTGGTCAGCACGCCGACCGAGCGCTACCCCGAGGGCGTCACCCGGGTGGTGCTGCTCGGCGACCCGACCAAGGCGCTGGGCGCGCTGTCGGAGCCGGAGTGCGCGCGGATCATCGCGGCGCTGAACCTGGCCGAGCGAATGCAGGTGCCGCTCGACTGGTTCGCGCTGTCGGCGGGCGCCCGGATCTCGATGGACTCGGGCACCGAGAACATGGACTGGGTGGCCGCGGCGCTCAAGCGCATCGTGGAGTTCACCCAGGACGGCGGCGAGATCAACATCGTGGTCGCGGGTATCACGGTCGGCGCTCAGCCGTACTGGAACGCCGAGGCCACCATGCTCATGCACACCAAGGGCATCCTGGTGATGACCCCGGACTCGGCGATGGTGCTGACCGGCAAGCAGTCGCTGGACTTCTCCGGCGGCGTGTCGGCCGAGGACAACTTCGGCATCGGCGGCTACGACCGGGTCATGGGCCCCAACGGCCAGGCCCAGTACTGGGCCCCGGACCTGCGGGCCGCTCAGGGCGTGCTGATGGCGCACCACGAGCACACCTACATCGCGCCGGGTGAGGCCGGTCCGCGCCGGGCGGCCACCACCGACCCGGTCGACCGCGACATCTCGCCGTTCCCGCACTCGGTGCCGGACAGCGACTTCACCACCGTCGGGCAGATCTTCTCCAAGGAGCACAACCCCGACCGCAAGAAGCCGTTCGACATCCGCACGCTGATGCGCGCGCTGGCCGACCAGGACCACGCAATCCTGGAGCGCTGGGCGGGCATGGCCGACGCCGAGACCACGGTCGTGCAGGACGTGCACCTGGGCGGCATCCCGGTGTGCCTGCTGGGCATCGAGTCCAGGTCGGTGCCGCGGCGCGGCTTCCCGCCCACCGACGGCCCCGACACGTACACCGCGGGCACACTGTTCCCGCAGTCGTCGAAGAAGGCGGCGCGGGCCATCAACGCCGCCAGCGGCAACCGGCCGCTGGTCGTGCTGGCGAACCTGTCCGGGTTCGACGGCTCGCCGGAGTCGATGCGCAAGCTGCAGCTGGAGTACGGCGCGGAGATCGGCCGGGCGATCGTCAACTTCCGCGGCCCGATCGTGTTCTGCGTGATCTCCCGCTACCACGGCGGCGCGTTCGTGGTGTTCTCCAAGGCGCTCAACCCGAACATGACGGTGCTGGCGCTGGAGGGCTCGTTCGCCTCCGTGCTCGGCGGCGCGCCGGCCGCGGCCGTGGTGTTCGCGGGTGACGTCAACGCCCGCACCGCCAAGGACCCGCGGGTGGTCGACCTGGAGACGCGCATCGTCGCCGCGACCGGTGGCGAGAAGGCGGCCCTGGTCGGGCAGCTGCTCGACGTGCGGGCCTCGGTCCGGGCGGAGAAGCTGAGCGAGGTCGCCGCCGAGTTCGACGGCGTGCACAGCATCCAGCGCGCCGTGCAGGTCGGCTCGGTGGACGCCATCATCAGCGCCGCGGAGATGCGCCCACAGATCATCGCTGCAGTCGAGCGCGGTCTCAGGACTGCCTAACAAGTGATCTCCGGCGGAAGCCGGCCAGCGTGCCAACTGGCACATGGCCGGCTTCCGCTGTTGGTTTACGCCTGGCGCATATGCCAGACCATAATTCACAGAGCCCCTCTGTCGCAGACCTGACAAAATAGGTGCCGCAATGTATGGCCCAAGCGCGCGTAATCTGACCTTCCGATGAGCCGAAGCCGAAGATGAGCCGAGGGGTCAAAACCATGCCAGCATTGGAATCGGCTGCGCTCGGGCTTGCACGAGCCGTAGCCAGCCAAGCCGCAACCCTCTGGCTCAGCCATCGACGCGACCGGACAGAAAGCTCAAGTCAACTCTCCGACCTGATCACAATGCAATTCCGGGACCGTTTTCAACGGCGCAAGGCAGAGCTACAACTCGAAAGCATGGCATCCGACATTGCCGAGCGCATAGAGCAGCTATTCGAAGCCGAGGGTACACCTATACCCAGCAACGAGGCCATCGCCGCAATTGACGTCGTTTCCCAGACGTTACATCGCGACGCCCTGAGTGACAAAACCCTACTCGCAGCCAATGCAGACCCATCTGCATTGATTCGAGTTCTCAAGCCCGAGTTAACGAAGAACATAGACGCATCGGGTCTCGGCGAAGGCGCCGCGCGGATGGCAGAGATCGTTTTGCAAGACTGCGTTAGATGTTATGTAGAACTCGTTCGCCACCTTCCGGCCTTCAACAACCGCGCGAGCCAGGAGACACTTGCACGGTTGTCGCAGATTTCCGCAGACCTCTCGGCTCTTCTGTCAATGATGCCACCATTACGATCCGCCGAGAGTATCCACGTTGAAGATCCACAACTGGCGCTGGACCACTACATCAGCTTCATCTCTGCACATTACGACCACCTTGGTCTGTTCGGGGTGGATGTTCGCAACTTCAGCCCAGAGACGACGCTAAGCATCGCTTACCTAAACTTGGCCGTCTCTGGACCAGATTCCATTACGCGAAAATTCCCCCGCCGGCGCCCTACAAATCAGTCATTCCTCAGCAATACGAAAGGTGCGCACGAGGAGACGACTGGACTTCGAGTCGAGTCCGCCCTGAGCAAAAGCAATCGCATTCTAATTAGAGGCGAAGCTGGTTCAGGAAAAAGTACATTGCTGCGATGGCTCGCAATCACCGCTGCCCGTCGCGAGTTCACAGGCAATCTGAGTACGTGGAACGGCAAGGTACCGTTCCTGGTCAAGCTCAGAAGCTATGCCGATCGCGCACTTCCCGCCATTGGCAACGAACTGGGCGAAGATATAGCGAACTTTGGATCGGATCTACCCGACGGTTACGTAAATCGTCTATTCTCGGACGGTCACGCAATCTTGCTCGTTGACGGCGTCGACGAACTTATCAAGAACCAGCGCATTGCAGTGCGAGGATGGCTACGAAGAATCCTCGACCAGTATCCAGATGTGGTCGTCGTTGTCACGTCTCGACCCACTGCAGCGCCAGCACGGTGGCTCACGAATGAGGGATTTACCGCACTAATGCTGGAGCGGATGACTCCAGCGGACATCGCGGAATTTGTCCATAGGTGGCATCGTGCGATCAAAGGGGCCCACCATCTGCCCTGCGAGGTAGACGACCTACCGCGTTACGAACGCCGTTTACTCGCTCGGCTGGATGCCAACCATCATTTGCGCGGCTTGGCAACGAATCCGCTTATGTGCGCGATGCTCTGTGCCCTCAACCTCGACCGGTCCGACGACCTGCCACATGATCGCCTTAGCCTTTATAGAGCCGCATTGGATATGTTACTCGAACGGCGTGATGCCGCACGTAGCGTTCCGGCTTATCGCCGAATAGCCCTAGGCGCCCAGTATTCCATGGCCCTCCTGCAAGATCTCGCATGGAGACTGAGCATCGCCGGACACGCGGAACTCGACATAGACCATGCAAAGTCACATGTCGAGCGCAAGCTTAAGACCATGCCGAAAGTCGATGCACCCGCAGACGACGTCTTCGAGCACCTACTTGATCGCAGCGGCATCCTAAAGGACATTGCAGAAGACCGTATCTCCTTTGTTCACCGCACCTTTCAGGAATATTTGACAGCCAAGGAGATCGCCGAGGAAAACTACATCGATATGTTAATACAACACGCTAGTCGAGATATGTGGCGAGAGACAGTCATTATGACAGCCGGCCACGCAAGCACAGAGTACCGGCACCGGTTGATTAATGGCCTGCTGGACAAAGCTGAGAACGCAAGTCGCAAACAAGCACGATGGTTGCGGTTACTTGCCGCAGCTTGTATCGAGACTTCGACCGCACTCATACCAGAGTTGCTAACCCGAATTGACGAAAATCTAGCCATTCTTGTACCGCCTAGAAGCGTTTTGGAGGCCCGTTCATTAGCCCTCGCTGGCGAACGGGTCATCGATCTCCTCCCGGATGACGCTTCAGTTCTGTCGGAAACCGCCGCTCGCGCCGCAGTAAGCACAGTTTCATACATCGGAGGACCTAAAGCATTACGCAAGTTGGCCAGGTACGGCACAGATGGCAGAACATCAACCGTAGAAGCCTTGCTTGATGCCGCAAATAGTTTTGAACCCGAGGAGTACGCGCGCGCCGTACTCGCGGATTCACCTTTAAGTAATGGATTCATTAATGTCAATGACTGGACGTTTCCCATGCTTCCGCATCTTCGGAGGCTCACCGGCGTGCGGGCGATGGTCGAGGACGTCGATGCATTCCTGAAGTTGTTGCCCCCGGTCCAACGACTGGAAATCTTACATCGTAGAACCTTCCGCAAAGGCGACGCGCTAAACTTGGCAAGCTTGACCGGGCGAATCAATATAGAAGACCTTATCGTCGAGCCATTTGCGCACGCGGACACTATCCCGGCAGACCTAATTGGACTCAAGCGGCTCGTGCTCTATAGCGTATTCTCTGACACGTCCAAAATGGACCTCAGTTGGCTCAGCAACTTCCCGCATCTGGACTCTCTTCACCTTGGCGAATTCATTGGCGCGCGCAGCATGAGCCCTCTATCGGGACTTAGGTCCCTGTCGTCGGTAACGCTCAACGCGAGACTAGATCGCAAACCATTCGGCAACGTCAAGTTCATTGCCGACATGCCACAATTGGAGTCGCTTGGAATTAACGGATGTACGGATGAAGACATTCTGAACATAGTCGCCGCGTCACAGGCAAAGTTATCTTATCTACAGCTCATGAGGCTTAATATTCGCAGCCTTGATTTGAGTCCTATCGCACGTCTTCCCTTGACACACCTGGACATCGATTCATCTGCTAGCTACGTGGATCTAGGCCCGCTTGCCGGAAACCACACCATCGAGACGCTCGACATTCGTAACTGCAGATCAATGAGCGACCTTTCTCCACTTGCTTCCATGCATAGGCTAACCGATGTATATTTGTACGGCATACCCGACCTAGACCTCGCACCGTTGGCAGGATTGAGTCGACTCACCGTTTGGGCATACGGAAATGAGCTCAGAAATTCTTCCGGGGTGCGCGTGCAATCATACTAATGACTTTGCATTTCACCTCTATTAGCGCACGTGGCACCATCTCCAATTCGCGCCCCATTTGGCCAGCCGTCGACTTCTACATAAGCGTGCGTAGGATGCGGTTCAAGTGAGCCCGGTCCGCCATGTTCAGACTGTCAAAAAAGCGGCTGGCTTCCGCGCGACGGGCAGCTTCGATCGCCTGCGCAGTTTCTCGGCCTGGGCTGGTGAGGGCGACCAGGGTAGCGCGGCGGTCGGCGGGGTCGGGGCGGCGTTCGACCAGGCCGCGGGCCTGGAGGTCGTCGACTACCTCGGTGGCCGAGCGCGGTGCGATGCGCAGCTGCTCGGCCAGCTCGTTGAGGCGCAGCGCCTCTTGGCGGCCCAGCACGTTCAGCGCGCGCGACTGCGACGGCGTGATCTGCCACGGGGCCAGCGCGTCCTTGGTGAGGTGCCGCAGGCGGCGGGCGACCGCCCAGAAGGCCTCCGACAGGCCCGCTTCCTCGTTCTCGTCCACGGGAATACCGTATCAGTGGTTGCTGTTGGAACCTCATGTTGAGGTAACCTCAGCATTTACCTACGGAAGGACCCATCCCTTGGACAGCCCACAGATGGAACGAGGAGGCCGCCGCGGCGGCCCGCACACCGTCACCGCCGAGGAGAAGGCGCAGGCCCGCGAGGTCTCGCTGCGCCGCATCGGCGGCCTGTTCACCGCCCACCGCTGGCAGCTCGCCACCGTCACCGCGATCATCGTGGCCTCGTCCGTGATCGCCATGGCCACACCGTTCCTGCTGCGCGAGGTCATCGACGTCGCGCTCCCCCACGCCGACCTCACCCTGCTGATCTGGCTGGTGCTGGGCATGGTCGCCGTCGCCGCGCTGACCTCCGCGCTCGGCGTCGTGCAGACCTGGATCTCCACCACGGTCGGCCAGCAGGTCATGCACCGGCTGCGCACCGACGTCTTCACGCACCTGCACCGGCAGTCGATCGCGTTCTTCACCCGCACCCGCACCGGCGAGGTGCAGTCCCGCATCACCAACGACATCGGCGGCATGCAGGCCGTGGTCACCTCGACCGCCACCTCCGTCGCCTCGAACCTCACCACCACCGTCGCCACCGCCGTGGCCATGGCCGCGCTGTCCTGGCAGCTGTCGCTGGTCTCCCTGGTCGTGGTGCCCCCGGCCGTCTACCTGACCCGCCGGGTCGCCCGCATGCGCCGTACGATCACCGCCCAGCGCCAGCGCGAGCTGGCCGACCTCAACGTCACCATCGACGAGGGCCTGTCGATCAGCGGCGTGCAGCTGAGCAAGACCACCGGCACCGGCCCCGCGCTCGTCGAACGCTTCGCGACTTCGTCGGCCCGCCTCATCGACCTGGAGCTGCGCTCGGAGCTGGCCGGCCGCTGGCGCATGGCCTCGATGAGCATCGTCTTCGCGGCCATCCCCGCCGTCATCTACCTCAGCGCGGGCCTGCCCGCGACCGCCGGAACGCTGAGCATCGGCACCCTGGTCGCGTTCACCGCGCTGCAGGCCAACCTGTTCAGGCCGCTGATGGGCCTGCTCAACGTCGGAGTATCGCTGACCAGCTCGCTGGCCCTGTTCGCCCGCATCTTCGAATACCTGGACCTGCCCGTCGACGTCGACGACCCCGCGCACCCGGTCGAGCTCGACCCCGCCCGCGTCACCGGCCACCTGCGTCTGGAGGACGTCACCTTCGCCTACCCGGGCACCGGGACCGCCGCCGTGGCGGGCGTCAGCCTCGACGTGCCCGCCGGCACCTCGCTGGCCCTGGTCGGCGAGACCGGATCGGGCAAGAGCACCATCGCGTCGCTCATCGCCCGGCTCCACGACCCGTCGGCTGGGCGCATCACCGTCGACGGCGTCGACCTGCGCGACCTGCGGCTGGCCGACGTCGCCCGGATCGTCGGCACGGTCAGCCAGGAGACCTACCTGCTGCACACGACGATCAGGGAGAACCTGCGCTACGTCAAACCGGACGCCACCGACGCCGAGATCGAGCAGGCCGCCCGCGACGCGCAGATCCACGACCTGATCGCCGGGCTGCCCGACGGCTACGACACCGTCGTCGGCTCGCGCGGGCACCGGTTCTCCGGCGGTGAGAAGCAGCGCCTGGCCATCGCCCGTACGCTGCTGCGCGACCCGCGCATCCTGGTGCTCGACGAGGCCACCAGCGCCCTGGACACCCAGACCGAGCGAGCCGTGCAGCGCGCCCTCGACGAACTGACCCGCGGGCGTACCACGATCACCATCGCGCACCGGATGTCGACCGTGCGCGACGCCGACCAGATCGCCGTGCTCGACCACGGCCGCATCATCGAGTCCGGCTCGCACCGCCGGCTCGTCGAGGTGGGCGGCCGCTACGCGGCGCTCGCCGGGTGACCGGAAGACTGGACCCATGACCCGGCACCGCTTCCACGGCGACGAGACCCGCTTCGACGTGCTCGCCGAGTACGTCACCACCCGGTTCCCGCAGGCCCGCTACGTCGCCGACGTGGCGGGCGGCCAGGGCATGCTGACCCGGCTGCTGCGCAAGCGGTTCGGCCTGGAGGCCGAGGTCGTCGACCCGCGCGGCTGGACGCTCAAGGGCGTACCCGCCCGCGCCGAGCCCTATTTGGCCACGCTCGCCGACTACTACGACCTGATCGTGGGCCTGCACCCGGACGAGGCGCTGCGCGAGGTCGTGGACTCGGCCCGGGTCCGCCCGGTGCTCGTCGTGCCCTGCTGCAACTTCTGGGACCGTGACCGCAAACTCGGCCGCGACGAGCTGATGAACGCCATCACGGCCCACCACCGCGCGCTGGGCGGCCAGGTCGAGCACGTGGAACTCGCCTTCCGCGGCCCGAAGAACCACGCCCTGGTCCTGCTGCCGCCGCAGTGACCGAGCCGCCTATCGGGCTCGGCTGCGCCGTCGTGCCAGGTACAGGTGGAGCAGGGTCACTCCGGTGATCAACACCGCGACGGCCACCGCGATGACGATGATGACGATGCCGGACAGCGCCACCATGCCCTCCAGTTCGCCTGCGAGGAATGCGACGAGCATGAGCACCGTGACCACCACGGCCGCCAGCCAGGCGACACTGGACAGTCCGATCAGGATCTTGCCGAGCAGCGTATGCGTGCGCCGCGGTGCTGAGTCTGGCATGCGCGGCAGCGTAACGCTTCGCGTCGAAGGGCCGCAGCGGCTACGGCCCTTCGACGCGCGGGCGGCTCAGTCCGTGGCGATCACGATGACGCTGTCGCCCGCGTCCAACTGCACCATCCGGGACCGGCGCGGATTGAGCACGACGCCGTAGAACGGGGGCTGGTCGGCGTCGTCGCGGCGGCGGAAGCCGATCGCCGACTCGCCGCGCCGCCGGGCCGACTCCACCACCGTCGCGAAGGTGATCTCCGCGCCGGGCTGGACGTAGTCACCGGCGGGTTTGAGGTGGATCTCGGCCCCCGAGGCGTCGAACAGGTCGGCGAACACCTCGTACAGGTGCCGGTTCTCGGCCAGCTGCGTCATCAGCAGGCTGATCAGCCGCGCCGAGACCACGAAGTCGTCGGCCTTGGTGACCTGGGCGACCTCGCGGTTGCCGTCGTCGTTCATCTCGGTCACGATCGAGTACGGCTCGCCCAGGTTGACCTCGATGTCACGCAGGTGCAGCAGGGTCACCAGGGTGCGGTCGTCGGCGTGGTCGGGCTCGGCGGTGTCGTCGGACAGCACGATGATGTTCTGGTATCCGCCCAGCTCCATGGCCTCCAGGTCACGGCGGCTGGTGGGCTGGCAGCGTTTGTGGCCGACGGTCACGTTGGCCCGCTGCGCCGACAGGGCCTCCTCCGGCGCGAGCGGGGCGGCGACGTCGAGCACGGAACCCGGCTCGGCGAAGCGGTCCAGCAGGTCCAGCACCCGGTCGGCGCGCGAGTTCCAGCCGACCATCAGCGTCCGGTCCGGTGCGCGCTTGCTGTCGGGCACCAGCACGATCGCGTCGCTGTGCACCCGGGCCGGGTCCGCGGCCAGCTCGATCAGCAGGTCGTCCTCGGCGATGAGGATGACCTCGTCGCCGTCGGCCAGCACGGTGTCCATCGGCGGGTTGACCGTGATGGCCCCGTCGGCGCGGCGCAGGCCGATCGGCGCGCCCGCCTCGAACGCGCCGAGGATCTCCCCGTACGCCCGGCCGGCCAGCGACGGCTCGGACCTGATGTAGATCTCGTTGCCGGCGAAGTCGAGCAGGTCGGTGCAGACGGTCGACAGACCCGACTGCCGGTGCGACTGCACGACCATGCGTACGGCGATGTCGTCGGCGTCGACGATCAGCGCGTGCCGCCCGCCGGCCAGCTTCGCCGCGGCGACGTTCGCCGACTCCTGCACCGCGGCGACCACGTGCGGGCGCGCCTGCGGCCAGGGACGGTTGTTGAGCAGCAGCAGCACCTTGATGACGTCGATGTCGGGGTCGTCGCCGGCCGGCGACAGCACCATGACCGCGCGGGCGGTGTCGAGGCTGACCAGGTCGAGATCGGTGCGCTTGAGCGGGCTGCCGGACCGGCACACCACCCGGGTACGGCCGGTGTCGCCGACGCGGGCGCGGATCTGGTCCTCCATCTCGACCTTGTCCCGGTCGGCGAGCACGATCACGCTGCTGCGGCGCGAGCTGCGGTTGGCTGCGGCGAGTTCGCTGACGACCGTGAACACCTGGTCGGACCAGCCCAGCACCACGATGTGGCCCTGGGCGATCACCTGCGAGCGGCCCTTGCGCAGGTTGGTGATGGCGTCGTTGAGGCCGGTGGTGAGCACGCCGATCAGCGAGCTGACGAGGAAGATGCCGCCGATGGTGACGACGAGCATGAGTCCGAGGTAGAACGGCCCGCCGCCGTCGGCGCCCATGGTGCCCGGGTCCAGGGTGCGCAGCACGCTGCGCCACAGCACAGCCGCCCAGCCGCCGTCGATCCGGGTCTCCGTCGGCGCGAACAGCGCCGCGAGTCCGGTCACGACACTGATCAGGATCAGCGACGCCAGGCCCAGCCAGCCGATGAGGGCGGGGGTGCCGCGGTCCATCGTGCCGTCGAACCAGACGCGTACGCGTCGCCGCACTCCCAGCCGCACCACTGAGGTTCCTCCCACCGCCGCCGCTGCCGGCCGCTCCTCGAATGTCGCATTAGCAGAGACATCCTAGGAGCGGCCGTGATCCGGCCCGGCCGTCGGGTGTCACCGGCCGGGCGAGGCCTGCTCGTGCTGCCGCGTCACGTGCAGGTGGGGCAGGTGCAGTTCGGGCGGCTCGGGCGGGAGGTCCTCGACGCCGGTGGCCACCGCCTGCTCGTGGCGGCGGTGCGCCGAGGGCAGGGCGAGGGTGGCGACGACGGCCAGCACCGCCACCCCCGCGCAGACCCAGAACCCGGTGCTGAACGCCGTATCGGTGGGCAGGCCCCGCGGGGTGCTGTTCGACGTGATGACGGCGGCGACGACGGCCGAGCCGATGCTGCTGCCGATGGTCCGGGCGATGGTGTTGACGCTGGTGGCCTCACCGGTCTGGGTGGCGGGCACGCTCTCGATGATGGCGTTGGACATCGCTGCGAACGCCAGGCCGATGCCCGCGCCGACGAGCAGCCCGGAGACGACGACCTGCCATTCCACGTCGTGCGCGAGGGCGGGCAGGGTGAAGCCGCCGACGACCGCGACCGCGCCGAGGAACATCGGCAGCTTCGGGCCGAACCGGCGGACCAGCAGGCCGGCGAGCGGTCCGAACAGGACCATCGACACGACGGTGGGCAGCAGGAACAGGCCCGCCTCGGACACCGACTTGCCGTAGCCGTAGCCGGTGGCGGCGGGCAGCTGCAGCAGGGTGGGCACGAGCAGGAACGAGCCGAACATCGCGAAGCCGAGGATCAGTGCGACGAGGTCGGTGGCCCATACGCCGCGGATCTTCATGAGGCGCATGTCGACGAGCGGTTCGGCGACCCGCAGTTCGATCACGACGAACAGGATCAGGGTGACCACGCCGGCGGCGAGCAGGCCGATGGTCTCGGCGGAGCCCCAGCCCCAGGATTGGCCCTTGCTGATGGCGAGCAGCAGGGACACCAGGGAGACCGACAGGACGGCCGTGCCGAGCAGGTCGAGCTTGCCAGGCTTGCGCACCGGCGACTCCTGCATCCCGAAGATCGCGCCGAGCAGCGCGATGACGACGAGCGCCAGGGGTAGCCAGAACAGCCAGTGCCAGGACAGGTGCTCCACGATCGGCCCGGCGGCCACGATGCCGACGCCCGCGCCGACGCCGAAGATGGCCGACAGCAGGCCGACGGTGGCGCTGACCTTCTCGCGGGCCAGCTCGTCGCGGACCATGCCGATCGACAGCGGCATGATGGCGCCGGCCGCGCCCTGCAGGGCGCGTGCGACGACGAGCACGGCCAGATTCGGGGCGAGCGCGGCCAGCAGCGTGCCGACCGCGAGAACGGCCAGCACGGCGATGAGGACCCGGCGCTTGCCGACCATGTCGCCGAGGCGGCCGAGCACGGGCGTCAGCACCGACGCCGACAGCAGGTACGCCGTGAGGACCCAGCTCGCGCTGGCGGTGGTGACGTTCAGGTCGTGCGCGATGGTCGACATCGCCGGGGCGACCAGGGACTGCAGCACCGCGAAGGCCAGGCCGCCCAGTGACAGGTACAGCACCAGCGTGGTGGCGTTGGTGTGGCGGGCCGGGCTCGGCTCGCCGCCGGTGACGCCGACGGCGCCCGGCCGCACGATCGTCTGGGTCATGGAACGCCCCCTGGAGCATGTTGTAAACATCTGCTGACTTGGCGAGTATTCACCCTCCCCGGCGTCGTCAACAGTTGCTTACATCACTTGTAAGCAGTTGTTTACGTCACGTTCCGGGGCCGCTATCCTGGTTCCGGAGCGAGAGGAATCCATGGCGACGAGCAGTCCGCGCACCTCCACCACCGGCGAGGCCGGGCAGCGCCGCCGCGACGCGGCCGGCACCCGCCGGCTGCTGCTGGACGCCGCCCGCCGCCGCTTCGCCGCCGACGGATACACCGGCACCACCGTGCGCGACATCGCGGACGAGGCCGGTGTGAACGTCGCGCTGATCAGCCGCTACTTCACCTCCAAGGAAGGCCTGTTCGAGGCGTGCCTGGTCGGCGCGGTCGACGAGCTCAGCCACGCAGTGGACCCCGACGTGACCCTCGACCGGCTCCCCGAGACCATCGCGACGCAGCTCGCCGGCACCGGCCGCGGCGGCAAACCGAACCAGTTCCTGCTGCTGCTGCGCTCCTCCGGCGACGAGCGGGCCGACCAGATCCGGCGCAACACGGTGCACTCCTTCGCCGAGCGCCTGGCCAGGGCCGCGGGCTGGCACCCCGACCACCCCGACGCCGACAGGCTCATGCTCAGAGCCCAGATCGCGCTGGCCACCGGGTTCGGCATCGTCCTGCTGCGCACATCGACCGGGCTGGAGCCGCTGTCCTCGGCAGGGCGTGTGGACCTGGTGGGCCCGATGCGGGACCTCGTCGACGGCCTGCTGCGCGAGCGCGACGCGAGGTGAGCGCCCCGACGATGCGCGCCGCGGTGATCACCGCGCCGGGCGAGTGCTCGGTGCAGCGGGTGCCCGCCCCGCGCGCGGCCGCGGGCGAGGCCGTCGTGGACGTCGAACGGGTCGGGGTCTGCGGCACCGACGTCGAGTTCTTCACGGGCGAGATGGCATACCTACACGAAGGGCATGCGCAATTCCCGATGCGGCTCGGCCACGAGTGGGCCGGTGTCGTGCGGGCCGTCGGCGACGGCGTCGACCCGGGCTGGATCGGGCGGCGCGTCATGGGCGACACGATGCTCGGCGACGGCACCTGCCGCCGCTGCCGTCGCGGCCGCCAGCACGTCTGCGCCCGGCGGCAGGAGGTCGGCATCCGCGGTGGCCGCCCCGGCGCGCTGGCCGAGCAGCTCGCCGTGCCGGTCGCCTCGCTGCACGAGCTGCCTGACAGCGTCGACCCGGCGCTCGGAGCGCTGGTCGAGCCCGGTGGCAACGCCCTGCGTGCGGCGCGGGCGGCCGAACTCACGCCCGGCGACCGGGTGCTCATCCTCGGACCGGGCACCATCGGGCTGCTCACGGCGATGTTCGCCCGCGCCGCGGGAGCCGAGGTGCACGTCATGGGCCAGACCGGTGCGTCGCTGGACTTCGCCCGCTCCCTGGGCTTCGCCAGCGCCTGGACCGAACAGCAGCTGCCTGACCTGCCCTTCGACGCGGTCATCGACGCCACCAACGCCGCCTACCTGCCGGCCCGGGCGCTCGACCTCGTCGAACCGGCCGGCCGGGTCGTCTACATCGGCCTGGCGGGCGCCCCCAGCCACATCGACACCCGATGGCTGGCACTCAAGGACGTCACCGCGGTCGGGGTCCTGTCGGCCTCACCCGGCCTCGCCGCCACCATCGCCGCGTTCGCCGCCGGACAGGTGGACCCGCGGCCGCTGGTGGCCGCCACGGTCGGCCTCGACCAGGTCGGAGCGGTGCTCGCGGGCGAGCGCATACCCGGGGCGGGTCCCGGACCCAAGTTCCACGTCGATCCGCGCGCCCGCTGACGGCGGCCGGATTCACCGAACCGGGCGGGACCGGACGATCCCGGTCCCGCCCGGTCGGCGGCCTACGACGCCGTGCAGGTGTATCCGCTCGGCAGCTGGGTGTTGCCGTTGGGCCGGCTGACCTGGTAGCCGAAGTTGGCCACCGAGCCGCCCGGCGGGATCGTGCCGTTGAAGCTCACGTTCCGGGCGGTCACAGTCTGGCCGCTGGTCGTGACGGTCGCGTTCCACGAGCCGGTGACGGCGTGCCCGGCGGGCAGGGTGAACGTCAGCGTCCAGCCGTTGACGGTCGAGGTGCCGTTGTTCATGACGGTCACCGGCTGGATGACGTAGCCGGTCGCCCACTGCGTCTGCACGGTTCCGGTCGCCGAGCAGCCCGACCCGGGCGGGGGCGGTGACACGCTGGGCGAAGGCGGTGCGCTCGGCGAAGGCGGTGCGCTCGGCGAGGGCGGTGCGCTCGGCGAGGGCGACGTGCTCGGGGACGGCGGCGCGCTGGGCGACGGCGGGGTGCTCGGGCCGTCGGACAGCGTGGGGGTCTGCCAGTCCCGCCACTCGGCGAGGTTGCCGGCGGCGCGGCTGGAGATCCGCATCGCGCCCGGCGCGTTGCCTGTCTTCAGCAGGAACTTCTGAATGTTCTGCTGCAGCGGGGTGCTCCACTCCGGCCTGGTGGCGCAGTGGCTGCCGTTCTGGATGTCGGACCAGTAGGTGATGTTCTCCCCGGCGCCCAGCGCCTTGTAGACCTCCGCGCCGCCCAGGGCCGCGACGCTGGCGGACTTGGGGCCGAGGTTGACGATGTGCGGGTTGTCCATGATGAACAGCCCTCGCGGAGCGACCATGGCCACCATCTGGTGCGTGTCGACCGGCAGGTTGTTCGGGCTGCCGGTGAACGAGCCGAACGCGTCGCCCAGCCACGGCTGCTCGCCGTACGCGCTGCTCAGGCTCTGTGCGCCCTCGCCGGGAATGCCGCGGAAGATGGGCACGCCGGCGCTGCCCGACTCGATCGGCATGGTCAGCGCGATGCGCTGGTCGAACGCGCCGACCACGAACGCGCCCTTGCCGAATCGCGAGCACCCTGTCACGCCCATCGCGTCGGCCTTGAGGATGCCGCCGCCCGACTGCGCGACGACGTCGATGATCCGGCTGACGCCCCAGGACCAGGCCATCAGCAGCCCCGTGCTGCTGGTCGCGCCGTAGATGGTGTAGAACGCGCCCTGCTTGTTCGTGCGCGGCGTGCCCTCCCGGCCGACGGCGTACGGGTCGTAGTTGATGACCGCGGCCCCGGCTGCGCGGATCGCCGCGGTGTCCGCGCCGAACCCGCCGAGCACGACGACGGCCGGGAACGGCCCGGAGCCGCTGGGCAGCTGGACACTGGCGGAGAAGCTGGAACTCCTGCCGTTGTGCGTGACGTTGACCGTGATGCTCGTGCTGGAGACCGTCCCGGTGACGCTCGCCGGCTTGGCGGGCTTCTCGCCGTAGACGTACCGCTCCGCGAGCTTCTTGGTCTCCTCGCGGCGGCACCGCCAGTCGGACTTGGCGGTGATGCGGGTGCCGTCGATCTTCCGGAACGGGTCGGGGAGCCTGCTGTTGGCGGTCAGCGAGCCGGGCAGCGTCACAGGGCAGTCGGCGCCCTCGTCCTCGACGGCCGCGACGAGCGCGGCCTCGGCGGGCGCGGTCGTCGTCAGCACCGCCACCGCACCGGTGACCGCGAGTGCTGTCACGGTCAGCGCGACGACCGCGATCACCGATCTTCTCCCTGGAACAGTTCGCATGCGGGCTCCTCCTTGCCGCTGGACGCGCTCACGTATATCGATGGACACGCTCCCACAACGTTTCGGCGATTTCAAGGGAAGGTTTCAACGAAATTCCGGAAACGTTTCGAAGCAGCTCCATGAATGGCCGAAGCTACCAGCAGACTTTCCCCGCCAGTACCGTCGAAAGTTTCGGTTTGGGTATGAAAAATATCGATGGCAGCGATCGACCGTCGTGTCCATCACGGAGGGTCACCCAGTAGGCTGCGGGCAGTCTGCCGATCGCACGTTCGTCCGCTTGCGGATGCCATGGCGCCGGTGCTTTGATGCCGCGGGAGCCGGACGCGTCACACCGCCGTGGAGCACCCCCCACGAGGTGGCGGAAGGGTGCGAGAATGCCGACCCAAGATCTTCACAGGAGTGGTGTCCGTGGCTCTGCCCGAGGGGTTGAAGGCGACCGTCGTCGTGCTTGCCGCCAGTGCCGTGGCGGTCGTGTGCACGCCGTGGCCCGTGCCGCTCCTGCCGGAGGCGCTCACCACCGGCGACCAGCCCAGCCCGACGACGTGGCAGACCGTCGCGCAGCCGATCGCGCTGGCGCTCATCGCGCTGGCCGCCGGCCGGTGGGACCTGAGCATCCTGACCAGCGGGCTGGCCGTCACCGTGCCAGCCGCCGTGGTCTACGGCGTCTACGACGAGTACTTCACCGACAGCGACGGGTCCGACGCCTGGCCGATGGGCATCGTCGTGCTGGCGCCGATCGTGTTCGGGGCCGCGGTCGGGCTGGCCGCCCTCGGCCGGACGTACCGGCGGCGGCGCGCCGCCCGCAAAAGGGCGATGCGCACCGTCCTCTGAGCGACGGCGCAGTGCCCCCGCGGCGCATCCGAGCCGTTGACCGGCCCGGATGCGTGCCGGTCGACGTCAGCCGGCGTGCGGAAGCCGCACCTGGGCCGACAGCGTCAGCTGGTGCAGACTCTCGGTGACCTCCGGCCGGGTGCGCAGCAGGTCCTCGATCCTGGCCCGCCACTTGCCCCCTTCGACGTCGCGCGTGTTCGCGCGCGGCGAGGTCGTGAGCTCCTTGCGGGTGGCGGACAGCTCGCGCCGGCAGGACGGCCCGAACATGACCACGAGCTGCTCCGCGTACCAGGCGAACAGGCCGGCTTCGCCGCCCGCCACGTCCACCAGCACCCGGGCCGCGTCGAAGGCGACCCTCGGTTGGTGCCGCACCATGCCATTCATACATGCCTCCCCGTCGCTGCCGTGTCCAATCCCCAGATGGTGAGGGACAACCACGCGCTGCGCAAGACCTCCGACAGCGAAGCCGCCGCGATCGTAAAATGGAGGCGAGAACGCCGTGCGCCGGCCGTTCGACCGCGGCAGGCGTCCGGCATCGGGAAGGAACCATTCCGATGACCACGACCTGGACCACCAAGGAACTCGACCGCATCGGCGCCGCCGACGAACTGGACATCGCCGCCCGGCGGCGCGACGGCTCGCTGCGCAACCCGACCACGATCTGGGTGGTCCGCAGCGGCGACGACCTGTACGTCCGGTCCTACCGGGGTCCCGAGGGCGCCTGGTACCGGGCGACGAAGGCCCGCCACGAAGGCCACATCCGGGCGGCGGGCGTCGACAAGGACGTCGCCTTCGTCGACGAGCCCGACCCCGCCGTCAACGCCCGGATCGACGACGCCTACCGGGCCAAGTACCGCAGCCACGGGGCCGAGTACGTCGACCCCATGACCGCCGCGCCCGCCCGGACCACGACGACCCGGATCGTCCCGGCCTGAGGTCAGGGCGTCGGCACGTCGCCGGACTCCAGGTAGGTTCCGGCCGACACCCGCGCCAGGCAGGTGCGGATGCGCTGCGCCAGCCTCGGGACCATCAGCGCGTCGAGGTCGGCCACCGCGACGAACCGCCAGCCGCTGAGCTCGTCCGGTGCCGCCCGGATCGCCTCGGTCTGCGCGTCGGTGAGTTCGCCGCCGTCGAAGACGAACGTCAGGGCACCGTCCCAGTGCGGACGCGGCGGCGTCCAGTCGACGCCCAGCAGCCCACCAACCGGCAGGTCGATCCCGAGTTCCTCGCGGACCTCGCGGCGGCAGGCCTGCAACGGCGACTCGCCCGCCTCCAGCGCCCCGCCCGGGATCTCGGCGGTGTCCTTGTAGGTCGGCTGGACGACCAGCACCCGACCCTGCCCGTCCCGGTACAGCACACCTGCGGCGACCCGCACCCGGGTGAGTCCGGCGACATACTGCGGGTCGGGCACCTGATCGGCGTCGTCGACGGCCGTCGGCGCGACGGTCGGCTCCGGCTCGGCAACCGGAGTGGTGTCCAACGGCTTGGCCATCTGCTGCGCCATCACACCGAAGCCGAGGCTCTCGTACAGGGCGATGGCCCTCTTGTTGCCGCCGAACACGTTGAGACCGAGCCGGGAGACGCCCAGGTCGCGCAGCTCGGCCTCAAGAGCCAGGATCATCGCCCTGCCGTGGCCCCGGCCCTGGTGTTCCGGATCCACGTCGATGTTGTGCAGCCAGGCCATCTCAGGACGGGTGGGCGCGCCCGGCAGCATGGCCCAGAGCCAACCGACCTGGACGCCGTCCACCTGCGCGGACCGCAGGACCGACAGGTCGCTGTCCAGGCCTCGCGGCAGGACCACCTCCATCTGCCGGCGCGCCTCGGCCTCGGCGTCGGCGGGAGCCAGACCCTTCTCCCGCTCCAGGTTGCCGGCGTAGCGACGGCGCAGCATCGCCGCGCGCCGCTCGAAGTCCGGGCCCGACATGGGCACCAGAACCAGGTTCATACGTTTTCCTTGTCGAAGTAAGTACGGAGGCGCTCGGCATACACCTGACGCTCCTCGAAGGTCGCCCAGCCCGGCAACGCCTGCGACCGGTAGAGGTCGTCGCCGTCGTAGCGAGGGAACACGTGCACGTGCAGGTGCCAGACGTCCTGGTAGCCGGCGGGTTCGTTGTGCTGGCGGGTGGAGACCCCTGCACAGCGGTACGTGTCCCGGATCGCGATGGCCACCTCGCGCACCAGATCGCCCACCGCGCGATAGGCGTCGGCCGAGACGGAGTAGAGGTTCTCGTGGTGCTCGGTCGGGACGACCAGCACATGCCCGCGATTGTTCGGCCACCAGCGCGGCGCGATCAGGGCCGCCGCTCCCCCAGTGCGCCGCACCACGTCCTCCACGTCGTTGATCCCGTCGGATCGGCCCGCCAGGAGATCGCAGAAAGGACACTCGTATCCGACCGGCTCGTGCGTGATAGGCATCGCGCCACCTTACGGCCGACGCCGGGCGCTCGGTCGGCTCCCCACCGCCCGATGCCGCCCGCTGCCGCCTCAGGACAGGTCGAGATGGTCGGCCACCCCGGCGACCTGGAAGACACGCCGTACCCACGGCTGGACGTTGACGCACCGCAGCCGCACACCCTGTGCGCGAGCGTACTCGTGCGCCCGGACCAGCCCCGCGATGCCCATGGAGTCGAGGAAGCGGCTGCCGGAGAGGTCGACGTCCACGGTCGCACAGCCCGACGTGTCGATCGCCGCTCGCAGCCAAGCGGTGACCGCTTCGACCTCTGACATGTCGACGTCTCCGGCCAGCCGCACGGTGCAGACGCCGCCGTCGACGACCGTGGCGTGGGTGACTCGCATCGGGCCCAGCCTCCTTGCGCTGACCAGCGACAACTCCGGCGTGCAGTACCCGCCGGGTTCTTCTGCCAAACGCCGCCGGCGGCCACCGCAGCCTGGCGGGCGTCGATCGAGGGCGGCAACGGCGACGAACTCCGTATACGGTTACCGCAGCGACGCAGAAGGGCCGATGTCGGGGGAAGCGGTGGGATTCGTGACGTTGCCTGCGGACGGCCACCTGCACAGCGAGTGGTCCTGGGACGCCGAGAAGGGCTCCATGGAGGGCTCGTGCGCGCGGGCGGTGGAGCTTGGCCTGCCGGCGATCGCCTTCACCGAGCACCTGGACCACACCGTCTGGACGGTCCCGCTCGACACCATCAGGCCGGGTGGGCGCATGGCGAGCCTCACCGGACCGGACGGCCTGCTCACTCCCCCGTCGTTCGACGTGACCGGCTACCTGGAGGCCGTCGAGGAGTGCCGCGAGCGGTTTCCGAGCCTGCGCATCCTGAGCGGTCTGGAGATGGGCGAACCGCACTGGCACGCGGCTGCGGTCGCAAAGATCCTCGGCGCTGGGCGGTTCGACCGGGTGCTCGGCTCGGTGCACTGCCTCGCCGACGGGGACGGGTTCACCGAGCCGCCGGGCCTCCTCCGGCACCGGCCCGCGGACCAGGTCGTCCGGGACTACCTGGCCGAGGTCGCCCGGATGGCCGCCGGAAGCGACCTGTTCTCGGTGCTCGCCCACATCGACTACCCGGTCCGGTACTGGCCGGCCCAGGCCGGTCCGTTCGACCCGAACGCCTTCGAGGACGAGTTCCGGCACGCGCTGCGGGTGCTGGCCGGCAGCGGCCGGGCGCTGGAGGTCAACACGAAGGTGCCGCTGCATCCGGAGGTCGTGCGCTGGTGGCGGCAGGAGGGCGGGCGGGCGGTCACGTTCGGCAGCGACTCCCACGACCCGACCGGGCTGGCGTTCGGGTTCGGCGCGGCGGTGGACATGGTGCAGGCGCACGGTTTCCGGCCCGGACGGCATCCATACGACTACTGGACCTGCACCCGCTGACCGCACCCGGTCGGATCCGAAACTGCTCGGCAGGCTCGCCCGGGATCGCTTCAATCGCGACCGTGAACAGCTTCGATGCATGGATGGCGCACCTGTTCGACGAGTCACGTGACGACCGGCTCGCCGGACGAGCAGCCCTCCGCCTGGCTGGACCGGTACGCCCGCCAGGACACCCCCGCGGCCACCGCGGACCGCGTCCGGCAACTGTTCGGCGACGCGGGCGTGCTGCTGCGGCACTACTCCGACGATCAGGCCGCCCGCGGGCTGCGGGAGATCGTCGACGACGGGTCGCTGTGGGCACTGCGCGACCCCAAGGTGCCGGTGGTGGCCCGTACCCGCGGACTGCGCTCCATCGTCACGCTGTACGCCGAGGTCTTCGCCCCGCGGGTCACGGTCGAGCACCCGAAGCGGACGCCGAAGCTGGAGCAACTCTGCTTCATGTTCTTCGAGATCGCCCCGCTGGACCTGGGCGAGGACACCGTATTAGACGTGCTGGAGGAGACGTCGGCATTGCCATCGGTACCGTGCCAACGGGCCGCCCTGCACGGCCTGGGCCACGCGCACCACCACTCACCGGAGCACGTGCCGCCGATCGTGGACCGCTGGCTGAGCAGGCACCGGGACGCGGCGCAGGAGCTGCGCGACTACGCACTCGCCGCCCGCACCGGAGCCGTCATGTGAACTCCCGCTGATCTCGCGATTTGTCGCGGCACGATCCAACGTGGACGATGCGAACGTGAGAATTCTCGTGGTGGGTGGAACCGGCCTGATCGGCGCACACGTGGTGGAGGTGCTGGGCGAGCACGGCCATACCGCGACCACGGTGGCGCGCTCGGCGGGCGCCGACCACGTCCTCGACATCGGGTCGGCCGAGGTCGAGCAGTTGCGGCCGCTGCTCGCCGGGCACGACGGTGTGGTGTACGCGGCCCGCACGGACGAGCAGCGGCCGCTGCGCAAGCCGATCCATCCGGCGTTCCGCCGGGACATGGTCGATCCGGTGGTACGCCTGTTCACCGCCGCCCGCGCCGAAGGGCTCACCCGTGGCGTCGTCATGGGCTCGTACTATACGTATTTCGACCGGCTGCACCCGCAGTGGCGCCTGACCGACCGCCACACCTACATCCGGTGCCGGGTGGAGCAGGCCCGGGAGGGGCGGGCGGCCGCCGGGCCGTCGCTGCCGGTCGCGGTGCTCGAACTGCCGTTCGTCTTCGGCCGGGCCGGGGACCGCCTGCCGAACTGGGCCGGTCCGCTGGACGGCTGGGCCAGGTCGCGCGCGCCGCTGGCCGTGCCGCCCGGCGGGACCGCCGCGACGTCCGCGCGTCACGTGGCGGAGGTCGCGGTCGCCGCGCTGGAGCGGGCCAGTGGCGAGGACATCCCGGTCGCCGACGAGAACCTCACCTGGCACGACATGATCTCGCGGATCGCCGATGCAGTCGGCCGTGGCCGCCGCGTCCGCCGCCTGCCCGCCGGTGCGGTCCGGGCAGCCATGCGCCTCACAGGTGTGCTGCAGTCGCTCGGCGGCAAGGAATCGGGCCTGCACCCGGCCCATTTCGCCGGCCTGCTGCTCGCCCGGCTGTTCGTCGAGCCGGTGTCCGGCCGGTCGCTGGACGCTGCGCTGCGGGAGACGTTCGCCGAGACGACGCGGGCGCGTTAGGCGGTGGGCGCGTCCTCGACCGCGGCGAGCAGCCGTCGGCCGAGCACCTGCGCGGTGTGGCGGACTTCCGGGCCGCCCAGGATCCGGAAGGGGGCCGGCAGGGCGGTGAGCTGTTCGGCGTACCACCACGGGTTGCTGGTCGTGCCGGTCAGGCGGCAGGTGCCGGCGTCGACCGGTTCGAGGCGGCCGAGGTTGCGGGACACGTGCCGGGCAGCGATGTCCAGCGGCGCTTCGATGATCACCTCGACGGCGTAGTCCCAGCCGACCGCGAGGTGCTCCTCCAGCGTGGCAACCGGGTCGAGGTCGGCCGGTGGGACGAAGCTTTCGTCGAGCACGTCGAGGCCACGGACCCGATCGATCCGGTATGCGCGGCGGCCGTCGGACGTGTGCGACCAGCACAGCAGGTACCAGCGGCTGTGGCGCACGACGACAGCCCACGGGTCGACGTCGAGGTCGCGCTCCACACCGGCCTCGGACCGGTAGCTCAGCCGCACGCGCCGGTGCTCGGAGCAGGCGCGTACGAGTTCCGTGGTGGTCTGCGGGTCGGGCCGGGCGGCGCCTCGGTCGGGCGCGGGCGCGGTGGCCCGGCGGACCGCCTCGGCCTGGGCGGCGACCGGCTCCGGCAGCGCCCGCACGATCTTGCCGAGCGCGCTGCCGACGGCGCTGGTTGGGTCCCCGGCGTCGTGGTGGCCGTCGAGGACCGCCATGACCAGGCCGAGCGCCTCCGCCGCGCTGAACACCAGCGGCGGCAGCCGCAGGCCGCGGCCCACCCGGTAGCCGCCGTACGGGCCGCGCACGGACTCGATCGGGATGCCCGCCTCGCGCAGGACGCCGACGTAGCGCCGGGCGGCCCGCTCGGACACGCCCAGCTTGTCGGCGAGCCGGTCGGCGGTGATGCCCGGGCTGGCCTGGAGGAGTTCCAGCGCCATCAGCGCCCGTGCGGTGGGGCTCGCCTCGGGGGTCACCGGCTGTCCTTCCTGCGCTGTCAGTTCCGGACGTGAAACGTCCGGAACCGAATCTAGCCTGCCTCCCATGACCGACGACATCGTCCTGGACACCACGATCATCGAGCCGTCCATGACGGCCGGCGAGGTCGAGATGCTGCTGTTCGCCCTCGACCGCTCGCGCGCCACGTTCGCCTGGAAGTGCGGCGGGCTGGACGCGGCAGGCCTGAACCGTGCCCAGCCTCCGTCCACGCTGACCCTCGCCGGCCTGCTCAAACACATGGCGGCCGTCGAGGAGCGGTACACGATCGACTTCACGGGCGAGGCGCCCGGCCCGCCGCTGAACGTGCCCGAGGCGGCCGACCCGGGTTGGGTCTGGCGCAGCGCGGCCGACGACACGCCCGCCGAGTTGTACGGACTGTGGCAGGGCGCGGTGGACCGCTCGCGGGCGGCGCTGGGCAAGGCTCTGGCCGACGGTGGGCTCGACCAGCCGGCGAAGTACACGGCGGCGGCCGACGGCACGTCGCCGAACCTGCGCCGCATCGTGGTGGACCTGCACGACGAGTACGCCCGCCACGTCGGCCACGCCGACCTGCTCCGCGAGGCCGTCGACGGGCTCACCGGCGAGGACCCGCCGCAGTGACACACGGCCCCGCGCTCAGCCGGGCAGCCGCACGCCCGGTGGAATCCATTCGGGGTCGAGTTCGAAGACGATGCAGCACCCGTCGGCGTGGTCGGCCGGACCGAGAACCTCCCTCGGCCCAGCCGCCACACCGTCCACGAACTGCTGCCGGGCGGCGACTCCCGCATGCCACTGGTACACGCTCACCCACAGACTCAGTGCCGCCGCCATGGGCACGCCGTACCAGCAGAGCGGGTCCACCCGGAACTCACCGATGATCCGCTGGGCATCGAGCCGTGCGGCGTCACCGCCCGACACCTGCGCGGAGAACGTCAGCGGCCCCTCGACGGTCACCCGCAATCCGTCGTCGATGACGAGGGACAGGAGCCTGCGCGGCAGCACAGGATCCGTGCGAGCGACGCCGATCCACCACTCGGGGCGTTCCCGCAGGAACCTGGGAGGTGTCAGCACGACGATCCCGGCACCGTCGTACGTCGGGCGGCCGGCAGCGTCCAGCGCGACCGGCGTCGTCACTTGCTGCCAGCGGTCGCGGTCGTAGGGCAGTCCCGATGCCGCGAGGGTCTCTGCCACACCGGGGCGAGTCCCGTCCCACAGATCGTCGCGCCTGACGACCAGCGCTGCGAACCGGCTCTGCTGCGCAGACGCCGTACCAGGGGTGGGCAACCCGGACGGGAAGGCGTGGCGCAGGTAGGGAGCGAACTCCGCTGCGGGCCGCAACGCGCCGCCCAGGTCGACCGCCGCCGAGGCCGCCGCCAGCAATCGCGGGAAGTCGCCGACCCGTTCGCAGACGGTCCGGATCAGCACCCGGCGCGGCCCTTCCTGCAACTGGGGCGGGCACATCATCCGGTACGCCGGTGCCACGAACGGCTCGGTGAACGAGTGATCGAACGCGCGTGGATGTTCGGCGGCTCGCAGCAGCACCTCGGCCTCGTCGGCCAGTGCGGGCGCGAGCGCGGCACAGGTGCGCACCGCCAGCCGCGGATCGTCGAGCCAGTCCGTTGGCGCGACGCCGAGCTCTCCCAGGCCGAGGACCAGACCGGCGCAGTCGTGACGATCGGCGGTCTGCCGTGCGGTCTCCTGGTGATAGGCGATGACCTCGGCGCGCCGGTCCGCGAGTTCCGGGTGCCGGACGAGCATCGCCGTCGCGGCGGCGGCCATCACCCTGGTCGGCGCGGGCCAGTGGACCGGAATCGGCCACACCGCCGCGAAGATCTGCGGCAGCAGGTCGAAGGAGTCGACGATCGCGTTGTGCAGCAACACCTGTCCGGGGCGGTCGCCGTCCGACCATTCGTGCACGGCAGGCGGATCGGGGCTTGCGAGGTGACCGGCGAGCCAGTCCTGGACCGTGCCGTCGACGGCGGCGCGATGCCGGACCTCCGCGTCTGCCGTCACCCTCGCGACCTCGCGCAGCAGGAACAGGACACCGGGCCGGATCGTGTGATCGCCTGCGCCGAGGGCCGGGTCGTGTAACACCGATACGAGATGGCGTACGACCGGGGGCGTCGCGGGGGTGAGCCGTCCGCCGGCGAAAACTCGTGGCCACAGGGCGGTGAACGCCACACCGGCGGCGTCGGGGTCCGTGCCGCGCAGCGCGGCGAGGATCGCCGGGAGGTCGTCGGCTGGGCCGAGCGCGTGGAACAGCCCCGACCAGTCGGTCTCGTCACCGATCACCACTAGCGGAGGGTACTCGCCGCACCGTGGCTATGGTGACCGGATGGATCTGGTGGAGGCCGCGCCCGAGCAGACCTATCGGCTGCGGTCGGAGGTGCTCGGGTGGGGGTCGCCTGCGATCTCGATCGACGGCGACGGTGCGGGCCACCTGGTGCTGGTCGACGGCGCGGCCGTGGTGGGGGCGGTGTCGCATGTGGCGTGGCCGTGCCCCGATGAGCCCGGGGTCCCGGCGCGCTACTTCTGGGCGATGGCGGTCGACGGCGCGTACCAGGGCCGCGGTTTTGGGCGGCGGCTGCTGGCCGCGGTCGCCGACCGGGCCCGAGCCCAGGGCGAACGTGTGATGTGGGCTGACGCCCGCGAGTCCGCCGTCGGCTTCTATGTCGCCTGCGGGGCGCGCGTCACGGGCGACCCGTACGTGGACGAGGGCACCGGCCTGCCGGTCTGCCACGTCGTCTTCCGGCTGGACGGCTGATCGGCGGGCCCTGCGCGGGGCGGGGCCCGCCGATCCCGGGTTCAGACGCGGGTGAGGGAGAAGTCGTCGAGCTGGATCCAGATGTCGCCGTGGTCGGTCCAGACGCCGCCGAAGACGGTGACGGCGGTACGCGAGCCGCTGTTGAAGTTCACGGTGAACCGGGTCCACGGACCGACCGCTCGGAAGTTGGCCTCGGCGATGACGACGTCGTTGGTGCCGCGTACGCCGAAGAAGCCGTTGTCGCTGTTGGGCGAGGTGCGCAGGAAGCCGCTGAGCTGGTAGTTCGTGTTCGCGGTGACGGGCACGGTCTGGTGCAGGTCATGCCAGCCGCTGTTGTAGCGGGCGTAGCCGTTGCGCACGCCGGTGTAGCCCCAGTAGCCGTTGTCGAGGCCGCAGTTGCCCTTGCAGGCCCAGAAGCCGCCGGTGCCGTTGCCGTTGAGCGCGCCGCGTTCGAAGCTGGGGTCGCCCATCAGGTTCGGGTCGACGATCTGCCCGGCCGTGTTGATCCGGATCTTCATCAGGTACACGTTGTACGGGTCCCACTGCGACATCGCGAAGTAGATGTTGCCGCCGGAACTCCACGGGTGGATGTAGCCTCCGTACACGCCTGGGTAGTCCGCGGAGCTGACGGCGACCTGCGCGGCGCTCCACAGGCCGGTGGGGCTGGTCGCGGTGCGCAGGATGATGTCCTCGCCGGACAGGTACATCATCAGCCAGCGGCCGCTGTAGGCGTCGTAGCGCACGGACAGCTCCGCGGCGGGCGCGCCGACGATCGGGGTGGCTGCGGCGAGGTTGTTCGTGATCCAGCTGCTGCCGTTCCAGTACTGCCAGGCGCTTTGGGTCAGGATCTGCGCCTCGGGCACCCGGGCGAGCCGGATGCTGCCGCTGCGGCCGCTGGGGGTGCCGAAGACGTACAGGTAGCCGTCGCGGCGTTCGAAGGCGTGCATCTGGAACTGGTCGGTGAACGACGGGTTGTTCCAGGTCGGCGTGTTGGTGGTGGACCAGGTGGTCCCGTTGTCGTCGGAGTAGGCGAGCTTGGCGTAGTTGGTGGTCCACTGTCCGGGCACGCCCCAGTGGCGCACCGACATGAACGACACGTACTGCCGGCTGCCGACCGCGATGCCCGCGGTCGGGATCTTGGTGACCTCGCCCGTGTTGTCGGGCTGGTGCAGGCCGGGCAGGATCTCGCGGGCCCGCCCGTTGGCGGCGGTGACGGCACTGGCGAACGACATGCCGTCGGCGAGGTTGGTGTCGGCGGAGCGCAGCAGGACGTTGCTGCGCCAGTTCAGGTCGCCGGCGCCGAACGCGCCGCCGCCGGGGCCGATCCAGGCGTCGCCGAACGTGTCGCCGAACAGGGCCATCGTCTGGCCGGAGTTGTTGTCCCACAGGATGCCGAGGTCGGTGGCCTTGACGTTCCAGCGGCCGTAGGTGTCGTTGGGCGAGCCGACACCGGTGATCTTCTGGACGACGGTCGCCGGGGTGTGCGCGGAGGTGGCGGCGGCGGGCGCGACGGCGACGAAGCCGCTCGCGGCCACGGTGCCCAGGGTCAGGGCGATGCTGGTGAGGATTCGCGGGATGGATCTGAGCCCGTTGTGCGTGTGCATGTGCGGTACTCCTTCCATGTTCCGGGCACGGCGGGCCGCCGGGTGCGGCCCGCCGTCCCGGTCGGATGCGTGCCGGGTCAGTCCGGCATACGCGGGGGTTGCGCGCCGAGGTCGGGCACGGGGGCCGACCCCAAATGGACCTCCAGGTCGTCGGCGCTGGGCGTGCGGGGGCGGCGCGCCGTGGGCCGGTCGAGGTAGAACAGGGCGGTCGAGGCGATGTCGTCGCGCAGCGGCAGGTAGCGCCAGCCGGAGCGCCAGCCCAGCGCCTGGGTGTCGACGCGCAGCCGCTGTGCGAAGTGGATCGGGTCGGGCAGGTGCCAGCGGTACATGCCGAAGCGCTGCTGGCTGACGTAGAGCCCGTCGGGGCGGATCACCTGCGGCAAACCCAGGTACGGCGTGGAGTAAGCCGTGTAGCCCTTGCCGGGCACGTCGAAGTTCCACGCGCCGCCGAAGTAGTCCTCGGTGCCGGTGCCGCAGATGGTCGGGTAGTCCTCGTCGTCGTCGAGGTAGAACTTGATCTCGCCCTCGCCCCACCAGCCGTTGCTGTTGACGCCCCAGGCCAGGTACGTGCCGACGTAGTGGCCGCTGCCCTCGACGCCGTCGACCAGCACGTGGGTCTTGAGGTATTCGAGGGGGTTGCTGCGCCGCCACTGGGCGTGCAGGTAGCCCTGGCCGGAGTAGTCGCCGCCGATCTCGTAGGTGATCTGGTAGTAGACGCGGACGCTGACCGTGGACAGGTTCTCCAGGGTCAGGCGCGCACCGTCGGCGAACGGCATCGGCCAGTACGAGTTGAAGCCGCCGTGCGGGTTGGCGGCGATGACCTGAGAGTCGACCTGGGCGAACTCGCCCCAGCCGCTGCAGAAGAAGTCGCCGTAGGGGACCTCGATCGCGGGCTCGTCACTGCCGTCCCAGTACGCCCGCAGCAACAGCGTGCGCCAGTTGTCCTTGTGCGTGGTGATCCAGATGTGCGTGATCTTGCCGGGGCCCTGGATGTTCGCCAGGTCGAAGGTCTCCCCGGCGGCGATGTCGACGCTGGGCGAGATCTTCCAGCCGGGTCCGAGGTCGCGGGCGCACGCCGCGCCGGTGCCCTCGGTCGCCCGGCCCCCGCCACCTGCCGATCCGTCGAAGTTCTCCGGACTGATCGAGCGGGTCTGCACGGCCCTCAGGCGTGCGATCGTACTGAGGTCCACGGTGACCACTGGTTCTCCTCGACCATGCGGAACAGGATCAACGGCACGGCGGAGGCACCGCGCGTGCAATCGATTTCATTAAGGTAGGGTGAGGCGGCAACCGTGTCAACGGGTCGCCGACGCCCCAGCCCACACGCCCCACAGCGCCACCGGCGGGACGGCCGGCCGATCGATGAGGAAACGATGCCAACGATCTACGAGGTCGCCGCCGCGGCCGGTGTCTCCCCCGCCACCGTCTCGCGCGTGTTCAACGGCGCCAACGTGTCCCCCGAGAAGGCCGAGGCGGTGCGCAAGGCGGCCAAGGCGCTCGCGTTCACCCCGAGCCGCACCGCGCGCACCCTGCGGCTGCAGAGCTCGGAAGTGATCGCGCTGGTCATCCCCGACATCGAGAACCCGTTCTTCACCGCGCTGGCCCGCGGCGTCGAGGACGTGGCCCGCGCCGCCGGCTACTCGGTGGTGCTGTGCAACACCGACGAGGACCACGACACGGAGCTGCGCTACCTCGACGTCGCACTGAGCGCGAACATGGCCGGCGTGATCATCGCGGCGGCCGGCGGCAACAGCGACCTCAGCGGCCTGATCGCCCGCAAGTGCCCGGTCGTGGCGGTCGACCGCAGCCCGCACGGCGTGGACGTGGACGCGGTCATCGTCGACCACCGGGCCGGCGGCCGGGCCGCCACGCAGGCCCTGGTCGAGCAGGGATTCCAGCGCATCGCCTGCATCACCGGCCCGAGCGACGTCGAGACCGCCACGCAGCGCGCCGACGGCTGGCGCGACGCGGTCACCGCCGCGCGGCCGGTCGACGAGCGCTACCTGCGATACGCCGACTTCCGCGCCGAGGGCGGCGCGGCGGCCATGAGTGAACTGCTGGCGCTGCCCGAGCCGCCCGACGCGGTGTTCGTCGCGAACAACCTGATGAGCGTCGGCGCCCTGCGGGTGCTGTCCGAGCAGGGCGAACTGCCTCCGGCCACGGGCGTGGCGGTCTTCGGCGACCTGCCCTTCCTGCCGCTGGTGCCGATCCCGATCACGGTGGTGCACATGCCCGCCCGGCACCTGGGCACCACCGCTGCGAAACTGCTGATGGAGCGCATCACCGGCGACGACCAGCCCGCCCGCACCATCGTCCTGCGCAACCAGCTGACGCCCATCGGCTGATCCCGCCGGGCAACGCCGCGGCGGTGCCGGTGCTTGACGGTGAAATCGATTTCTGACAAGGTACGGGCATGTTGAGGCAAGCCTGTGTCCTCGGCGTCGACATCGGAACGTCGAGCAGCAAGGGCGTGCTCGTCACGCTCGACGGCACGATCGTCGCCACCGCCACCCGTGAGCACGAGGTGCTCCGGCCCGCGCCCGGTCACGTCGAGATGGACGCCCACGTCTGGTGGGACGAGGCTGCCGGCATCATCCGCGAACTGCTCGCCGCGCCCGGCGCGCCCGAACCGGCGTTGGTGCGGTCGGTGGGCGTGAGCGGCATGGGCCCGTGTGTGCTGGTCACGGACCTGGCGGGCGAGCCGCGCCGTCCCGCGGTCCTGTATGGAATCGATTCCCGCGCCACCGCGCAGATCGAGCGCCTGACCGACCGGCTCGGCGGAGCCGACGTGATCCGCGAGCGGTGCGGCTCGGCGCTGAGCACGCAGGCGGTCGGGCCGAAGCTGGCCTGGCTGGCCGAGCACGAGCCGCAGGCCGTCGCCGGGGACTGGCGGCTGTTCCAGCCCAGCACCTGGCTCGGCTGGAAGCTGACCGGCGCCTACTACCTCGATCACCACTCGGCCAGCCAGTGCACCCCGATGTACGACGCGGTCGAGCAAGGCTGGCACGGCCCGTGGGCGGCCGAGGTCGCCGCGGGCGCGCAACTGCCGCCGCTGGTGTGGCCGGGTGACGTCGTCGGCGGCGTGTCGGCGCAGGCCGCGGCCGAGACCGGGCTCGCCGCCGGGACGCCGGTGATCGCGGGCACGATCGACGCCTGGTCGGAGGCGATCAGCGTCGGCGCGCACCGGGTCGGCGACCTGATGCTGATGTACGGCACGACGATGTTCCTGATCAACACCGTGGACAAGCCGCTGACCTCGCCGACGCTGTGGGGCACGGTCGGCGCGCTGCCCGGCACCCGCAACCTCGCCGGGGGCATGGCCACCTCGGGCGCGATCACGGGCTGGCTGCGCGAGCTGTTCGGCTCGCCCGGCTACCCGGAGCTGCTGGCGCTGGCCGAGGCCGCCGGGCCGGGCGCGCACGGGCTCCTCATGTTGCCGTACTTCGCCGGGGAGCGGACCCCGGTCGCCGATCCCGACGCGCGCGGGGTGCTGGCGGGGCTCACTGTCGCGCACACCCGCGGCGACCTGTACCGGGCGGCGCTGGAGGCGACGGCGTTCGGTGTGCGGCACAACGTGGCCGCGATCGAGCAGGCCGGTGGGCAGGTGGAGCGGATCGTGGCGGTCGGCGGCGGCGCGCAGGGCAGCCTGTGGACCCAGATCGTGTCCGATGTGACCGGTCTGCCGCAGGCGATCCCCGCCAAGACGATCGGGGCCGCGTTCGGGGCGGCGTTCCTGGCCGCGGGTGCGGTCGGCGAGCCCGACATCGAGCAGTGGAATCCGATCGTCGAGACGCGTACGCCGCAGCCGTCGGCCCGCGCCGACTACGACGAGCTGTACGCGCTCTACCTGGACCTGTATTCGGCGACCGCGCCGACCGTGCACGCCCTCGCCACCCGCGAGCGGCTACGCGCCGAGCGCTGAAGTCACCCCGGCTGACCCGTCGACCCCTGGACGGAGATGTGCCCCGTCATGCCCGTACAACCTGAAAACGCCGTCCGGGAGCGCGGCGTGCACCACTTCCCGAAGTACGCCGGGCAGCCGTCGAACGCGTGAGCCGACGAGGACCGGCTGCGCGGCACCCGGTTCGGCAGCGACCTGCCGGACGACGACACCCGGCACGGCACCGCGGTGCCGGCCACCACCGACCCGGACACAACGGCGAGGCCGCAGTGGCTGTCCGGGTTCTGGCAGCACGGCGTGCAGGTGTTCTGGGACGAGCTGTGCTCCACGGGGCGGCTGACGCCCGAGACCAGGTTCAGCATCGACGAACCGCCGTACCCGGACTGGTACACCAGGCTGCGGGTCTGCTCGCTGGGCATCGCACACCGGCTCGCCCCCGGCGAGAGCAGGGACTTCGAGTTCCTGCTGCGCTGGCACTTCCCGAGCCGGCCGCGCGCCTGGCCGGGCAACATCAACCTGGACGACACGCACGCCGGTGAGCTGGTCCGCAACAACTACGCCACGGCGTACGCCGACGCCTGGGCCGTCGCGCGACGGCTCGCCGCCGACCTGCCCGAGCTGGCTGGATTCCAGGGCTGCCGGCCGTATCGCGTGGACCGCACGGCCGGCTCCACGACGCTACGATCGCCGCGTGGCCGCAGTGGTCGACGACGCGCCGGGTGTGGCCACCCGGCGAGACCTCTCTGCTGTGCAGGAGCCGCCGGGCTTGTCGCGAGGTGGGGCGGTATGGCCGGTCAGGGCTCCGCTCGGACGCCAGCCGCTGCCCGCGCAGGCGCATGTACTCAAGCAGCGAAGCGGTCTGCGCCCTGCACGAGGAGGCCGGACGGCTTCGGCTCGGCCTCGGCGGGGGCAGCCCCTGGCTGCCGGCCCACCTGGACCCCGACGGCGTGCACTACGTGGTGCCGGATCCGGCGAGCTACTACTGGCCCGGGAACCCCGACGGCCGCGACGGTGTGATCCGGTGGTGGCAGTGCAGGCTGCTGCTGCGCATGTACGACGGCGAACAGGTCAGCAGCATGGTCGCGGTGCTCCCGGAGACCTTCACCGCGCTGCCCTCGACGCTGCCCCGCAGGCGGCAGCTGCGGCTGTTGCACGACGCCCGCACCATCAAGCGGGACACCTACCTCTGGGGGCGGGACCACGAGGCCGAGTGCGGCTCGCAGAGCTGCGGATTCACGGCCGAGCCAGCCGCCGGCCCGCCGCCTGCCGACTGATCGGCCGGGCCGGCGGGATCCCGGGAACTCGGCTCGCCGCGCTCGCGGTCAGAGATCGGCGAGCATCGCCTGCGTGCCGCGCTTGATCAGCGAGTCCAGCACCCACCGGAACTCGGCGGTGAAACGGGCATCCTCGGCAGGTCGCTGAACAGGTCGCGCCGGCGCAGGAACGCCAGCGACTCGTCCCGCCGGCGGGCCGCGTGCGCCATGACGATGTCGCGCCGACCGTCGACAACGTCGATCGTCTCGCCTACATCGTCGACACCCTCGGCGTAGCGGGCCCAGCCGGCGACGATCGCCGCCGACAGCCGCGCGATGAGCGGATCCTGCGTGGCCTCGTGCACGTAGTGGTATCCGCTGAGCCGACCGAAGTAGCACAGCCCCTGGTGACTGGCGTTGAGCAGGGGCAACTTCATCAGCTCGGACGGCTCGACATCGGTCACCAGTTGCTCCCCGGCAGGGAAGTGGTCCTCGGGGGCAGCCGGTGAGGCCCACCGGCGGTTACCATCTGCGCTGTGCTGACGGGGATGTCCTGGCTGAACGAGCCGGGTGAATGGTCGCAGGAAGGCGACGTGCTGCGCGCCGTCACCGAGTCGCGAACGGACTTCTGGCGCAGGACGTTCTACGGCTATGTCACCGACAACGGGCACTTCTACCACCGGCCGGTGACCGGCGACTTCACCGCCGAGGTCGTGGTCTCCGCGGCGCACACCACGCTGTTCGACCAGGCCGGCATGATGGTCCGGGCCGACGCGGGCAACTGGCTGAAGACCGGCCTCGAGGTCACCTCGGGCACCGTGCACGTCAGCACGGTGTACACGCGTGAGTTCTCCGACGTGTCGATGGTGCCGGTCCCCGGTCACCGCGGCGAGATGGCGATGCGGGTGACCCGGTTCGGCGAAGCCCTGACCGTGCACTTCCGCAGCGCCGACGGCACGTGGCGGCTGGCCCGCCTCGGCTACCTCGACCTACCGGAGACCGTCGACGTCGGCGTCATGTGCTGCTCGCCGGAGCGCGCGGGCCTGGAGGCCACGTTCCGCGACCTCCGGATCGGCCCGCCGATCTCCCGCGAGAACCTCGAGTAGCCCGGACTCGTCAGCCGCGGAAGGCGGGGGCGAGCGCCAGCGGCACCTCGCCCCACCTGCCCACCAGCGCCTCGCGCAGCTCACCGGCGAACGCGGCGATCTCCGGCACCGCC
Organism: Catellatospora sp. NPDC049111; assembly: GCF_040648615.1. NCBI lineage: Bacteria > Bacillati > Actinomycetota > Actinomycetes > Micromonosporales > Micromonosporaceae > Catellatospora > Catellatospora sp. NPDC049111. The sequence goes on along the minus strand of NZ_JBEZEB010000030.1, from coordinate 35,105 downwards.
GAGGTCTGGCGTGCGAGGTCGAGGCGGTGCAGCAGCAGCGCGCGTCGCCGGGGCGAGTCCAGCCCCTTCGCGGCGGCCGGGTCCGCGGCGAGGGTCTGCGGCAGGAACCATGACGAGTACAGCGCCGCCCACAGCACCGTGGCCGCATCGAGGTCGCGGTCGAACTCCGGCGTGCTCACGTACGGCAGGTGGGCGGCCATCGCCTCGCGGTAGCGGGCCACCGCCCGGTCGGCCACGTCGTCCGGCAGCCGCCAGGAGCACCAGCACGACGGCCACGGCACCCGCAGGTAGGCCACATCCCAGGCGACGTGCCGCCACTCGGCGTGCTCGAAGTCGATCAGCGCGAGCCCGTCGCCGGTGAGCACATTGTTGTCCGGGCAGGCGTCGCTCGGCGACAGCGCCGACGCGGCGTCGTCGTCGAGGCGGGCGGCCTCGGCCCGGAACGCGCCCGCCAGGGACTCCGGCACGGCGACACCGAGCGGCCCGCACACCTCCCGCAAGCCGGTGATGTTCTGGTCGAGCTGCGCGGCGACCGAGGTCATCGGCGCGGCACCCGGCTGGGCACGGGCGTCCAGCTCGGCGCGGAAGGCCTCCCGCAATCCCGCTGTCGTCCGGTGCACGGCGGCGATCGCGTCGGCCCAGGCGTACACGGCGGACTCGGCGGCCGACGGGTCCGTGCCGAGCAGGGCGTCGGCCACGTTCGTGCCGGTGCCGAGGTCCGACATGACGATGACGGGCGGGACCGGCCCGGCGGCGAGCAGCCGCGGCGCCGGCGTGCCCGGGGGCAGCACCGCGAGGGCGGCCGACTCGCGCGCCCAGCTCTCCGGATGGAGGAAGGTCTTCACGATCACGGTCGTCGGCGGCTCGCCCGGTCGGGTGATCAGGGCCCGGCGGACTGCGGAACGGCTGCTGCCACCCAGGGCGTCCACCGGGGAGACTGTCACACCGGGCAGCAGGGCGCGTACTTCGTCCAGGTCGTCGGTCACCGCGCCAAGCTACCGCGCCCCTCACCCCGGCGCAGCCGGAAAACGCGGGTCGACAGCCCGGGTCGGGTCAGGACGTCAGTCCGTGGTCGCGGGCGTAGACGGCGGCCTGGGTCCGGTCGCGCAGGCCGAGGCGGTCGAGGCTACGCGACATGTGGTTCTTCACGGTGCCCTCGCTCAGATGCAGCTCACGGCCGATCTCTCGATTGGTCATCCCCTGGGCGACCAACCGCAGGATGTCCGTCTCCCGCACGCTCAGCGCGACGGCCGGGGTACGCCGCGGGAGGGCGGCGGTCAGCCGCGCCGCGACGGCCGGGTCGAGCGGGAGCACGCCCGCGTGGGCCAGCTTCACCGCGGCGGCCAGGTCCCGGGACGGCAGGTCCTTGAGCAGGTATCCGGCCGCGCCCGCCTGCAGTGCCCGCACCACGTAGTCCTGGTCGTCGAACGTGGTCAGCATGACCACCCGGCACGCGGGCAGTTTCGCCGCCAGCACCGCCACCGCCGCCACACCGTCCATGCCCGGCATGCGCACGTCCATCAGCACCACGTCGGGACCGGTGCGCAGGGCGACCTCGACCGCCTCACGGCCGTCGGCCGCCGTCCCGACGACCTCGACACCGTCCTGAATGCCGAGCAGCGAAGCGATCCCCTCCCGGATGAGCCGCTGGTCGTCGACCACCACCACCTGTGTCGTCACAGCGGCACCATCACTTCGATCCGGGTGCCCGACGCGGCTTCGCTGCGCACCTCGACCTGGCCTCCGACCCCGCGGACGCGCCGGCGCATGCCGCGCAGCCCGAACCCCTCCCGGTCCGCGGCGAAACCGGGGCCGGTGTCGGTGACCGTCAGCAGTGCCCGATCCGGACCCAGGTCGGCGTACACCTCGACGACGCCGTCCCCGGCGTGCCGCCGGGCGTTGGTGATCGCCTCCTGCGCGGCGTGGAACAGCGAGCGCAGCACCGGCTCGGGATAGCGGCTCTCGTCCCCGGCGAACCTGAGCACGACCGCGTCCGTGCACAGCTCGCGCAGCGCCGTGCCGAGGTGGAAGTCCCACGAGCGCACCGAGGTGCGCACCTCGGTCAGCGCACGCCGGGCCGAGCTGCTCGCGTCGGCCAGGGCGCGCTGCGCGGCCCGCGGGTCGCGCTCGCGGAACGCCTCCGCCTTCTCCAGCAGCACGATGACGGCGGTCAGGTGATGGCCCAGGTCGTCGTGCAGGTCGCGGGCGAGCCGCTGGCGTTCGGCCGCCGCGGACAGCTCGGCGATACGCTCCCGGCCCCGGCGCTCCTCCACGGCCACCGCCGCCATCGCGATGGCCAGGGCGATCGCCAGGGCCAGCATGAGCAGGTCCGACACCTGCTCGGTGTCGGACGTCCAGCCCGGCCGGCGCAGCTGCAGGACCGTGGCGACTCCGGCCAGGCAGGCCGTGCCGAGCGCGATGCCCGCCGTCCGGCCGAAGGCGAAGTACGCGGTGAACGGCAGCAGGGCCAGCAGCACGCGGGACAGGCCCGATCCGTCGGCGGATACGACGGCGGCGATCAGGGCGATGCGCCCGAGCAGGGCGATCAGGTCATGCCGCACGAACTCCAGGGCGAACAGCGCGGCCATGCCGCCGAGGAACAGCGGCAGCCGGGTGTCGCCGATGCCGACCAGCCAGGCGTGCAGCCCGGCGGCCAGGACCGCCGTGTACAGCACCGGCGACACCCACCGGACGGAACGGTCAGGGTTCACGGAACGAGGGTACGGCCCACACGGCGGCGGACAGCCAGACCAGTGACGCCGCTGCCGCGACGTGCGCGGCGCTGCTGAGCAACGAGTCCGGCAGCGGGGCGAGCGCGGCGAGCATGACCAGCGAGACGATGTAGCCCACCGCCGCGACCCGGGGCAGCACCCTGGCCCGCATCATGGACACTCCGAACAGGACGCTGCCCGCGATGAAGACCATCCCGCTGCCCAGCACCGCCCACCGGGTAGGCCCGTCGAGCACCGCCGACACTGTCGACTCGTCCAGGAAGAACAGGACCAGGTTCAGCGCGAAGCCGACCCCCGTGAACAGCCCGAGCCCGATGACGTTGACGGCAAACGCGACCACGCCGAACCGGCCCGCCGCGTCCGCCTGGCGCAGCTGGTAGGCGTACAGCGCGGGAGCCCCGAAGGCCGCGCCGAGCCCGGCCACGAAGCTGGTCACCGTGGTCTCACCGGTGAACGCCTCCACCACACCCGGCACGCCGAGGGACAGCGCGAGGATGATTCCGCAGACCGCGCCGAAACGCGACAACCATGGCATTGACATGCGGCGCACGGTAAGCAGGCCGTTAGTCACTCCGGCAGTGCCGACCGTCCCATGTTCACGGACCCGTGCCGGCCGCGTTTTCTGCCACCAGCGCGAGGACGAGTTCGACGACCTCGTGCGGGGTGTCGGTGATGGAGAAGTGAGCCGCACCAGGGATGGTCTTGAGCGTCACGTGCGTGGCTGCCGTGATCGCCGCCTGTTCCTCCGTGGTGAAGCCGACCTCGTCGCGGTCGCCGCGGCCGACCCACACCGTGTTGCCCGTGCCGGCCAGCCGCGAGGCGAGGTCGCCGTGTCGGCGCAGGTTGTCGAAGAAGCCGGCGACCAGCCGCCGGTTGGCGGCGTGCGGGTTGCGTTTCATCTGCGCGAACAGCTCGTTGAAGCGGTCCGAGGGCAGCCGGTCGCGCATGCCCTTCTTCAGGGTCGGGTTGATGCCGAGCCAGACCAGCGTGCCGACCACCGGGACGTGGCCCGCCTCGTCGAGGGCGATCAGGTCGTGCTCCTCGTCGTCGCGGGAGAAGGACGGCGACAGCAGCAGCAGGCGACCCGGGTAGTCGCCGCGGGCGGCGATCTCGATGCCGACGTTGGCGAAGTACGAGTGCCCGACGATCACGTCGACGGCTTCGCGGGCGGCGAACTCCTCAACCAGGTCGGCGTAGCGTTCGATCGAGTAGTCGAACCCGGACGGCACGGGGCGGCCGGCGAAGCCGGGCGGGTCGGCTGCCATGGCGAGCACACCCGCCTCGGCAAGCACCGGATCGGCGAGCATGGCCGTGTAGAACTCGGCGGTGCAGAACAGGCCGGGCAGCATGAGCACCCGGTGCCGGACCGTGGCGGGCTGGTTCGAGATGATCGCCCAGCCGTCCTGCTCACGCCGCCGCAGCGGCTGGTGCTGTGTCGCGGTCACGGCACTCCTCCCGTACCCCCGTCTTGATCTTAGTTGGACGGTCTCGGCCGGGTGCGCGTTTCCGCAGTTCCAGGACGGTGACGGGTCGTAGGCTGCGGGCATGGGCGGGGTCGCGGGCAGGGCGCGGGACGAGGAGGCGATCGGCGCGGTGATGGCGCGCCTGGCGCAGGCTTTCGCGGGCCTGTCCGCCGACGGCGTCGCCGAGTTGTACACCGCGGACGCCGACTGGACGAACGCGTTCGGAACCAGCCGCACCGGCGGCGCGCAGATCGAGGCGTACCTGGCAGCACTTTTCGCCGACCCGCACTTCGCGGCGGGCCGGCCGCTCGGCCCGCCGCGGGTGGAGCTCCAGTGGCTGGACGCGGACGCGGCGGTGGTGAAGACCTATCTCGAACGTGAGGGTCAGCTGCGCGCCGACGGGTCGACCATGCCCGTGCGGCGCAACTTCTCGCTGAAGGTGTTCGTACGCCGGCCCGACGGCTGGAAGATCGCGTCTGACATGTACATGGACGCCCGCGACGACAGCACCCTGCCTCAGGAGTCCTGACCGCGCTCAGGCGGCGGACGCCCCGGCCGCCTGCGCGGCGGCTTTCACGTGCTCGGGATACCAGGCGGTGAACTTGAAAGCCCCGGCCAGCAGCGCGATCGGGATGATCCAGTTCAGCCACGCGGAGCCGCCGTTCTCGGGCTGAGCGAGGAAGCCGAGCACCGCGCAGACGGCGAACACCAGCCCCCAGACCAGGGTCAGCATCCGGTTGACGTGTTTGAACCGGGGTGAGGACCAGAACTGCTGCGGCACCTGCTCGCGGGCGTACTGCTCGGTGAACGGCGTGAACGCCAGCGAGCCGAGCACGACCACGGCGAGCACCGCGCTGGAGATCGCCTGCGCGTACTGCTCCAGCCACAGCAGCCGACTGTGGTCGAGCACCAGCCCGGCTACGGTCAGCGCGCCGAAGAACAGCACCGAGACGATCTCCAGCAGTTTGATCCGGCCGTGTTCGTGCGACGGGATCAGCAGGATCAACGCGGCGACCAGCGCCCCGCCGGCCGCGAACTCCCAGGTGCTCGGCCCGCTCACGACCCAGAAGATGATCCACGGCACGAAACCCCGGAACGCCTTAGCCCCCATTGTCCAAATTTCCCACATCCCCGTGGGCCGAGTGATCGATTCCGGATCTCCCGATCGGACGGCGCTCGCCTGCAACAAATCTGCAAACGTCAACCCTTGCCATGTGGCAAGCGCTTTCCAGAGACTGGGTCGCATCGACGTTCCGGGTTCTTTCCGGGCGAGGACCCTCGCGCGTCGTCCCGCCCCTGCGGCGTGTGTCCCGCACGGCCGTGCGTTCGCACCACGCCGCTCCAGCATGGGAGACAGATGAGAGTCACATCATTGGCCGCGGGCGCCGCCCTGGCCGTCGGCGCGGTGCTCGCGCTGCCCGCGCCCATGGCCGCCGCTGCGCCGACCCGCCATGAGGCCGAGACCTCGCCCGCCGTCTGCGTCGGCACCGTCGACAGCAACTGGGCCGGGTTCTCCGGCTCCGGCTTCTGCAACGGCACCAACAGCACCAGCGGATACGTGCAGTTCACGGTGACGGCATCGGCCGCGGGCACAGCGACGCTCGGTGTCCGCTTCGCCAACGGCACCACGACCGCGCGGCCCGCCGCCCTGGCCGTGAACGGCGCGACCGTGCAGACCGTGTCCTTCGAGGGCACCGGCACCTGGGACGCCTGGACCACCAAGACGCTGACGGTGAACGTCAACGCCGGCAGCAACACCGTCCGCCTCACCCCGACCACGTCCACCGGCCTGGCGAACGTGGACTACCTGGAGTTCGAGGCCGGCTCCACCCCGCCGCCGACGACCGCGCTGTACGTCGCGACCGGTGGCAACGACGCGAACGCGGGCACGCTGAGCGCCCCGGTGAAGACCATCCAGCGCGCGGTCGACCTGGCCCAGCCCGGGTACACGATCTACGTGCGCGGCGGGACGTACGCGCCGAGCACGAACGTGCAGATCCTCAAGAACGGCACGTCGAGCCAGCCGATCGTGCTGCGCAACTACGGCAGCGAGAAGGTCGTGCTCGACGGCGAGAACATGTCGTACACCCCGGGTGCGGTGGACTCCACCATCCCCCGCTCCGAGCGCGGCGCGATCCACATCGAGGGCGACTGGTGGCGCATCGTCGGCCTGGAGATCATCCACGGGCCGTACGCCGTCTTCGGCCTGGACACCAACAACAACGTGTTCGAGCGGCTGATCACCCGCGACAACTACGAGAGCGGCCTGCACCTGCAGGGCGCCTCCAGCAACAACCTGATCCTGAACCTGGACAGCTACGGCAACCGCGACCCGCGCAAGAACGGCGAGAGCGCCGACGGCGTGGCCATCAAGGAGGGCTCCGGCAGCGGGAACGTGGTGCGCGGCGCGCGGCTGTGGAACAACTCCGACGACGGGCTCGACTTCTGGATGTTCTCCTCGCCGATCCTGCTGGAGAACAGCCTGTCCTGGGGCAACGGCTTCAACCGGTGGAACCTGCCCAACTACACCGGCGACGGCAACGGGTTCAAGCTCGGCGGCAACGCGGTGTCCGCGAGCCACACCGTCCGCAACAGCATGACCTGGGACAACGCGGTCGGCGGCTTCATCGACAACAACAACCCCGGCCAGCATCTGATCGACCGCTGCACGGCCTGGGACAACCCCGGGACCGGGTTCAACGTCAACCGCTCGGACAGCACGCTGACCAAGAACCTCGCGATGGCCAACGGGACCGCCGTGTCGCTGGGCTCCAACTCCAGCGGCTCGGGCAACTCCTGGGACCTCGGCGGCACCTGGTCGCCGCAGAGCACCGATCCGAGCACGATCACCGGGGCCCGTACCTCCGACGGTTCGATCCCCTCCTCCACGTTCCTGCGTCCGGCCAACGGCGCCGACGTCGGGGCACGCTTCTGATCCGCGGTAGACCGGCAGGCCGCCCGGTGCCCCCCGGGCGGCCCGCCCACCGCACGTCCGGACGTACCGGATAAATAAGCCGAACCGGTAATCACGACAGCAGATTCGTATATCTCCACATTGGAGATTTATTGACATCGTGATGCCGGTGGCGGGACGGTCCGCCGCATCCCCTCGGGAATCGACGGAGGTTCCACACGTGATGATCAACCGAAGGCGCGCCGGGGCCGCGCTCGCCGCGCTCGGCCTGCTCGCCACCACCCTGGTCGGCGCGGCGGGACCGGCCTCCGGCGGGTTGCCGCCGCGCTGGGTGGGCACCTGGGGCACCGCGCTGACCGCGCCGAGCCTGGCCAACACCGGCAGCTCGCTCAACGGCTTCACTGACCAGTCGATCCGCCAGCTCGTGCGGGTCTCCCTCGGCGGGCAGAAGGTCCGGCTGCGCTTCACCAACGCGTACGGCACGCAGCCGCTGACCATCGGCCACGCCACCGTCGGCCTGCCCGCCGCACCCGGCTCCCCCACCCTGCAGCCCGGCAGCCTGCGCGAGGTCACCTTCAACGGCAGCGCCTCCACCGTGGTCTACAAAGGCGCCGAGGTGCTCAGCGATCCGGTCGACCTGCCCGTCGCCGCCTCCCAGGATCTGGCGGTGACGCTCTACCTGCCGACCGCGACGGGTCCGACGTCCTGGCACTGGACCGCCCGGCAAACCTCGTACGTCTACGCGGGCGACCGCGCCGGCGACGTCGACGGCAGCGGCCAGAGCGCCGCCTACAACCACTTCTACTACCTGGCCGGAATCGAAGTGCTCACCCCGACCGGCCTGGGCACCGTGGTGGTGCTCGGTGACTCGATCAGCGACGGGTCGGGCTCCACGCTCGGCGCGAACACGCGCTGGCCGGACTACCTGGCGAGCCGGATCACCGGCACGTGGCCCGCGCTGGCCGACCCGGGCGTGCTCAACCTGAGCCTGGCCGGCAACCAGGTGACCCGCGACGGGTTGACCCTCAACTCGCCCGCGCTCGGCGACAGCGCCCTGGCCCGCCTCGACGACGACGTGTTCAACCAGCCCGGCGTACGCACCGTCATCGTGGAGCTGGGCATCAACGACGTACACCTGTCGGGTTACCCGGCCGACCGGATCATCGCCGGGCTGCGCCAGCTCGCGATCCAGGCCAAGGACCGCGGGCTGCGGGTCGTGGTGGCCACGCTCGGCCCGTTCGAGGGCTACTCGTCCTGGACGGCCGACAAGGAGGCCGTCCGCCAGGCGGTGAACGCGTGGCTGCGCGGCGACAACGAGTTCGACGGGCTGCTCGACTTCGACCAGGTCCTGCGTGACCCGGCCGCGCCGAGCAAGGTCCTGCCCGCGTACGACAGCGGCGACCACATCCACCCGAACGACACCGGCGCGCAGGCCCTGGCCGCGGCCGTGCCGCTGTGGCTGCTGTGACCCGATGACGCCGGATTTCGCGCGGAATAACGGCCTCCACCGGCTTTGATGGCATGCAACAAATCTGCACATGCACATACTTGATACCGGAAAACGCTTACCCGTAGCGTTGGTCCGCGAGGTTCGGTTCCCTGACCGGGACCGAGAAGTGCAGACGGGGGCGGCCGGCATGCCGCCCCCGTCTTCTCCCCGGGACGGTGTGATGGCGCAGCTGCTCGCCCTTGTGGAGAAGACCAAGCCCTATCCCCTCGCGGTGGCGGGCCCCGCCGACTTCCGCTGCGAGCCGGTGGCCTCCGTCGATCCGGGCATCGTGCTGACCGAACCCGGCCACAGCCTGTACTGCCTCGACCACGACACCCGCCGCGCCCTGTTCACCAGGACCGACGTCGACCCCTGCGGCGCGCCGTTCTACTTCCAGGCGCAGTACGAGCACGCCACCGGCCTCGTCGCCCTGTCCTACGACGAGCTGCACGCACTGCCCACTGCAGGCGAGCCGAGCGGCGTGTTCCTCTACTCCACCGGCCGCTGCGGCTCCACCCTGGTCGGCGCGGCGCTGGCCGAGCACGGCGAGCTGACCGGCCTGTCCGAACCGGACGTGCTCACCCAGCTCGTCACGCTCGCCCCGCGCCTTCGTGAGACCGAACTGCGGGAGCTGGCCCGCAGCTGCGTTCGGCTGCTGTCGCGGGGACGGCCCGTCGCGATCAAGCCGCGCAGCTTCGTCATCGAACTCGGCGCGCTGCTGCACGACGAGTTCCCGCAGCTCGCCGCCGTCTTCCTGTACCGGGAGCCGCTGTCGTGGGCCCGGTCGACCGCACGGGCGTTCGCCGGGTACGACCCCGCGCTGACCACCGACCCCGCTGCCGTGCAGGACCGCCTCGGGCGGCTGATCCCGCTGGTCGCCAGGTGGCGGCAGCGGGTCGGCCGCCTGCTGTCCCCCGAGGAGGTCATGGCCTGCCAGTGGGTGGCGCAGCTGGAACGCGCCCTGGCGCTGCGGCAGCGGGGCGTCGACGTGTTCACCGCGACCTACGAGGACCTGCTCGCCGACCCGCCGGGCGTGCTCGCGGCGATGTTCGCCCACTGCGGCCTGCCCGCGCCCACCGGGCCGGCCGGGTTGCCTGCCGGGGACTCCCAGGAGGGCACACCCCTGTCCCGGGCGGCCACCTCCGCTCGCGGCGAGCCTGGGTTCGACAAGACCGCGTTCATGCGTACCGTCGCCGAGCTGTGGGTCGAGGCGCTCCGATGAGGGCACGTGAACGCCGCCGCCTCCCCGGCCCCAGCGCGGCAGGCCGCTGCGATGCCAGAGCGGACGCGCTGCGATGAGGACATCCGAGCTGGTGGCCCAGGGTGCCCGGCTGTGCGCCCGCATGATCCGGTCCGAGCCGCGGCTGTTCCTCGTCTCGCTGGGCGGGGCGGCCCTGGTGGTGGTTCTGTCGATCGGCAGCGCGTTCGCGATCGGCGCGGTGGTCGCCGACGTGGTCGCGCCGATGCTGGACGCCGGGCGGGTCGACGCGGGGCTGCTCGTCGCCGCCGCGGCCGCGCTGCTGGCGCTGAGCGCGCTGAAGGTGGTCGGCATCTTCAGCCGCCGCCTGGGCGCGGTCTACCTGCAGCAGAGCCTGCAGGCCGGGCAGCGCAAGGCGATCGTGCGCAAGTACCTCAGCCTGCCGCCCGCGTGGCATCGCGACAACCCGACCGGGGCGCTGCTGTCCAATGCGTCGTCGGACGTGGACGCGGCGGCGTCGCCCGCCGGCAGTCTCGCCTACGCGATGGCGACGGTGTTCCTGCTGGCCGGGGCGCTGACCGCGCTGTTCGCGGTCGACTGGACGCTCGGGCTGGTCGGCCTGGTCGTGTTCCCGGGCCTGGTCACGGTGTTCGCCGTGTACTCCCGCCGGGTCGCCCCGCGCCACCGGCAGGCGCAGTCGCTGCGGGCGAGGGTGACCGCGCTGGCGCACGAGAGCTTCGACGGGGCGCTGACGGTCAAGGTGATGGGCCGCGCGGACCACCAGACGGCCCGGTTCGCCGGCCAGGTCGGCGAGCTGCGCCAGGCGCTGGTGTCGATCGGCCGGACGCGGGCCTGGCACGACCCGGTCATCGACGCGCTGCCCCAGATCGGCACGATCGCGGTGCTGGTCGTCGGGGCGTGGCGATGCGAGCAGGGCGCGCTCGGCCTGAGCGACCTCACCGCGGCGGCGTTCCTGTTCGCGCTGATGGACATGCCGATCCGCGCGATCGGCTGGCTGCTGGGCGCGCTGCCCCGGGCGGTCGCGGGGTCGGAGCGGGTGGACCGGGTGCTCGCCGCCGCGGACGACGCCCCGCCCGGCACGGCCACCCTCGGCGGCGAGCGGGGCGAGCTGCGGTTGCGGCAGGTGGGCGTACGCAACCTGACCGAGGTGTCGTTGCGGGTCGCACCGGGCCGGGTCGTCGCGCTGGTCGGGCCGACCGGCTGCGGCAAGTCGACCGTCGCGGCCGTCGCCGCGCGGCTGCTGCACCCGGAGTCGGGGTCGGTGCTGCTCGGCGGGGTGGACGTGCGGGAGCTGACGGCCGCGGCATACGCGGCGGCGGTGGCGTACGTGCCGCAGGTGCCGTTCCTGTTCGCCGACAGCGTGCGCGGCAACGTCGCGCTCGGCCGTCCGGGCGTCGACGACGCCGCGATCTGGCAGGCACTGGCGGTGGCCCGCGCCGACGACTTCGTGCGGCTGCTCCCGCAGGGCCTGGACACCGGGCTCGGCGAGCGCGGCGCGGCCCTGTCCGGCGGGCAGCGCCAGCGGATCGCGCTGGCCCGCGCCCTGGTCGGCGGCCCGTGGCTGCTGGTGCTCGACGACGCCACCAGCGCCGTCGACCCGGTCGTCGAAGCGGACGTGGTCGCGGGGCTGCGCGCGGCCCCCGGCGGACCGGCGATGCTCGTCGTGGCGACCCGCCGCCCGACGATCGCGCTCGCCGACGAGGTCGTCTACCTCGACCGGGGCCGGGTCGAGGCGTGCGGCCCGCACCACGAGCTGATGCGGTCGGCGCCCGGCTACCGGGAGCTGCTGGCCGCCTACGACCGGCGGGAGGCGGCATGAGCGGCGGCGGCATGTGGGACACGTTGCGGCGGGCGCTGCGGCTGTCGCCGGAACTGCGGCGGGGCCTGGCCGTCACGCTGCTGCTCGCGGTGGGCATGACCGCGGGCCGGGCGGCGGTGCCGGTCGCGGTGCAGCGCGGCATCGACGACGGGCTGCGCGGCCCCGGCGGGCCGGACGCCGGGGTGGTCGCGGTGATCGGCGCGGCCGGGCTGGCCGTGCTGGCACTGTCGATGATCTGCGGGTACGCGATGATGCTGCGCCTGTTCGACGTCAGCGAGTCGGCGCTGGCGGCCGTGCGGGTGAAGGTGTTCCGGCACGTGCACGACCTGCCGGTGCTGCGGGTCGGCGCGCAGCAACGCGGCGCGCTGGTCGCGCGGGCGACGTCCGACGTGGACCAGATCACCTCGTTCCTGCAGTGGAACGGCGTGGTCCTGTTCATCTGCGTCGGGCAGACAGTGGTCACCGGGATGGTCATGTTCCTGTACTCGTGGCCGCTGGCGCTGGTCGTGCTGGCCGTGTTCGCGCCGGTGGGGTGGGTCGTGCGGGGCGCGATGCGGGACCTCGCCGACGCGTACGGGGCGGTGCGGCAGCGGTCGGCGGAGATGCTCGCGGTCGTGTCGGAGAGCGTCGTCGGCGCGGAGGTGATCCGCTCCTACGACGCGTCGGCCCGCACCGTCGCCCGCCTCGACGAAGCCGTCGACGCGCACCGGCTGGCGTCGCAGCGGGCGTCGCGGCTGACGGTCACGGCGTACTCCGCCGGCGAGATCGCGACCGGCGTGGCCATGGCGGCGACGGCAGCCGTCGGCGTGCTGCTGGGCGTCGGCGGGCGGATGACGGTCGGCGAGATCGCCGCGTTCCTGTTCCTGGTGGCCCAGTTCGCCCTGCCCGCGCAGGTCGCCGGGGAGATGCTGAACGGGCTGCAGAACGCGGTCGCCGGGTGGCGGCGGGTCCTCGACATCCTCGACGTCGAACCGGACGCCGCCGACCACGCCGAAGCGGTCGACCTGCCGCCAGGGCCGATCACGGTGACCCTGCGCGGGGTCGGGTTCACCTACCCGGACACGTCCGCGCAGGTGCTGCGGGACGTGGACATGGAGATCGCCGCGGGCAGCCGGGTGGCGGTCGTCGGGCAGACCGGGGCGGGCAAGACGACGCTGGCGAAGCTGGTCGCTCGCCTGGCCGAACCGAGCCGGGGCCAGGTGCTGCTGGCGGGGGTGCCGCTCGACCGGGTGCGGCTGCGGTGTCTGCGCGAGCGGGTGGTGATGGTGCCGCAGGAGGGCTTCCTGTTCCGGGGCACCCTGGCCGACAACATCCGGTTCGGGCGGGCGCTCGGCGATGACGACCTGGCCGAGGTGCTGCGCGAGCTGGGGCTGCTGGACTGGGCGGCAGGGCTGCCCGTGGGGCTGGACACGGTGGTGGGTGAGCGCGGCGAAGGGCTCAGCGTCGGCGAGCGGCAGTTCGTCGCGGTCGCGCGGGCCCATGCTGCGGGTGCTGACCTGCTGATCCTGGACGAGGCGACCAGTGCGGTGGACCCGGCGACGGAGGTGCGGCTGCGTACGGCGATGGACCGGGTGTCGCGCGGGCGGACCACGATCACGATCGCGCACCGGCTGGCCACGGCCCGCGGGGCCGACGAGGTGATCGTCGTCGACGACGGGCGGGCCGTGCAGCGCGGGCGGCATGAGGATCTGGTCGCGGTCGCGGACTCGCCGTACGCGAAGTTGCACGCGGCCTGGCTGGCGGGCGAGAACGCGCTGGCCTGAGCTATCGGCGGATTGTTCCGTCCTGCCAGCGGTAGAGGTCACGGAGCAGGGAGATCTCGGCGCCGTGATGGATCAGTTCCCGGTTGACGTGCAGGACGGTGACCTCCAGGGGAAGGCGCTCGGGACCGGCCGTGGGCGGATTGTCCAGGTCGGCGTCCGACAGCTTGCGGACGCCCGCGTTCCATCGACCGTACATCTCGTCGAGCTGCTTCAGCGCCTCGTCGGCGGTCCCGGCGTAGGGGAAGGTCTGGTAGTCGACCTCCTGACCGCCGAAGTGCCAGGCGACCCGATAGGCCAGGCAGGAGACGACGATGTGCGCCAGCCGCCAGGCGATCGTGGTCACCGGCGCCGGCTCCGGGTCAGGGGACGCGAAGTCCATCGTCCATTCCCCCGAACCCGCCGACATCGGCGCGGTCGACGTGCCCTGTGGGCGGATGCTCCAGCAGCCGGGCACCGGCTCCCAGAAGTACTCCTCGTCGGTGAGACCGTGCAGCCTCGGCCGCAGGCGCCTCTGCCAGTACCAGTCCAGCTGGTCGGCGATTCGCTCGCTTCTTGTCACCTGCACACACTACCTACACCGCGGCTGAGACCATGCGGACGCCGTCGCTGGTCGTGGTCCGCAATGACGTACCGCACCGGGTGAACCGGGCTGCGGATGTTTTGAGGGGTCGAAGACGAGCGTCACCGCACGATCAGGGAAAGATCGTTAACTAGGGCCTCCGTCAGCGCGGGCAACTGGACATCGGCGACGATCGCGCCGCGCAGGGACATGATTTCCCCGACTGTGGAAAGGTCGTTGCCGCGAAGGTCCGCTCCACGCATGTCGCATGCCTCGAAGCGGGTCGACGTGAACCGGCATTCGTCGAACGCGAGCACGTTGAGCTTGCACCTGGTGAACTCGGTTTGGACGACGGAACATCCGATCAGTGCGACTGGGCCCGTGGCCCGCAGGTCGGTGAAGGTCGCGTAATCGAGGCGGCAGTTCTCCAGAACGACATTCTTGAACGTGGCTCCGGTCCACTGCGATCCAGTCAGTGTGCAGCCCTTCAACACGCAACGGTCGAGAGTGACCCGGTCGAACTGCGAGGACGTGAGATCGGCGTCGACGAACAAGGACCGAGAGACTGCCACTCGTCCGAGCTGAGCGCGGGACCAGGCCTCTCCCCTGATCAGCACCTCGATGAGGTTGGCACCGTCGCGGGGCAGCTCGTCAGCCAGGTCGAGCTCGTCCGGTTCCGCGCCGGGAAGCAGCACAGACAGCTGGCGCAGGGTTCGGGTCTCCATCAGACATCACCTATCGTGTTGTTCCTGCGGACCAGCCTTGAGTGATCTGCTCGATCGTCGCGCGGCCCTCGTTGTTGAGCTGCAAGGTCAGACCTCGGGCGCGGCGCACCAGGTTCATCAGCCGTTCGCCCAGCATCAGGTGCAGAGTCGCAGTCACCGCCCCCACCGACACGTCCGGTAGCGATGCTGCTAGCTCGCGGACGGTCCAAGCCCGGCCGGGCTCATCGAGCAGGACCTGGTAGATCCGCTGCCGGGGTAGGCTGCGCACCGCCAGCACCTCGGCGTGTGGTGGCTTCATGGGAGGTCGCCGTCCTGCACTGCTTGAGCCCACCGAGCTTGAGAGCACGGGAACCGGGCGAACGTACAGGTGAACTCGTAGCAGCCCTGGCATAGGCCGTCTCCGTCGGACGTATGCACCAGCAGGATCGAGCGCGCGTCCATCCCGATGTCACCGTCCGGCTTGTCGGCTGTAATGATCATGACCACGGTCCTGTTCGGGTGTCCAGCACCAGGACCTCGGCGGTGCTCCACCCGGCGTCGATGAGCGTGTCGAAGGCCCAGCTGTAGGTCGTGCACGGGAACGTCTCGTGGCAGTTGAGGCAGCGATCACCCTCTGGCCACGAGATTGGGCAATGTACCCGCGCCAGATGCTGGGCTTGAGGCTGGCACGCGCCGGTCGGCTTGATCGCGTTCGCTGCGGCGTTCACCGCTGAACCCTCCCGTCGTATCGCGATGCGCCCGGCCGGACGGAGGCGGTGTCACGTCCGGCCGGGGCCTTCTCCCGCAGTCGGCGCAACCGCGGTGCGTGGCGGTGCCCGATGGCGGGATCGACGGAATGCCCGTCGATCAGTAGCGTGGCGGCTGCGGCTTGTCACCATGAAGCGGACAGGCGTCAGCTGTTGTCGGCCGACGCCGGCAAACGGTCAGGTGTCGAGCGCGGCCGGACCAGCTAGGGTCGTTCCATGCAGGTGGGTGGCCGTCGGGCCCGTGAGTGGACGATTCACGGCGAGCGGGTGGTCGACGACACCCGGCGTGCGGCGCTCAGCATCGCCGACGTCGAGCTACCCAACGGGGTCCGCTTCGAGCAGTACGTACTCCGCGTGCCCAAAGCCGCAATGGTGATCGTGGTCGATGACGCCGAGCGGGTGCTGATGATGTGGCGCCACCGCTTCATCCTCGACCGGTGGGTGTGGGAGCTGCCCGGCGGCTACATCGACCCTGACGAGGACCCGGCCGTGTGCGCCGCACGCGAGGTGGAGGAGGAGACCGGCTGGCGGCCCCGGTCGCTTGAACCGCTGGTGACTTTCCAGCCCATGGTGGGCACCATCGATCAGACGAATCTCGTCTACCTGGGCCGGGGTGCCGACCACGTCGGCACCGCACCCGACATCAACGAGGCCGAACGAGTCGAGTGGATCCCACTTGACGACGTCGAACGGCGGATGCACCTGGGCGAGCTCGTCGGTGCGGGATCGGTCTCCGGCCTGCTTGCTGTCCTCCTGCTCAAGGCTCGGGGCAAGCTCTAGACCGCAGCGAGCACAGGCCGGACCCGTTCGGCGAATGCGCGCACGGCAGGCAGGCCGACATGCTTGCCCAGCCGGTCCGACAATTCGCCCAGGTAGTCGCGAGCGCGCATGGAGTCCAGCCCTTCAGCCGCGTCGACCGCTTGCATCCCTATGGCGCTCGCCTGCTCAAGGTCGCCTGCCTGCGCGTGTGCAGTCGCCAGCAACGCCAGGTTGAACTGCTTTCCGCGCGCGTAATGCCGGCCGTCCATGTCGAGCGAGCGCTCGGCGAACCGCTGTGCAAGATCACCTCTGCCGAGAGCGGCGAAGCAGTGGCCGAACTTGGCCGCCAGGTACGACTCGTCGAAGTACCCGATCCACTGCGGTGCACTGGATCGATCGGCCTTGTCGAACGCGCGCTCAGCCCGGTCCAGAGCCTTGGCACAGGCAGCCTCATCACCACCGGATGCGTGGCCCTGCGCTTCCAGAACCGCGGACTCCGCCTCGATCGCCTTGATCCCGGCTTCCGCCGCCACACGACCCGCCGCCCGAGCGAGGTCGACGGCGTAAGAGGAAGCTCGCAGGTAGGAGGCCTGGTGGCTCATCGCCGCGAGGATCTCCGCGCCCAGGGCATGGTCACCAGCACCGTATGCCAGCCGCAACGCCTGGATCATGTACCGCTGAGCAAGGCCGTTCATGCCGATGTCGTATGACGCCCACCCCGCCAACTGTGTGGCCTCGGCCGCGGCCGAGAGCAAAGCCCGGCCGGTGCTCGCGTGGTAACGGCCTCGCAGCATCGCGGCTACCTCGCCATCGAGGAAGCGCACGATGCTCTCGCGCACGTGTCCGCCGCCGAACTGGTTGTCGAGTGTGCGGTAGGTCGCGGTGATCCGCTTAACCATCTCGATGTCGGGCTCACCGATCAGCCGGTCACCGTCGCCGGCCGGACTTTCATCCATTGGCGAGACGAGCCACCGCATCGCAGGCGACATGAACGCTGTCGCACTGAATCCCACTGCCCGGAGAACATTTCGCCGTTGCACATCTTCCTGCCATAGGTCTACGGCGACCTCGATACCCTGCCGCCAGTCCGGCGCAAACTCTAGCCCGCGCCCAGCCTCAGCGTCGCCAGAGTCCATGGCGTCTTTATGTCCGCCGCTGTCGGCCGACACCTCGCGAACCATGGCTGACAATCCGCCATTGCCACCTAATGCAGCATCCAGTAAAGCGGCGACCGCAACGCTAGGCCGCTTATTTCCAACTTCTAGATCCCACAGGTGTCCGTGGGAGCAATGCACCTGCTAGCCGAGGCGGCGCAACGAGACTCCTCGCAGCTCACGAAGTAACTTGAGTTGCGCAGCAAACCCTTGATCGACCAAAACCAACCGTTGCGACATGGCTACGCTTCCTGACGATGAATCGAACACGCCCTACCTACGATTACCATAAGCGCTTGGCGCGCAGATTGTGCTCTTGACAACCATGCCGTTGGCGTCTATCTAGTTACGACTCTTCGGGTGATGGCAGATCTTCGAGCGGTCCGCGTCGCCACTGAAAGTTGATTCCGACGGAATCTGGAGCCAACCGATGTGTTGGTAGCGAGACCCTGCCAGGTGGAACCCAACGGACTGACCGTGCCGCCGACGCGGGGTGCACCGGCTGACAGGTGCGCCCCGGCCTTTATCAAACATGCGGGGCGCCCGACCTCAGCCCTTGCCACCGAACACGCACAGCAACTCCCCCGTGACAGTAACGACATTCGGGGGATGTTGGCTGGAAAGTCACTCGTCTATGGTGCCGTTCATGGCCGGTGAAGACATGCACGAAAAGGGGCGAGAGGGCCTCCACCGCGCTAAGCAGTGGCTGGATCGGTCCACGCGAGTGGCCCAGAGTTGGCCCAGCAGTGACAGGGCACTGGGTGAGTTTCTGCACTTCCAATGGCCCGATGCCTCGGGTACGTTCTCTTTCGATCTTGGCGGGAAGCTTAGAGGTGGAACGCTCGCCGGGCGAACCTTCGTTGCGGAGATCAAGAACTACACCAAGGAACTCGACCTGGCTACGCACTTCCGGGACTTCCAGGCCAAGTCATATGTGGCGTACTGCGCCAAGCCGGATCGATGTGATGTCTTGATGTGGATATCATGGTCGCCCTTTAAGGCACGATCCTGGGATGAGCACACGACCCCCGCTAGCGTCCGCAAGGCCATTCTTGATCCCGCAAACCGGTACCGTGTTCTCAAAGAGGAAGATCTTGATCGCGCGTCAGCACAGTTGAACGAAGAGGCTGTGGTCGAGGTCTCGCGACGCCTTTGGATGATCACCCTCTGTGAGCGGCAGGAAGAACTGGTGATTTCCGATGAGCACATGGGCGAGTTGATGAAGTACATGCAGGTGTCTGGCGGAGGTACGTGGGAATGATGATTTCGCTGGCGTCGGCTATCAGAGCGTCCCTTGAATTCGGCAGTCCTGAAGATCGGATTGTCGCCGCAAAAGATGCGGTTACACGTCACCTGCTTGCGGTTGATGGCCGAGTTAGGGTGCGTCAAACCGAATATTTCAACCACAGTGTTGCTCCTGATATCGTCGTAACTTGGCCAAGGGAGAGGCGGGAGCGATATCTGTACCTGCGTCCTTCGACCAACCCGCAGTGGCTAGCTCAGGACCTACGTTGGATTGCCGAGAACAAGCCCATCGTTATGAGCCTTGATCCGGAGCCAACCACCGCAAACACGGATATGGCGGCCGTAGGTCATCAGGCGCTCGTTGCCGACACCCTCCTCGTCGATCCGACAGCGCTGGACGAGTTTGCCGCCAGTCACGGTCCTCTCGGCACCTTGCTCGCCCACGCAGTCCTGCAGGGCGGCAGGGGCCTTGTGGACCAAATTGTCGCGAGAGAGGCGGGGTTTGTTGCCGCGGCCGGCTTTGCGGGAGCACAGCAGCTGGCCGCGCAACCCATTCGAGATGCCACCGAGTTCGCCTCCACTATTTTCGCGAAGGAGCACGCATCTCGTATAACTCGCATCCTTCGCGCCGTTTGGGAGGGGCATGGCGGATCGGCTCTTGACTTTCCTTCGGTGGGAACGCTGTCTGGACCGCTTACCGCCGAAGACATCGAAGTCCTCCTCGCATCGGTGGACACAGAAGATCGAATCTTCTGGCGTCGTGTCGGAAGGACCATCACCCTGGCGATGCTCACCTCCCTCACCGTCGCCGACCCTTGTCCCAATCTCGGGTGGCTAGTAATGGCGAATATCGACCGCCTATCCGCTCGCGCTCTGCGCGTTCAGGCCGGTCAGCCGACATTATTTCACGACAACGAATCGCGATGGACCATCGCGCGTAACTGCCTGCTGCTGCGGGGGGAGGATTGGCTCGCCTACTTTGCAGCCAGGATCGACGACCTGCCGCCCGGTGCTGAATATGTCGGCATCGACCTGTTCGATCTCCGAGAGCAAGCGGCTCGGCGAGGTCAGACTGTTACCGACCTGACCGTGGAGCGCCCAGACCTCGCGATCACGTTCGAGTCCACGACCGAGAGCAACGTTGTCGACAGCGAGGACCTTGCCAGCATGGCAATAAGAGGTCACGCGACCGCCCGGCGGGCATCGGTTGCCTTGCATGGCGGGCGAGCAGTAAAGATCGATTTCCTGTCTGCAACCGCCGGTGGCGCCACCAGCGCCTCCTTCACGCTGGCTGATCTCGGTTACCACGCGCTCCCTCTGCTCTTGCACACAGTCGTTGGTCCCCTGGCGGACTTCACTGTGGACCTAGCGGAAGCGGGGTTCGGCGAGGATCCGGCGCAATCCGAGCCTGAGCCAGGCCAGCTGCTGATCGACGATTTCTTGTAGGTAGGAGGGCAGCTAGCTTCATGGCTGTGGAGACTTCACCTTCCGAACCGTCTTTCGACACGATGGTTCGGGCGATAGCAGTTCGCCGGTGATTAACAGGTAGCGGTTCGCGTTCGATGGCCACGGGCGGCACCCTGTCTCTCAGTCAGGGTAGACATTGCTCGATGACGTCGGCAGCGTGTGCTGTGCCTCCTGCGCCAGCGATCGCGCGCCGCAGGTGGTCGACCCCGTCCATGATCGCCGGGTCCTTGACCATGAGTTCGATCGCGGTCCTGAGCGCGCCGGGGTCGGCGTGCTCGTCCGCCAGTCGCGTGCCGAGTCCAAGCTGCTCCACGCGCAGCGCATTGGCCTCCTGTTCCAGAGTCTGCGGCGCGGCGAGCACGGGCACGCCGTGGCTCATCGCCTCCATGACCCCGCCCATGCCTCCATGGCAGATCATGGCCGTGGCATGGGCGAGCACGTCGAGCTGCGGGACGAACCGCCGCACCTCGACGTTGCCCGGAACCCGGCCCAGCGCCCCGAGGTCGATGCGCTCGCCGACCCCGAGCACCACGTGCCAGTCCGTGCCGCCGAACGCCTCGACGCAATGCCGGTAGAAGTCGGGCCGGTTGTTGTAGACCGTGCCGAGGGTGACCAGCAGCACGTCACGGTCGCGGGGCGGCCGCCACCGCAGCGGCGTACGCCGCAGGCACGGCCCGACGAACCGGTACCCAGGCCCGAACAGCTCCCCCGCGTACTGGAACGAGCGCGGGTAGAACGCCAGGTGCGCCTCCGGCTGCGGGCTGAGGAACTGTGCCGGGTCCAGGACCGGGCAGTGCTCGGCCAGGAACGACTCCAGCCGCGACTGGTAGATCCCGAGGACCGGGTCGGCGGGGTCGAAGGCGGCCAGCGCCTGGCCCATCGACCAGTGCTCGTTGGACACCAGCATCGGCCACAACTGCACGGTCGGCACGTCCAGCCGGGCGGCGAGCACCCGCCCCGCGAACGCCATCCGATCGAAGACCACCAGATCAGGCCGGTCGTCCCGGTACAGCGGCGCAAGCTGGGTGTACGTCGCCTCGGCCTCTTCAAAAAACGCCAGCAACGTCTGGCTGATGTACCCGTCCCGGGCGGGCGCACACAGCGTCGGATCATGGTCCAGCGGCCGCAGCGACCGATACGGCCGCACGACAGCACCCGCCGCCTCGACCACCGGCCGGCGCTCCTCGGTCGTGCAGTACGTCACCCGGTGCCCGCGCCGGGTCAGCTCCTCCACCACCGGCAGCGTCGGAAACACGTGCCCGATGGCCGGGATGTTGAAGAACGCGATGTGCCTACCCACGGGACACCACCAGCTCGGACAGGCGATCGCCCGGCCGGGCGACCACGGCGGACAGGATCTGCTCATACCGCCGGGCCATCGCCTCGACGGTGTCCGGCCGGAAAAGCGCCGTGTCGTACCGGATCCCCGCGCGCAGCCCCGTCTCGTCAAGCCGCCAGATGTCGAACACGAGGTCGTGCAGCACCTTGGCGTGCCCGTGCGGGAAGCCCTCGACCTCCACCGGCCCGAGCCGCGACAACGCGGCCGGAGTGTCGTTGCGCATGCTGAACACCACATCGAACAGCTGGGTCCGCCCCGGCTCACGGGGCACACCGAGCGCCGCGATGACCCGCCCGAGCGGCGCCGACTGCCGCTGCAACCCCCCGATGACCGTCGTCCGCGTACGTCTGAGCAGGTCGCTAAAGGTCGGGTCACCGGTCAAGTCGGCCCGCAGCGCGAGGGTGTTGGCGAACAGCCCGACGACCGGCTCGAACTCGGCGCGCACCCGCCCGGCGACCGGGGTGCCAACGCAGAAGTCGTCCTGGCCGCTGCGTTCGCCCAGCAGCACCTGCAGCGCGGCCAGCAGCACCATGAACGGCGTGCAGCGGGCAGCGCGGGACAGCTCGACGACCTTTGCACCCAACTCCGGGCTCATCTGATGCAGATGCTCGGCGCTGTGCGCGGACTTCTCCGCCGGGCGGGGCAGGTCGGTCGGCAGTTGCAGCTGCGGTGCCCCGGCGAGGCGCTCGCGCCAGTACGCCAGGTCGCCGGCCTGGTCCTGCTCGGCCTGCCACAGCGCGAAGTCGCCGTACTGCAGCTCCAGGTCGGGCAGGTCGGGTTTGGCCCCGTCGAGCGCGGCGACGAAGCCGGCGCGGATCTCCCGGCCGACGATGCGCAGCGACGCCCCGTCGGCGAGCAGGTGGTGCATGGTGAAGCACCACACGTGGTGGTCGTCGGCCAGCCGCAGCAGGCACGAGCTGACCAGCGGGTCCGCGGTGAGGTCGAGCAGCCGGTGGGTACGGCCCGACAGCAGCTCGGCCGCGCGGCCTTCCCGCTCGTCCTCCGGGAGCCCGCGAAGGTCGACGACCTCGGTGTCGATCCCGGCGGGCGGCAGGACCACCTGGACGGGTTCGCCGTCGCGGAGCACGAAGCCGGTGCGCAGGCTCTCGTGCCGGTCGACGACCGCGCTCACGGCCGCCTGCCAGGCGGTCACGTCGAGCGGGCCGCGCAGCCGCCAGTTGAGCACCAGGATCGGCGACGCGTCCCCCGGGTACGCCGTGCACAGGTACCAGAAGCGCTGTTGCAGCGCGGACAGCGGCAGGTGTCTCATAGCCGGTCAGCCACCATCCTGGTGATCGCGTCGAGGGTGTCCGATCCGGACCCGAGGTCGATCTCGACGCCGAATTCGAGGTCGATGGCGTCGATGAGCCGCAGCGCGCCGAGCGAGTCCAGGCCCAGGGCGCGCAGCGAGCCGCCGGTCAGGGCCTGGCCCGCGGTGACCGACCCGCCGGTGACGTCCTGGACGAGCGTGGCCAGCCGCCCGCTCAGCTCGGCGCTCACGACTGCTCCCGCAGGTAAGCGGCGATGTCGGCGATGGTCGGGGTGTCGAAGAAGACCTCCAGCGGCACGTCCTGGCCGAGCTGCTGCATGATGCGCACGTTGATCCGGGTGATCGTCAGCGAGTGCCCGCCGAGGTCGAACAGGTCCTCGTCAACGCCGATGTCGTCGACGCCGAGCACGTCCTGCCAGATGCCGCGCAGCACCTCGACGAGTTCGTCGGAGCCGCCTACGGCAGGTTGAGCCGCCGGCGCGCGGACCGGGGCCGGTTCGGGCAGCGCGGCCCGGTCGAGCTTGCCGCTGGGCGTGACCGGCAGCCCGGTGAGCACCGTCCACGAGGTCGGCACCGTCGCGGCGGGCAGCCGGGTCGCGAGGTGGCGACGCAGTTCGGCGGCGTCGGGTGCGTCGCCGCGAGCGACGATGTAGGCGGCCAGGTCTCCGCCGCGCAAAGCCACCGCCGCCTGGGCGATGGCGGGATGCTCGCGCAGGTGAGTCTCGATCTCCTCCAGCTCGATCCGGTGCCCGCGCACCTTCACCTGGCTGTCGTTGCGCCCGCCGAAGGCGATGCGGCCGTCGGCGGTCCAGCGGCACCGGTCGCCGGTGCGGTAGAGCCGCCCGCCACCGAACGGGTCGGGGCCGAAGCGCTGCTCGGTGAGGTCGGGGCGGCGCAGGTAGCCGTCGGCAACGCCGTGGCCGCCGATGCACAGCTCGCCCCATACGCCGATGGGCAGTGGGCGTCCGTAGTCGTCGAGGATGTAGGTGCTGGTGTTGGCGATCGGGCGGCCGATGGTGACGGTGTCGGGCTCGGCGGGGATCTCCTCGGCGGTGGACCAGATGGTGGTCTCGGTGGGGCCGTACACGTTGACGAGCCGGGCCACCCGGGCGCGCAGTCTCCTGGCCAGGTCGAGCGGGAGGTTCTCGCCGCCGGCGAGCGCGGTGACCGAGGACCGGCCGTCGAAACCGGCCTCCAGCAGCACCTGCCAGCCCGACGGGGTGGCCTGCACGTGGGTGACGCCTTCGCGTTCGATCAACGCGTTGACGGCCCGGCCGTCCAGGTTGCCGGACTCCCCCGCGATGACCAGGCGGCCGCCGGTGACCAGCGGCAGGAACAGCTCCAGGCCGGAGATGTCGAACGACAGCGGGGTGAGCCCGAGCCACCGGTCCCCCGGCCTGCTGCCGACCGTCTCGGCCATGCCGAGCAGCAGGTTGGCCAGGGCGGTGTGCGGCACGACCACACCTTTGGGGCGGCCGGTGGTGCCGGAGGTGTACATGACGTACGCAGTGCCCTCGGGTACCTCGCCGCCCGCCGACGGGGCCGGGACGGCGTCGAGGTCGTCGAGGACCAGTGCGGGCTGGGCGTCGGCGAGGATCAGCTCCTGCCGGGCCACGGGATAGGCCGGGTCGATCGGCACGTACGCGGACCCGGCCCGCATCACGGCCAGCATCGCCACCAGCGCCTGCCGGCCACGGGGCAGCCGGATCGCGATGAGCGCGCCCGGACCCGGCAGCCGAGTCGCCAGCTCGGCGGCGGCGGAGTCCAGTTCGGCGTAGGTGAGCCGGTGTTCGCCGTCGACGACCGCGATGTCCTGCGGGCGCAGCCGGGCCTGGGTGGCGAACAGCTGGGCCACGGTGCCGCGCTGCTCGCGGGCGGTGTCGTTCCAGCCGTGCAGGACGGCGGCGAGTTCCTCGTCCGGCATGACCGCCATGGCCGCGACGTCGGTGTCCGGGTCGGCGGCGACGGCGGCGAGCACGGTGCGCAGGTGCTGCCCGATCCGGTGTACGGCGGCGGTCGGCAGGTGGGCGGGGCTGTGCTGCAGGCTCACCGCGAGGTCGCCGTCGGGGCCGTCGACGATCTGCAGGTGCAGGGCGTTGCGCGCCGCGCCGTGGAACAGCGACCAGAGCACGTCCGTGGACAGGCCGGGGAAGGCCGGAGCGGGGCCGCGCCGTCGGTAGCCTACCGACACCGTGGTCAGCGACGGCGCGGCCCGCAGGCCGCCCGCGACCTGGGCCAGGGGCACGGTGCGATGCCGGTACAGCTCACGCAGCCGCGAACGTAGGTCGTGGGCGTACTCCCGGAACCGCCCGTGGGCCGGGGCCACTCCGATCGGCAGCTCGTTGACGTGCAGCCCGATGCGCGCGGCGGTGTGCTCGTCGCGGGTGGACAGTCCCACCCCGACGGGCAGGCCGGTGTTGCCGTACCGCGCCAGCAGGACGTGGATCGCGGCGAGCAGCACCTCGAAGCGGGTGAGGCCGGGGACGTCGACGGGCGGCACGGCCAGTTCGACGGTGTGGCCCGGTTCGGCGGCGGCCGGGGTGCCGGTCAGGTCGGGCAGCACGGCTTCGCCGACGCCGGTCCAGTGGTCGGCCCAGTAGGCGCGGGCGGCTTCCACGGCCTGGTCGCCGGGTTCGGCGGCGGCCGTTTCGGGCAGCGGCGGCAGGTCCGCGCCGCGGTAGGCGGCGGCGAGGTCCTGGAGCAGCAGGTCCTTGGACATGCCGTCGAAGACGAGGTGGTGGGCGGTGAACAGGAGCAGGTGGCGGGTGGCGGACTCGCGCAGCAGCGTGAACCGGGCCAGGGGGCCGCGGCTCAGGTCGTACGGCCGGGCGATCTCCTCGCGCACCAGCGCGTCGCTGTGCGGCGCATCGCTCAGGGTGATCTTCTCGGCGGCGGGGACCAGCCGGGGCAGGTCGCCGTCGAGGACGACCGCGCAGGCCAGGGCCGGGTGTCTCGTCACGACGGCGGCGCAGGCCTCGCCGAGGGCGTGCCGGTCCAGCTCGCCGTCGAACCAGACCCCGAGCGCCATGTGGTACGCGGTGCCCGCCACCGCCGCCTGCTCGGTGAACCACACGCCGTGGCTGATCGGATTCACGCGCCACCTCCGGTGCCGGCTGGGAAGAGTTTCACCAGCTGTCGTTTGAGGACCTTGCCCGCGTCGTTGCGCGGGAGCTGATCGAGCACGAGCAGGTCGCCGGGCAGCTGGTGGTCGGCGAGCCGCTCGGCGAGGAACGCGCGGATGCCGGGCAGGCCGACCTCGCCCGCGTCGGGCCGGGCCACGATCGCCGCCGCGAGGCGTGCGCCGAGCACCGGGTGCGGCACGCCGACGACCGCGGCCGCGGCGACGGCGGGGTGCTCGTGCAGGACGGCCTCCACCTCCAGCGTGGAGATCTTGTACGCGCCCGACTTGACCACGTCGCTGTCGCGGTCGGACAGGAACAGGTGGCCGCCCTGCAACCGGCCCAGGTCGCCCATCCGGACCCAGCCGTCCTGGAACGTGTCCCGGGTGGCGTCGTCGTCACCGAGGTAGCGACGGGCGTGCGGCGAGCGCAGCCACACGTGGCCGACCTCGCCGTCGGGCAGCGGCGTGCCCTCGGCGTCGGTGATCCGCACCGCGCCGGTGGTCACCCGGCCGACCGCGTCCGGGTGCGCCGGGTCGAAGATCATGTTGGTATGGGCGGGAGCCGCCTCGGTGGACGTGTAGTGGTTGACGATCGCCGCGCTCGGAAACGCCCGGCTCAGCCGCAGGGCGACGGCCGGCGGCAGCGGCGCGGCGGTCGAGCCGACCAGGTTCACCCCGGACAGGTCGAGGCCGTCCAGCGCTCCGGAGTCGAGCAGCTCGATCGCGGTCGCGGGCACCAGGAAAACGGTGCCGACCTCGGTCAGCCGCTGGGCGAACCGGCGGGGCGTGAACCGCGGCAGGGTCAGCGCGGAGGGGCGCGCGGTCAGGGCGTTGATCAGCATCGTCTGCGCGGCGTTGGTGCCGATCGGGAAGGCGTGCAGGAAGCGCCGGGAGTGGGCCAGCGCCAGGCGCTTCGGGTGCGCCGGTACGCCGTCGGTGAGGTTGGCGTGGGTCGCGGCGACCGCCTTGGGCTGCCCGGAGGTGCCCGAGGTGAACAGGATCTGGGCGATCCCCTCGGGACGGGCGTCGTCGGCCGGGTCCGGCGCGCCCGCCTCGACCAGCGCGTCCACCTCCGCGCGGCCGCTGATGACGAGGTCGGATCCGCAGGCCGCGAGCAGCTGGGACAGCCGGGCCGGCGGCAGCTGGTCGGGCAGCGGCACGGCGACGGCCCCCGCGCGCTGCACGCCGCAGTACGCCACGGCGAAGCCGGTCCAGTCGCGCCCGGCGAAGACCAGCCCGACTGCCGCGCCCGGGGTGACGCCCCGGCGGCGCAGCGCAGAGGCGAGTGCGGAGGCGTCACGGTCCCACTGCTCGAAGGTCAGCGTGTCGACGCCGGCGACCTCGATGGCGACGTCGGCGGGGTTGCGGGCACGCCGCCACGCGAGCAGCCCGGGGACTGTCCGGCACGGTTGAAGCGGGGGTTCGCCGATCCCGGGCATGGGAGAACGTCTCCTAACGCGACCTGGAAGCGGGGATCGGCATCTCGCCCGCATGTATCGACCCGAGTCTGCATCCGGGGGGCGGCGGGCAGGGATCGGCCGAACGGAGGAAAGCGCTTTCCGTCATCGACGTCCTACGCTGTCGTGATGTCCGCCCACGGCCACTCCACCGACACCGCGACACCGGCCGCCGCGATCGCGCACGCCACGCAGGCGACCGCCCCCTTCACCGGCCCCGCCGACCCGGGCGCGCCGCTCACCTGGGGCCAGCGGGCGCTGTGGATCGCCATCCGCCGCCACGGCGCCGCCCACGCCATGTTCAGCCTGCGCCGGGTCGTCGCCGCCCCGCGCCGGACCGCGCTCGACGTGCCGACGGCGCTACGGGCGGTAGGCGCACTCGTCTCCCGGCACAGCTCGCTGCGCACCCGCGTGCAGGAGGTCGGCGGGCAGTTGCGCCAGGTCGTGGCCGAGCGGGGCGAGCAGCCGGTGCTGGTGATCCCGCTCGAAGAACCGCCGGGCGACGGCGGCGCGGCACTCTCCCAGCAGGTGGCCACCGAACTGGCGGCCACGCCGTTCGAACACGACCGGGAGTGGCCCCAGCGGTTCGCCCTGCTGGTCGCCGACGGGCAGGTGCGGCAGATCGTCGTCGTGCTGAGCCATACGACCGTCGACTTCCGGGCCGCCGAACTCGTGCTGCGTGACCTGCGCCTGCTGCTGGTACGCGGCGAGGTGTCCGCCGCCCCGCCCGCGCAGTCGGCCGACATCGCCCGGCTGGAGGACGGCGAGCGCCTGCGGCGGCGCTGCGAGCGGGCGGTGCGCTACTGGCTCGACAGCCACCACCGGCTGCCCGCCGACACCCTGCCCACCGTCGGACCCGCCCGCTCACCCCGCTTCCAGCGCTGCGTGCTGACCTCGGCGGCCGCCGACACGGCCGCGCGGGCCGTGGCACGGCGCGAGCGCGTGTCCAGCTCGACGGTGCTGCTGACCGCGGTCGCCGGGGTCATCGCGGCCTGGTCCGGCCAGGACACGTGCGGGATCTACACGATGGTCAACAACCGGTCCGCCGACGAGTACCGGGAGGCGATCTCGAAGCTGAACCAGCTCGGCCTGCTGGTCATCGACCTCGCCGACCGGCCGTCGTTCAATGCCGCGCTGCCCCGGGTCTGGCACGCGGCGGTCGAGGCCTACCGGCACGCCTACTACGACCCCGAGCGCATGGCTGCGGCACACGAGGCGGCCGGGCTGCCGTACGCCACGGGGGTCAACAAGCACTGCTACTTCAACGACATCCGGCTCGCGCCCGAGGCCGACGCGCCCGGCGACGACCTGGACGAGGCCGCGCTGCGAGCGGCCCTGGCGAGGAGCAGTTTCGCGGTCGCCGAAGGGCTGGACACGTTCACCTGGCTGATCCGGGTGGAGGTGATCGACGCGCCCGGTGGCATGGGCCTGGCCGTCACCGGCGACACGGCATACCTGCCTCCGGACGTGGCCGAGCGGTTCCTGCGCGACGTCGAACGGCTGCTGGTCGACGCGGCGCTCGGCGTGCTCGCCTGGCCGTGGTCCGGCCCTCGGCTCGCCGAGCCCGTTGCGCCCGCCCGCGCCGCGTGAAACGATGCTCGGCAATATAAGCCTCTCTATATAGGAGGTTGTCATGGTGCGTGCGCTCCGCCACGTCGCCGCTCGCCTGATGGGCAGGTCACAGGTCAGCGGCCGGTACCCGTACTGGTTCTACAACTACCCCGAGTAGGCCGACCCCCGCCCCGAAACCCGGTCGCAGGACCTCGATCCGGGGACCTGCGACCGTAGGGAGAACGCGATGGCGCGGGCCGAGCAGCGCACCCGGCCGCCGGGGCCGCGCGGGCACTGGCTGACGGGCAACACGCCCGCGTACGACGACGACCGCATCGGCTTCCTGCGCCGCACCCACGCCGAGTTCGGCGACGTGTTCGCCTTCGACGAGCGCACGGTCTTCGTGATCGATCCCGAGGTTGCCCACGATGTGCTCGCCCGGACCAACACCGACTTCCTCACCGAGCTGGCGCCGTTCGACGCCCAGCCCGACCTGGGCAGCGCCGCCGCCGAGGCCGGGGCCTGGATGTCCGCGCGCCGCACGGTGTGGCCCGGCCTCAACCACACCGCCGCCGCGGCCGCCGACGCCCGCACCGTGGAGATCCTCGACGAGCTCGCCCGGCCCGCCACCACGCATGAAGTCGACGTCCTCCCGCTGGCCCGCGCGTTCACCGCGTACGCCGTCGCCGACTACTGCTTCGGCCGCGACGCGGCGGGCCTGCCGGAGCTGCTGGCCGACAACCTCGACATCACCGAGCCGTTCACCGCCTCGTCGTACCAGTTCCCGGCCTGGCTACCGCTGCCCCGCCACCGCCGCTTCTTCCGGGTCCACCGGCACACCGTGCGGACGCTGACCGACCTGGTCCGGCGGCGGCGTGGCGAGCCCCGCCCAGCGACGCCGCGCGACCTGCTGGACTTCCTGCTCGACGCCGACCCGGCGATGCCCGACGGCACCGTGATGGCCACACTGCGCGGCATCCTCATGGGCGGGCACGGCATCCCGGCGGCCGCGATCGTGTCCATCGTGCGCGAGCTCGCGCTGCGCCCCGAACTGGTCGCCGACCTGCGCGCCGAGGCGGGCGACGCCCTGCCCGCGGCCCGGCTGCCGCTGGCCGAGGCGGTGGTCAAGGAGGTGCTGCGGCTGTATCCGCCGGTGTGGCTGATGACCCGCACCGCGCGCACGGCGACCACGCTGGCGGACTGGTCACTGAACCCCGGCGACGAGGTGCTGCTGAACCCGTACCTGATCCACCGTGATCCGCGCTGGTGGGAGCGCCCGGACGAGTTCGACCCGGGCCGGTGGCTGACCGGGCGGCCCGCGCCCCGGATGGCCTACCTGCCGTTCGGCGCCGGACCACGGGTCTGCGTCGGCTCGGCCCTGGCGATGCGACAGCTCACCCTGACCACCTCGCGACTGGCCCAGGCGTACACCGTCGAGTCGTCCAACGCCGCCTCGGCCGCCCCCAGGTTCCTCGGCCGCCTCGCCCCGGCGAACCTGCGCGCCCAGCTCTCCCCAACCGGCCGCTGCCCCATGGCATGAAAGGAAGGGCACCTTCACAACGCTATGCGTTGTAGAAGGTGCCCTTCCTTTCCTCAGGTCAGAGTTTGCCCGCGCCTGCGCCGGCGGTGACGGAGGACTTGACCGTGGCGGAGCTCTGGGCGGTGTAGGCGTACGGGACCGCGGCCACCGAGCCGTTGGTCTCGCACGGGCCGGACGCGGTGAGCAGGTTGTCGCGGGCCACCAGGCGGCCCGGGTCGGAGTCGGCGTAGCCGCTGGCCGACCAGCACGCCTGCACCACGTTCTCGAACACGTTGCCCTCGACGAGCACCCCGGCGTTCATCGTCGAGGCGATGCCGTACGACGAGGTGTTGTTGTCGATGTTGGAGTAGTAGTTGTTGTAGACGTGGACCGTCTCGCCGAAGCGCACCCGCGGGTTGCGCTCGAAGGTCCGGTCGAACCAGTTGTGGTGGTACGTGATCCGCAGGTGGCCGACGTCCTCACCGGAGTTGCCGTCGGAGTGCCCGACCAGCGAGTTCTTCCAGTGGTTGCGCAGGATGTTCCACGACACCGTGATGTAGTCGCCGGCGTGCGTGATGTCGACCATGCCGTCGTAGAAGTCGACGTCGCTCTCGATGGTGCTGGACATGGTGTTGTGGTCGATCCAGATGTGGGTGGCGTTCTCGATCTGGATGGCGTCGCCGCCGGGCACCCCGCGGATGTTCAGGTTCTGGATGATCACGTTGGCCGGGTGCATGTCCTCGATGTTGAGGGTGGTCCCGGAGATGCCGGAGTTCGCGCCGACACCCTGGATGGTCTTGTTCGCGGTCACCTCGATGGTGCCCGATCCGCTGAGCATGCCGTTCACCAGAATGGTCCGGGTGCCGGCGGCCTGGGCCTGGGTGCGCAGGTCGGCCCAGGTGCTCACGGTGACGGTGGCCCCGCCCGCGCCGCCGGTGGTGCCGCCGGCCTGGGTGGCCCAGCCGACGATCCCGCCCGGGGGCGGCGGCGGGCTGGTGCTCGGCGAGGGCGGCGCGGACGGTGAGGCCGACGGTGACGCCGGTGGTGAGGCGGGTGTGGTCGGCGGCGTCGACGGGCTCGGGCCGGCCGCGTCGGTCGCCAGCACGTCGTCGAACGAGCCGGCCGTGTAGTTGGCCAGCAGTCCGGCGCGGCCGGTGGCGTAGGAGCCGTCGGAGACCGACACCACCTGGGTGCCGTTGACGGAGCCGACCAGCGAGCTGCCGGTCGCGCTCAGCGACAGGGTGTACCAGGTGCCGGCCGCCGCGGAAAACGGCGCGGAGGCCAGCGTGGTGGTGCTGCCCTTGCGGATCTGGACCGCGGTGGAGGTGAGCACGAGGGCGTAGAAGTTCGACGTGCTCTGCACCCGGGCCGCCACGCCGATGCCGCGCGAGGCCGAGTTGCTGAACGTGTTGGCGCGGACCTTGGCCGACACCGTTGCGGTGGACCAGGACGTCGAGCCGGACAGGGCTTTGGCGCTGGCGCCGGTGCTCGACTGGGAGTAGGCGCCGGACGACACCGACCAGCTGCCGCCCGAGGTGCTCCAGCCGGTGGCGTTGCCGTCGTTGAAGTCGTCGGACAGTAGCGTGGCCGCGTTGGCGGCCGCGCCGATGGTCAGGACCAGCGCCGTGACGGTGACGCTGACGGCAGCGGCCAGGGCGCTGCGGGCGCGCCTGCTCCGCCGGAGGGGGACGTGCGCTTCCTGCACTGTGGACCTCCCTGTGTTGGAATGCGCTTTCCGCCAACATAGGAAGGTACATATATGTCAGTCAATGGCCTGGATTTGCAGCTTTGTTGCATTGAATGTGGCAAAACGCCCATAGCCGACTGTCGGCCGGCCCTCATTGGATAGCTATTGCCAACTTTGCGGCGTGGGTGGTTGTCCCTCCGTTCGCAGGATGGGGACGATTCTATGGCAAGCGCTTTCCGGTAGCCACCGGTCGCGTGCCGCCACTGAGGTGGCCGGCAGGCCGTTCGGGACCGGGCGCGCGGCAGCCAGCGCAGCGGCCTGACAGGGCAGCAGCGGAAGGACGGCGACTACCTCCGGCCGCCGTCGGCCACATGTCCGCGTGCCCGTGCCGATAGGGGCCCGGCCCGGGCACACCGCGAATGCCGGCCGTCAAGTGATCACGACGACGGCCCCATCGGTCGCCATATCGGCGATGATCGCTTCACCGTCGCTCAGTGCAGCCAGCCAGGTCAGCTTGTGCCGGCCGGGTGGGGTGTCCGGCGGAACCCGTCCACGCAGAGTGAACCGCATGCTGCCGTGCGCCGCGATACTGGTGGGGGCACACGTGATGCGTCGCCAGGCATCGGTCGCCTCGGCGGCGAGGCCGAGCCGGTAGACCGGGCAGGAACGCAACTCGTAGTCGCGGGGAAAGGCGTTGTCGATCCGCACCGTGTAGGTGAAGTCCTGTCCGGCACGCAGAGTCGTCGGTGCCTGGACGGTGGCGTTCAGGGGCGCGTAGTCCAGAGGCGGCTCGACGAACCATGGGCTCACGTCCGCGCCGCACACATCGGTCAGAACCCGGAACTCAGGCAACTTCAGCTGCCTGGTGCCGACGGTGAGGACGAGAGCGCGGTATGACCGGGGGTTCTGCCCTTCCGGACAGGTGGTGGCCGCGCGGATATGGATGCGGGCGGGCTCGCCGGGATCGACGGTGGCCGGAAACTGGCGGCTGATGCGATCGTCGAGCGGGCCGACGCTCACGGCGGTGATCGGTTCGGACATTCCGGTCGCGACGTTCGTACCGGACAGTTGCGGTGTGCCGGACAGGGTGCAGCGCTCGCTGTTGTTGGGCCGCAGCGCGAACCCGGTCGACGGTCCCCAGGGCGCGGACTGGACGATCCACTCCAGCGACTCGACCCGGTCCAAGCGGCACGGCTGCCGGTCGGCGCGGGGGGAGCGACGCTCGATCAGCGGCTCCGCTGCCTGCTCGGTGGCGTCGACCGTGGCGAGGGTGGTCGGTGGCGGGGTCGTGGACCGGACGAGAGGTTCGGTAACGGCCACGCCGATCAGCAGTACCGCCGCGGCGACAGCCGCGACCGACCTGTTGCGCCTGCGGCGGGTGATGCCGTGCTCGACCCTTGCCACCGGGTCGGGCCAGCCGGGCACGGGGGGCGGTCCGGCGTGCATCGCGGCGCGGAGGTCGTCCTCGATCGTCTGCGGGTCCATGGTCACAGGGCACCTTCGCTGGCCAGTTGCTGGTGAGGATCGTCGGTGAGGTCGCGGCGCAGCCGGGCGATCGCCCGCGACGCGGTGCTCTTGACCGTTCCTGCCGAGCAGCCGAGCGTCTCGGCGATCTGCGCTTCGGAATAGTCCAGGTAGTAGCGCATGACCATCACCGCCCGTTGCTGGCGCGGCAGACAGGAAAGCAGTCGCATCAGTGATCCGTCGGAGGGCTCGGCGTCAGTCACGCTGGTGTCGGGGGCGTCGCTGACGAGCTGTTCACGGCGCAGCGACCGGACGCGGTTGAGGTAGCGGTTGGTGATGATCCGACGCACGTATCCTTCGGGGTCGCCCTGCCGTTCGATGCGCCGCCAGGCCATTCCGGTGCGTTCCAGCCCGTCCTGCACCAGGTCCTGCGCGAGGTGCGGATCGCCGCATAGCAGGTACGCGTATCGCAGCAGCGCCGCATGTCTGTTGCGCACGAATTCGGCGAACTGTTCGGGCGCCGCCCATCTCATCACGAACCCAGGACACCGCAGGGGCAGAGTTGGTTGTCACGCGTACGGCGCGCTGCGCTCACGCGGCCTCTGCCAGGATTCGCGACTCCCCCGTCTGCCTCGGCGACGGGCGGCCGGACGAGATCCGCGCACGCCGAATCGCCTGAACGCATACACCGGGACGCGGAGATGTCCGCGTCCCGGCTTGCTCGGCACGTCAGGCGAACGCCTGCGCGTTCTCCCGACACCACTGGGCGAACGTGCGCGCCGGTTTGCCCGTCACGTCCTGCACGGTGGGCACGACGGTGTATCCCACCTCCGGGGTGTTGCCGTATGCCCAGATCAAGAAGTCGATGATGTGCGGGGCGAGACCCTCGCCGGCCCACTTGTCGCGAGCCTGCGCCTCGGTCAGCTCCTCCAGCCGGATCTCCCGCCCGATCGCCTTGCCGAGCAGCTCGACCTTGTCCGCCACGGTCAACACGTCGGGGCCGGTGACGGTGTATACCTGACCGCCGTGGCCGTCCTGGGTCAGCGCCGCGGCCGCAACCGCGGCGATGTCGGCCTCGTGCACCATCGCGCTGCGGCGACCGATGAACGGCTCGCTGACCACGCCGTCGCGGACGGCAGGTGCCCACTTCAGCGCATTGGCCATGAACTCCACCGGCTGCACGACCGTCCAGGCCAGGCTGCTGCCACGGACCGCCTTCTCGACGCCGTTGTCGGCGTTGCCGCCGAGCACGGTCACCCGCTTCACCCCGGCCCGCTCGGCCAGCTCGACGATGTCCGCGCCGGTCTGCAGCGGCTCGTAGCCACCACCGTCGAAGGTGATCAGATGCATGGCGTCGACGCCCTCCAGCGCTGCGCCGAGGCCGGCCGTATCGGTCAGGTCGCCGACGACCATCTGCGCTCCAGGCAGCGTGGCGGCGGGGTTGCGGGTCAACGCCCGTACCGAGTGTCCCTGCTCGACAAGCTGCGCGACGATCTGACGGCCCACGGTGCCGGTCGATCCGGCGATCAGAATTCTCATACGCAGAACGCTAGTGTGCTGCGCCGGAAATCCGTTGTAGATATCTGGCGAGGGAGTCGAGGATTTCCTCGGCAGACTTTCTCCATACGAATGGCTGCGGGTTG
>NZ_JBEZEB010000029.1:0-102861 GCF_040648615.1 Catellatospora sp. NPDC049111 | reverse complement strand
CCGCCCCCGCCCGGCGGCGGCGCGCCCCCACCGGGTGGCGGTCCACCGCCCCCGGAGACCGGCGGAGGTCCACCACCCCCGGGTGGCGGCGCGCCTCCGCCCGGCGGCGGGGGAGCTCCTCCGCCCACCGGTGGCGGATCGCCGCCCCCGCTCGGCGGGGGTTCCCCGCCACCGCTGGGGGGAGGCTCGCCACCGCCGCTCGGGGGTGGCTCTCCACCGCCTCTCGGCGGAGGTTCTCCGCCACCGCTCGGCGGAGGCTCACCGCCGCCCATCGGCGGCGGTCCGGGCTCCGGTCCGGGCGGCCCCGGCGGTCCCATCGTGCCCCCGCACCTGCCTGGCATTCCGCCGCCCGGCTCCG
The DNA here is from genome assembly GCF_040648615.1 of Catellatospora sp. NPDC049111. Classification (NCBI taxonomy): domain Bacteria; kingdom Bacillati; phylum Actinomycetota; class Actinomycetes; order Micromonosporales; family Micromonosporaceae; genus Catellatospora; species Catellatospora sp. NPDC049111. The sequence goes on along the minus strand of NZ_JBEZEB010000029.1, from coordinate 102,503 downwards.
GCCCCGGCAAGCCGGGCACGGGCGGACCCCGCCCGCCCGGCCTGCCGGGCTCCGGTCCCGGCTCCGGTCCCGGCTCCGGTTCGGGCGGCGGAGTGGGCGGCAGTCCGCCGCCCGGGTCGCCCGCACCGCCGGTGCGGTCGGCGTTCCCGTACGCCGGGAATGCCCCGCCCGGTCTGGCCGGCGGGACCGGGGTCGGCGGGGCCGGCGGGCTGGCCCGTGGGGGCCTGGTCACCGACGGCCTGCATGCCCCGGTCGGCGGACGGCAGGGCAGTGGCGCGCCGTTCCTGCCACCGATGGGCGGCATGGGCGCGGGCGCCGGCAAGGACGAGAAGAAGGAACGCGAACGCACCACGTGGTTGCAGGAGGACCGCGACATCTGGAACGTCGCCGGCGACGTGCCGCCCGGAGTCATCCGCGGCGGCGACCCCACGCAGGCCGAGGACGGCACGCAGGGGACCGGTACCACCGACGTCCCGGTGTACACGCCCACCCGGCCGCGCCCCGGCCAGAGCACGACCGGGGGCACCCAGCAATACGGACGATGATCCGAGGAGGAGACGACGATGGACCAGGACCGCACCCTGGAGCAGCTCGCGGCCGACTACGCCCGGCACCGCGCCGCGGCGGTCGAGGCGACGCAGCGGGTGGCCGAGGTCTCGGCCACCGTCACCTCCCCGCAGGGGCTGGTCACGGTGACCGTCGGGGGACAGGGCGAGCTGCGCTCGCTGACGTTCAACTCCCAGGACTACCGCAGGATGGCTCCCGCCGAGCTGTCCCGGATCGTCGTGGAGACGGTCGACCGGGCCCGGGAGAGCGCCCTGCAGCAGATGCTGGGCGCTCTGCCGGGCACCGGGATCGCCGGGATGAGCGTGCGCGACATGATGGCCGGCCGCATCGACTGGGACCGGGTGCTGCCCGAGCAGCTCGACATCTCGGGGTTCAACCTGCCGGGCCGGATGGCCTGACCTGAGTTCGGGAGAGGACGGCCGCAATGGCGCGGCAGCTGAAGGTCGACGGCGGCGTGATCAACGGGGTGTCGTCACGCCTGGTCGCGGTCGGCGACGAGGTCGCCGGCGCCCGGGAGAAGCTGGTGAGCGGGATCAACGCGCTCGGCCAGCCCTGGGGCCGCGACGACGAGTTCGCCCGCAAGTTCGTTGCCGAGTACGGCAAGGGCCGTGACGAGGTCGTCGAGGGGTCGGCGAACCTCGCGGCGCTGCTGAAGAACATGGGCGAGCACATCAAGCGTTCTGGGCGCTCGTTCGGCTCGGTCGAGGGCAGCTGAGCATGGCCGCCGTACGACCTCGCCCCGGGGTGTGAACCGTGGGTATGCACGTGCCCGAATGGGTGGGCAAGTTCTTCCTCGTGGTGACCGGCGAGTCGTGGCCGCAGGCCGACGAGGACCAGCTCTGGGCGCTGGCAAAGGTCTGGGCGGCGTTCGAGACCACGATGATCGCGGCCGAGGCGGAGATCGTCGAGATCAGCGGCGCGGTCGCGGGCGCGGGCTGGCAGGGTGACGCCGCGTCGGCCATGCGGGCGAAGCTGTCCGAGCTGGTCGACGGTGGCGCCCTGCACGCGCTGGTGGAGGCGGGCGGCAAGCTGGGGCGGTTCGCCGACGGCGCGGGGACCAACGTCGAGTACACCAAGGCGTCGATCCTCGGCCAGCTGGCCATCCTCACGGCGCAGATCGTCATGCTGCTGCCATGGGTGTCGTTCCCGCCGACGTCGGCGTGGGCGTCGGGCTGGATCTCCGCGCTGATCACCTTCGGGCGGTACATGTCGCAGACGTTCTTCCGGCGTCTGATCGTGTCGATCGTGTTCGGCGTGGTGCTGCAGGTCGGCCTCGACGTCGCGATCCAGTTCACCCAGCTGTTCATCACGCACACCCGTACCCAGTGGGACACCAAGCGCACCGCCGGCGCGGCGCTGGCCGGGGCGATCGGCGGGGTGCTCGGGCCGACCCTGTTCGCCGGGTTCGGGAAGATCTTCGGGCAGAAGTTCGTCACCTCGATCGTCGGGTTCGCGGGCATCGGCGCGCTGCACGAGTGGAGCACCGAGCAGATCGCCGACCTGATCCTGACCGGACGCCGCGAGCAGAAGGAGAACGAGTGGGCGTCGGCGTCCGCGGGCGCGGTCGAAGGCGTCCTGGACTGGATCGGCCACCGCACCAAGGGCGGCGGCACGATGGCGGGCCTGGACGGCGACGTCGGCAACATCGACATCCCGGGCCTGGACGGCAACCCGATCGAGTTCGACGCCGGCCCGCACGGCTTCGACGGGCCGGCCGTCGTCGACGGCGACTTCACGTTCAAGGGCATCTTCCCCGACCCGAAGACGTTCATCGGCACCATCACCTTTGACGGCACCCTGACCCCGCCCGGCCAGCCGCCCCGCACCGGTACGTTCACCGGCACCGGCGGCTTCCAGGGCACCTTCGACGGGCTGTTCGACAAGGCCACGATCGGGGTGCGCGACCAGGTCATCGTCGGCGAGGTGCAGGGCAGCGGCCGCTTCGACGGCGACTTCCACCTGTCCGGCACCTTCACCCCGGCACCGGGCAGCACGACCGGTCAGCCGGGCGAGTCCGGCGCCGCGCCGCAGACCCGGCCGGCCACGACCGCCACCACCCCGCCGCCGCAGCGGCCCGGATCCGTCCCGGCCGGCGGCCCCGTCGCACCGCAGGTGCGGACCATCACCGGCCCGGCGGTCCCGCCGCCGCCGGTCGTCCAGGACCCGGCCACCCCGCCTGCGGTCACCCACGAGACGGCCACCAGCGCGGCGGCGCCGCCGGTGGTCGTCGAACAGGACCACACCGCCGTCGACCTGGACGCGCCGCTGTCACCGGACACGACCGGCGGCTTCTCGACCACCACGTCCGACACCGGCTCGTTGTTCGGCGACACCGACGGCAGCGCCTTCAGCGACACCGACAGCGACGGCGTGCGGACCGACCTGACCAGCCTTGACGGCGACAAGTTTGAGGCCGGAGCGAAGTTCGGCGAGACGACGTTCGACACCACGGCGAGTTTCGACGCGACCCGCGACCTGTCCCTGCCGACCACCAAGGACGAGCTGCGCGCGCTGCTCGGGCTGCCGCCCGACCCGCTGTCGCCGTACAACCAGTTGCTGCACCCGGCCGTGACCACGCAGAATCCGTTCGTCTTCATGATGACCGCGCCCAGCGGTCTCGGCGGCCCGCCCAGCGGCGGCCAGCCGAGCCGTCAGGGCACGCCGGAGTCCGATCCCGACCAGGACACGGACGGTTCGGTACGGGCCGATCCCGAGGTCACCATCGGCAAACTCAAACCCGCCGACGCCGCACTGGTGATCAGACGGGCCGAGGACCTGGTCCAGCAGTACCTGCCCGCCCCCGCCCCGCTGGACGGCCACCGCCCCGCGATCGCCGCGGTCGCGCAGGCGCTGCACCACAACCAGCCCGAGCGGGCCGCGGAGCTGGCCGTCGAGCTGGCCACCGAGCTCGGTACGAACCCGGCGACGACGTCGACGACCACCCCGGCCGACACCCGGACCGGCGGCCCAGCGCGCCTGGGCGAGCAGGGCTACCCCGAGACGGGCTGGCAACTGGTCGGTGACGTGTTCACGCACGCCGTCGACGGCGTCGTGCTCGCCAGCGACGGACAGCTGTCGGCACTCGACCCGCAGATGCGCGGCCTGCGCGGCGACACCGCCATCCTCACCCGCGTCACCGAGGACGGGCTGGTCTTCCTCACCGACGACGGCACCACCCACCAGGTGCCCACCCCGTGGCACGAGCCGGAGCCGTACCGCCTCGACCGCGGCCCGCAGGGCGTCGACCTGGACGCGATCGACCTGCCCTCATCCCACCTGCTGCGCCCGGTACCGGCGGGCATCGCGCTCTACCGGGCCGACGAGACCCGGGCGGCGCGGATGGACGCCGAATTCGCACCCGCCGCCCCGAACCGCACCACCCTGGTCGTCGGGCCGGGCGTCACACCCGACGCGGTCGCCCGGACCATCGCCGCGCTGCCGCCGTCACTCACCGACCGGATGATCGTCCGCTACACCACTGGCGTGGGCATGACCACCGACCAGGCGGTACGGCTGGCCACGACCGTGCTCGGGGGCCGCCGCGGACCGCTGGTGCTGCCCGCGGCGATGCTGCCCGGCCGCCGCGACGCCACCGACCGCGTCGTGCCGCTCGACGCCCGGCAACGCCCCACGTTCGCGGAGTTCGCCACCGAGTTCCTCGTCTATCCGGCGGACCGGCCGCCGCCCGCGCAGCGCCCGCCGCAGGGCATGCGCACCGGGGACCGGGTGTGGCGGTACCAGCTGACCGACGGCTGGGTCGCCGAGCAGACCCCCGACGGCGTCTGGGTGCGCCCCGAGCAGCTGCCACCAGGGATCACCATGCCGCGCCTGCCGTCCGAACGGGCACCCGGCGCGATGCCGCAGCTGACCGTCGGACTGCCCGGCACCACCGTGCCCGACGCGGTCCGCGACCGGGTCACCACTCTGCTGGCGGCGCTGCCGCCGGCGGCCCGCCCGGACGTGCTCGCCCACGGGATGCCCGGCTGGCAGCTGTGGCTGACCGACACCGCGGTCCAGCCGGCCGGGCCCGGCAACGCGGTGCGGGTGCCCGGCGGGGTGTTCCTGACCGCCACCGGCGACCCGGTCATGCCCGCCGACGTGCAGCGGCAACTGGCCGGGCTGCCCCGGGCCGCCAACGTGCTGCGGCTGATCCCCGACCCGGGTTTCGCCGACCCCGACACCCTCACCGATTACGTCCAGGGCCTGCCCGCGCAGGTGCGCCAGCACGTCGTGCTCGACCTGCGGGTGGTTCGGCCCGGCCACACGTTCGCCGACGCGCAGGCGCTGGCCACGGCTGTGGGCGTGCCCGTGCGGGTGGACGCGGCGCTGCTGGGCGGCACCCGGCCCGACCCGTCCACCACGGTGCCGGTCGGGCCCGACGGGCGGCTCGCCTTCGCGCCGTACGCCGCGTACTTCGACGTGCGCCGGCCCGGCGGACCGATGCCGGTCCGGACCGTTCCCGGGAACCTGCCACCCGCGAGCGACCCGGACACGTACGCCCTCGCCGACGGCTGGGTGCTGCAGGTGCTGCCCGGCGGCCTGTGGGCCCGCCCCGCCGACCTCACCGGCTCGCCCGCCACCGACGTCACCACCCGCTATGCCGCGCCCGGCGGGGTACGGCTCGCCGTCGGCGTGCCCGGGGTGCCCGTCCCGCAAGCCGTCACCGACCAGCTGGCGACCATCACCGGGCAGCTGCCCCGCGACCAGCGGGCCCGACTCACCGTCGAGCTGCTCAACCCTGACCAGGACAGCACCGGGCTCGCCGTCACCCCGCCCGCGCGCACACCATCGCCCGTGCCCTCGGCCACACCCTCCACGACCGCGTCCCGCACCCCGGCACTGCCGCCGCCACCGGTGACACGGCCGCCGCGCACGGAACCCGGACGGCAGGTCTTCCAGTACGACACCTCGACCGGACGCCTTAACCTGATCACCCTCGCCGCCCGCAGCGCGCCCGCCTTCCCTGGCACCGGCCACCGGCTCGGCGGCGGTCCGCTCACGACGACCGGGCAGGACCTCACCGGCACCGCCCCGGCGGCACCGGGCACCACGGGGTCCGCCACTCCGACCACGCCGCAGGACACCGGACCGCGCCCGCCCGACCGCTTCACCTACTTCGAGCTGGACCCTGTCACCCTGGAGGCCACCCAGGTCCACCTCGACCCGGTCGAGGTCGTGCACGCCACGCGGCCCGCCTCGGGCCCGGACACCGGCCGGGCCTCCGTCGGTGAACGGGTGCTCGTCCACGACGGGGCTACCGGCCGCTGGACCGTTATCAGCGTCGACCGGGACTCCGGGCTGCCGCTGCCCGCGACCGACGGCGGTCCGGGCCGCCAGCTGCTTCGCCGCGACGCCCAAGGCGGCGTCGCCCTGGTGACCTTCACCCACACGCCGGAGTTCAGCGCCGAACCGGACGGCAACACCTACCACCGGGTCGACGAGGACGGCTCCACCTGGCACGAGGGCAGCCCGATCGGCGACGTCACGGTGCAGCCGCTCGGCGATGACGGCATCCGCACCTCGGTGCTCGCCCGCGACACCGACACCGGCCTCTACCAGGTCGTCCCCGCCAAGAGCCCTGACCCGTCCACAGCCCTGCCCGCCTTCACGGTCAAGGCGCCAGGTGCGGTGCCGCAACCGGTGGTGACCCGGCCGGACCCGCAGCCGCCGTCGCAGGTGTCCTACTTCCGGTTCGACCCCGGCCGTCCCGCCGACGCCGACGCCGACCCGACCGGCACGGGGCCGTCGCTGTCGGCGCTGCCCGTGCGCGGCGACCACCTGGACGTCGTGGAGGTGGACCTCGGCGACGGCAACGTGCGGGTCGCCACGTTCGCGCCCGCCACCGGACGTGAGGAGCAGCAGCTCGCCCTCACCGAGGACGGGACGCACCTGACCACCCCGCAGCGCATCGACCTCGACGCGCTCACCCGCGACCCGCAGACCGGACAGCTCATCATGCGCGAGACGCTGACCGACGGCGGCTCGGGTGGGTCATCCGGCGGCCGCCCCGGCGGCCGCCCCGGCGGTGGCCGCCCCGGGGGCACCCCGCGCGGCGGCGCGAACCAGACCGCCGCCCGGCCGAAAGACGGCGCGCGGACCCAGGTACAGCGCGACACCGTCCTGACACGCGAGCAGCATCCGCCGCCGGTGACGCTGCCGCGCGACGACACCCGCGAACGCAAGGACGACGCGACGCTCGACGACCTCGGCCCGCTGACCCCCGGCGAGCAGCGGATCGCCGGGGACACCCGGACACCGGTGGCACAGCGTGTCAACATGATCCGCAACCAGCGGGTCTGGGCCCGCACCGAGGCCCGGGAGTTGGGCCGGCTCCGGCAGCAGGCGCGGCTGCGGCCCGGTTCGGTGCTCAGCAGGGCCGAACGGCAGGCCGCCGTGGACGGCGCGCTGACCGCGACGCTGACCGCCCCGCCCGCGGCGAACCTGTCGCCGCGCGAGCAGGTCGAGCTGGCCCTCACCGAGACCATCGCCGCAGGTGTGCAGGGGCGGCTCACCGCTACCGGGACGCAGGCCGCGGTGAACTCGGCGCTGCGCCGCCGCGGACTCGCACCGGTGACCCTCACCCCCGAGCAGCTGACCGCCGCGGCCACCGCCGGGCAGGCCAGGGTGGCGCTGCTCGTCGACCTGCAACAGCGGCTCGCCGGCGACGCCGCGGCCGAGCTGACCGCGCAGGAGACCGCCGAGGTGCACGCCGCCATCAACGACCCCAGCCTGCCGGGCAGTCTGCCGCTGACCGCCGAGCAGCACCGCGACGCCGCGGGCGCCGAGGTCGCCACCCGCCTCGGCCGGATGACCGAACTGGAGCGCAGGACCGCGGACCTGCCGACCGCCGACCCCGTCCCGACGCCGCCCCCGCCGCTCGGCGGGATGCTCGCACCGTCGGCGGGCTTCGCGGCCGTCGACGCCTTCCACGAGTTCCTGTACGCCCTGCGCGGTGTCCCGGCGACCTCGCTGCCCAGCACGCAGCGGGTCTGGCAGCAGCTGACCGCACCCGCGCCGCAGACCGAAGGGACCGCCACCACCCCGGGACCGCTGAACCCGCCGTCCGCGCACCCGGCCGGCGACAGCGGCCTGCCGCCGGTCACCACGAGCCTGCTCTGGCAGGCGCGGCCGGGCCACGAGGTGCTCACCCCGCAGGCCCACGCGCAGCTCGGCGAGCTCGGCCTGCACGCCGCGATCCCGCTGACCGCCGAGCACCCGTTCGCCGTCGTGGCCAACGCGGCCGCGTTCCACGGAGCCACCGGACTGCTGCCGGTGCTCGGCCGCCCGCCCGGCGACTGGATCCAGGCGATCACGGGCATGGTGCTCGCCGACGCCGCGCGCAACGGCGGCGCGATACCCACGCTGGGCCTGACCGACCCCGACGAGGTGGTCCTGGGTGAGGTCGTGGCGTGGCTCGCCGACGGACTGCCGCTGCAGCGGATGCCCGCCGCGCTGTCCGGCCGCCCCCGGGAGCACATCGTGCTGGACCTGATGGGCCACCTGCTCGGCAGGCCCGTCGAACTCGTCGGGGCCGACGGTGGCCGGACCCCGTTCGGGCCGCCGGCCGCGGACGGCACCCGGCCCGTCGTGGTCGTCGAGGACCGCGGCGGCGACCTGCTGGCCACGGTGCCGTTCGACGCGGCACCGGCCGTGTTCGCCGCCAACGGCGGCTCCCGGCTGCTCGAACCGGGCGTGCCCGGTGGCCTGTTCGCCGACGAGCTGGCGTTCACCGACCTCGACCACGTGCTGCGTGACCTCGCCGGCCGGCCGGATCCGCTGCTGCCGCCGTCCACGCAGCTGTCCGACCGGTTGCGCGACGTGCTGCTGCCCGGTCGGCAGGCCGCGATCGGCCCGGGTATGGCACCGATGCTGCAGACCGTGCGCGACGTGGTCACGCAACTGCCGCCACCGGTGCGCGACCCGGCCGTCGCGCCGCCGCAGTGGACGCCCGCCCCGCCGACGGCGGACCCGACCAGCCCGGACGCCCTGTCGGACCGGCAGCAGCAGGCGCTGGCCGACCTGGGGCTCGCCGCCGTGGCGAACCAGGCGGGACCGTCGTCGTTCTTCGAGGCGCTGCGGCAACAGGGCGCGTACGGTGACGGCCGCCTGGCGGGGCTCGTGCGGGTCGACCCGGACCGGCTGCGGTCGGCGTTCGCCGCGCTGCTGCTGGCCGACCTCGCCACCAGCGGTAACGCCTGGCCGCTGATGAACGCCGATCCGTCCGGGCTGCGTGAGCGGATCGACCTGCTGGTGTCCTGGGTGGAGCAGCTGGGCACGGTCGGCCAGGCCCCGCCGCCGCTGGTCGCCGAGGGCCTGGTCAACAGCCTCGCCGAGCTGTTCGGCGTGCGCGTGGTGCTGGTGCAGCCCGCCGCCGTGCAGGAGTTCGTCCCCGCCGGGACGGACCCCGCGACCCTGCCCACCGTGCACCTGGTCGTGACCGCGAGCGGTCACACCATGGCGACGGTGCCGGTGTCCCCGGACCTGTCGGGCAAGGTGGTGCGACCGGCCCCCGCCAAGGTCGAGCCGACTTCGCCGGACCCGGCCACGGTCGCGCCGGTTCCACTGGTTCCACTGGTTCCGCTGGTTCCGGACACCGACGAGACCACTGCGAGCGCAGCGGTGCCGCTGCCGCCCACACCACAGCTGACCTCGCCGCAATTGCCGCCCTCCCCGCAGTTGCCTCCTACGCTGCCTCTGCCGCCCACACCGCCGCGGATTCCGACGCCGCCCCCACCGCCGGTCCCGTACCGCGCGCCGTCCACACCGCCGCCGGTTCCGTTCGGTGCGCCGTCGCTGCCGCCGCACCTTCCGTTCCAGGCGCCTTCCCCGCCGCCGTCGCCGGTGCCGTTTCCGGCGTCGCTGCCTGACCTCGACGTGCCGCTGCCGGTCCTGGAGCCGGACTCGACCGTGCCGGACCCGCTGACTCCGCTTCCGCCGCCGGTTCCGCTGGTGCCGCCCGCGTCGGGTCCGGACGGGCTGACCCCCGACGACAAGGTCGCCTCGACGTCGGACCTGAAGGGCAAACAGCCCGAGACCCTCCCGCCGCCGCCACCGCCGGACCCGGTGGTCACCGCGCCGCCGCTGATCGTCACGCCGGTCGCGGTGGACCCCCTGACGCATCCGATCGGCATCCCCCGCGCGGGCCTGCCGCTGATGGCCGACCTGGTCCGGTCGCTGCAGGAGACGATGGCGCGGGCCGCCGTCGAGGTCCCCGCCGCGCAGTGGACCGCGCTGCCGCAGCTGCTGCTGTCCAACTACCGCTACGTGGTCAGCCCGAGCGGGTACCCGGTGGTGCTCGGCGGGGCCGAGGTGCTGGTCAGGCTGACACTGGGCCAGGCGAGCCAACTGGGCAACCCGGCCGGCTCGTACGACCAGCCGGCTCAGGGCACCTCCACCGATACCCTGGCCGGCCGTGCCGCGGACAAGGGCCGCTACCACGCCAACCAGGCCACCAACGGCGTGTTCCAGACCGGCGCCCACTCGCAGGGGCAGTCCGGGCAGGCCGGGGCGTTGCGGCTGACGCTGGCCGCGGGCTTCGCCCTCGGGCTGGACCCGGTCGTGCTGCAGGTGGCCAAGCTGGGCTTCTCGATCTCGGGTGCGGCCAACATCACCACGCGCAGCACCGGGTACATCAAGGACGCCGAGGGCGGCCATGTCGAGGACACCCGGGCCGACTCCACGCTGCTCGCCCTCGAACCCGGGTGGAGCTTCCAGATACGCACCGACCCCGCGCAGGCATGGGGGCAGACCGGTGTCCACAACGTCGCCAGCACGTCGGCCGAGCAGCTGATCCTCGCCGTCGCCGACCACAACCTGGCGACCGCGGGCCCGCAGGTGCAGGCGGCCCCGCCGCCGGTGGGCAGCCCGCAGCGGGCGGAGTTCGACCGGAACCTCACGCGGATTCCGGCCACATACTTCGCCTCCGGCATCACCGGCCTGCCGGAACTCGCCGACACCATCATCAGCGACCTGCGCGCCGGCGGCCTGGCCATGGAGATCGGCGGTGACACCCGCAAGGAGCTGCTGCAGAAGCTGTCCAACCTCGACGCCCACCTGGACACCGCGGTCAACGACCCCGACGGTTACCACTTCACACTGCACGAGCGCGGGCGGGTGGTGGCCGACGTCGCCGTGCACGCCCAGCGGCTGGCCGACGGCACGGTGCGGGTCGGCAGCACCAGCGACAAGGCCCACGTCGAGAAGATCGCCACGGCCATCGCGGGCAACAGCGGCGGCCAGTCCATGCGCAACTCCAGCAGCATCAAGGGCACCTTCGACGTCGACCTGGTGCCGCTGCCGTGGCTGTCCCTGGGCCCGGGCCTGTACGCGGGCTTCAACTGGCACAACTTCGACAGCGCGAGCGCGGGCCGGGCCGGGCTGTGGGTGCACGTGGCGCGCTACACCGGCTTCACCGGCGGATACCACGTCGGATTCCAGTTCCGGGCCAGGGTCGCGGTGCGCGCCAACCCCGACGCCGTGGCGGTGCCGACGCCGTGGGTGCCCGGCAGCGCGCTGCTGCGTATCCCCGAGCCCGACGCGTTCACGCACGGCTTCACGGTCGATCAGGCGGCGTTGCCGCAGGCGCTTCAGGACCAGCTGACGGCCGCCGCCGCGGCCGCTGCCGCCGGCACCGGGCCGGCCGTGCCCGCGGTGCCCAGTGTGCCGATGCAGCCGGGGCTGCTGCGCAACACCGGCCACATGCCGAACGCGCCCCGCGCGGTGGCGCTGCCGCGGCACGTGCTCGACGGGCACGGCATCGGGCAGGGGCTCGTCCGGGTCGACCCGTCAGCCGTCGACGAGCTGCGCGGCTTCCTGCTGCCGGAGCTGCGTGAGCGCGGCTTCCTGCCGCCGGACGCCGCCCGCCCGTTCCACACCGGCGACCAGAACGTCGAGTGGACCCGCAAGGCCGGACTGGACAGCCAGCTCGACAACCTCGAACTGGTGGACAAGATGGTCTCCGGCAACGGCCTGGACTCGCACTACAACAGCCTGCACCAGGACGGGGTCACCTTCACCCTGCGCCACCGCGACAAGCGCGGCCACGTGCGCAGCGCGCGGGTCACCCTGAGCGCCCAGCAGTACGCGGGGGCGACGAAACCCGACGGGACGTCGGTCCATTTCATCCGCCGCACCGACGAGTACCACATGGTCAACCTCGGCATGGGTATGGACAACGCCGGCCAGGGCGTGGGCGGCGGCCGCGACTTCGTGATCGGCGCCAAGGTCAGCGGCGGAATCAAGGACATCCCGCTCGGCCAGTTCCTGCGCGGCGGCGTCGAGGGCAAGGTCGGCAAGGAGTTCTGGACGCGTACGGGCCTGCTGTCCAACCGCCCCGAGCTGCTGGAGTATCCCGGTCAGCTCGACGAGTTCCGGCTGCCCAGCCGCTTCCGGGTCACCGTGGAGTACGACGACGGGACCCCGGAGTTCGCCCCGGCCCCGCGCCGGGATCATCTGGCGACGGTGCACCTGCCGCCCGCGTTCAACTCGCCGACCATGGCCCTCGGAGCGGCCCAGCCCACCGACGCGGGCGTGCTGGACCAGGCCGTGATCTCCTACTTCGACACCACCGGCGTGCTGCCGGCGATGCGCGAGCTGCAGCCCCGGCTGACCGGCCCCGGCCAGGCCACCGACGAGGAGGTGTCCAACTTCGGCGGCACCATCAGCCTGGGCGCCCACGCCAAGGAGATCATGCAGCACCTGTACACGACCGACACGCTGTTCAAGGCCCACCTGGTCGCCGACGAGCACGGCGGCCTGGCCGTGTCCGGCACCATGGGCGACAGCACCTTCGTCGGCGCCACCGCCGACAAGTACGTGCTGGGCCTGATCAAGCTGCAGCTGTCGGAGGCCTCCACGAGTGCGAGCAGCAGCCACTCCGTCAGCGTGGAGAAGATCGCGTTCGGCGTCGGCGGCGACCCGAAGGCCGACGGGCTCACCAACGTCGGGCCCGAGTTCGCGGCAAGCCAGAGCTGGGGCTGGACGAAGTCGGAGAACCACGGACGCACGGGTGCCAAGGAGTTCCTCGACCTCGACTTCCACCGCGCGTACGCCTTCGAGACCTGGGTCGACCTCACCGTGCGCGCCTCGTACGAGCGCCAGGGAAAGATCGTCTTCGTGGCGGGCGGCAACGTTCCCGTCATCGGCGCCAGGGCCAACACCGACACCAGGAACGTCAACCACCGTCGGATGATCTACCTGTTGTCCGAGCCCGAGGCGCTGGCCCGCTACGGCGAGAACCGGGTGCCGCTCAACGACGCCCAGCTGCTCGACGCGATGACCCGGTGGCAGCGGGGCCAGCTGGTGCTGCCCGGCGACACCGTGGCCGCCGTGCTGACCCGCTGGCAGCGCGAGAGCACCGCCGCGGCCCAGCCCGCCCCGGCCGCGGCCCCCGTCGCCCCTGCCGCCGCCCCGGCCCCTGCGCCCGCGGTCCCGGCCCCCGGTGACGTGCGCCGCCGCGCGTTCGCGCTGGACCTGCGGACCCGGCACAACACGCTGCAGACCCCCGTCGTCGACCAGGACGTGCGCGACGCGTTCGCCACCCGCTTCGACCTCACCGCGGACGTGAACCTGCAACTGCGTGACCCGGCCGACGCGTTCGCCAACGTCGGGGTGCCCGAGTACCTGACCCGCCCCGGTCCGCGCGCACTCGGCCATGCCGCGGTCGCCGACGCGACCCTCGACCCCACCCCCGACGGCCGCCAGACCGACGTCTTCACCACCGTGTTCGAGGCCATCGAACGCGCCGCCCCGGGACTGCTCGGCCGGCGTCCCGAGGTGTGGACCGACAACGGGCGCAACATCGGCCGGCTGCAGGGCGGCATCGACGCCCTGCAGGGCATGCTCGCCGGCGGCCGTGATCACGCCCTCTACGAGGACATGATGCACACCGAAGGGGTGTGGCTCTACCTGGTCAACCCGGTGGGCTGGGCCACCGCCGACGTGGTGGCGGTCAACCTGCGCTTCGAGATCGACGGCCCGCCGCAGGTGCGCTCGTTCATCGCCGAGTCCGGGGTGGAGAACTACGGGCACGGCTACGTCCAGCACAGCAGCGGCGCCAGCCGCTCCGGCTCGCGCTCGTACACGGTGGGCAAGGTCGGCTTCAGCGGCGACCACGGCACCTCGGGCGGCCCGTCGATCGGCCTGGCCGAGGGCAACAGCCGCCGCACCGGCATCGCGACCGTCGGCACGACCGAGCAGACCGTGTACGACTGGAGCGGCCACTACCGGGTGCGGTTCCCGTACACGCTCAGGGTCGACGTGGTCCGCCTCGACATGGTCGGCCGCATCCTCAACACGATCGCGATGCGCGCGTACCGCCTCATGGCCGGGCACCGCACCCCGGTCACCGCCGAACGGACCGGCACCGTCGAGCTGAAGGTGCCGCGCGGACTGGCCGAGACCCCGCCGATCGCCGGGCCGTCGCAGCTGCCCGACCTGACACCGGTGCCTCCGCTGCCCGGCGACGCCTACCTGACCGCCGTGCTGCTCGACGACGCCCTGCCCGTGGCCCGGCAGCTGCTGGCCCGTGCCCTGGGCAGCGGCGCCGACAGCGCCCGCTACCGGGGCAGCATCGCGCTGCCGGTGCTGCTGTCACGCTCGCACCTGACCAACCACCTGCCCGAGGCGCTGCGGCCGGAGGGCTACCGCGTTGCCGAGGGCCTGTTCGTGCCCGGCCACTCCAGCGACCAGGTCGCCCTGGACATGCACGCCGAAGTGTTCGACATGGAGATCATCTCCGAGATCGTCGACGCCACCGGCACGGGCCGCTATGCCAAGCACCAGACCGGCACGACCGCCGGCATGTCCAGCGACGCATGGGCGGCCACCCTCGACGGCGGCATCGGCCAGAAGGAACTCGTCAGCGTCAACGATCCCGCGCACGCCGACGAGGCCTGGGGCAAGAACATGGCCAACGAGGGCACCAGCGCCGCCCGCATGGCCCCCCGGGGCCAGAACGCCGCCGGCACCGGCAACTACCGGCGCGAGCAGCACCTCAAGCAGCAAGGCCCGGTCTACCTGGTGCGCGTGCGGGCCCTGGCCACGTTCACCGCCCACCGCACGCACCAGAAGCTGTTCGGCCCCGCGATGCCGGCCGGCACGTTCCACAGCGACCCGGTGACCGGCGACGTCTACATGGAACTGTTCATCGACGAGATGATTGAACTGCAGCGGCGGCTCGACGAGCGCAGAGCGGCGGCCGCGCCCGCCGACGACCCGGTGACGTGGACCCCGCTGCCGCCCTGGGCCCCCCGGGTCAACCTCGACCAGCAGCTGGCCGCCGCGGCCGACCGCGGGATGCCCGCCGACCAGGCCCCCGGCAACGTCGCAGGCGTGCTGCGCGACCAGCTCGGCCGTGACGCCCGCAACCTGGCCAACCTGGCGCGCCAGCCGAACCTCGGCGCCGACCGCCCTCGCGACACCAGGCCCGTCGTGCTCACCAGCAGCGCGGCCCACATCGCCCACGAGACCTACCGCGCGGTGCTGGACTGGTCCCGGCAGCACACGCTCGCCCAGCGGATGCAGACCGCCCTCGACGAGCTGCGCGCCGACCCCACCCGGCAGGCCGAAGCCGACCGGCTGGCGGCCGGCCTGGAGTCCTACGGGCAATGGCTCGACGCGCCTGCCTTCGCGGTCGACCCGACCGCCAACAACACCGCCCTGGTGGCGGAGTGGCGGACCCGCACCACCGAGGTCATCAACTGGGTAAACGCCACCCGGCCGGTGCCCGAGGGCCGCACCGCCGTCGGGCCGACCGCGCTCCCGCCGCGGGTCTCGGTGCTCGCGCTCAACCCGGTGCACACCACCCGCCAGCTGGCCCGCGAACTAGGGCGGGACATCCTGGTCGAGCACACCGCAGCCGACGGCGAGGTGATCCGGCACCGAAGCGACCCGACCGGCCGGGTGTACCGCACCGACGCCGACGGCCGCCCGGAGACGGCCGCCGTCGCGGCCACCCGCCTGCCCGAGGCGGTGCAACGCGACCTGGCGGCGAACCCGCTGCCGGCCGACGAACTGGCCGAGCTGTACCGCGACTCCTGGACCCTGCGGCAGACGTTCGAGCAGGCGGTACGCGAGCGGCTGCGCCACAACGCCCACGTCCGCGACGCGCAGCGGCGGATGGCCGAGCTGGAGGACACACACGGCGACGACAAAGTCCAGGCGCTCGCCGACCGGGCCGCGGAGATCGTGCGGTGGTGGACCCTCGGGCTGACCCCCACCGACGCCATCACCACCAGGTTCGGCCACGTCGACCCGAGCGCGCCCCTGTGGGATCAGGTCATGCAGGCGCTGAACGACCCCGCCCCGCTCATCGACGTCATGGAGGCGCTCGCCGACCACGGCCGGGCTGCCGCGATCCACACGGCGGCCGTGATCGGGCGCGGACTCAACCTCAACCTCGCCCCGCTGCCACCGGACCCCCGGCGTACGCAGCCTGCCGACCAGGGGTCCACGTCGGCCGGCCCGCTCATCCCGGTGGCGCCCCCGCCTCCGCCGCTCGCGGCCCCGCGGCCGCCGCTGAAGTTCACCCGGTCCGGCGCATCGCGCCCGGCGGTCCCGGCAGTACCTGTCGTGCCGTCGACGACCGCGTCGCTCGCCGCGGTGCCGCTGATCACGGTGACCTCGGCCGACAGCCTGGTCGAGACGTCGCCGCTGAGCCCGGCCGCACCCTCAGCACCCGGTCCGTCGCGGACCGGTCCGCTGGTCCCGACCCTGTCACTGACGCCGAGCCCGTCGCTCACCCCGGTGCCGTCACCGACACCCAGCACCCTGCTGTCCCCGAGCGTGACGCCGTCCCTCGACGCGTCGCCGAGCAGGCTGCTGCCGCTGAGCACGCTGCTGTCGCCGAGCGTGCCGCCGTCGGTCGACGCGTCCCCGAGCACGCTGCTGCCCCCGAGCGCTGCGCCGACTCTGCCGGCCCCGCCGGTGGGCACGGTGCTCGGCGAGGACTCCCCGGCCGTTCCGGCCACGTCGTCCGGCTCGGCCACCACGCCGCTGATCCCGACGATCCTGCTGACCGTGCCCACCCCGCTTGCGGTCGGCGCCTTCCGGCCGCTGGGCGAGCCGGACGGCCAAGGCCGCACCGGCCACACCTGGCACGCGGCGGCACAGCCGTCGGTGCTTGCGGTGCTGCCCCCGCAGGACACTCCAGCCGTACCCGTCGACCTGGCCGCGCAGGCCGCCGCGCTGGCTCCGCTCGCCGACACGACGGTCGTGCTCGGCGCACCCGGGCTCGATCCGGCCGTGCTGATCGCGGCGGCCACCGACGCGGTGGTGAACCCGGCGGGCGGCGAACCCCGGGTCGTGCTCGTCGCGGCCGATCAGACCACCGGCGACCTGCGCGAGCAGATCCAGGAGCTGTCCGACCACCAGCCGGAGACGATCTTCGTGGTGGCGGCGGGACCGTGGAGCGTCGACCGCGGCGTGCTGGTCGCCGGGAACGGCCAGACGTCCGTACGGTGGTCGGCGTACCTGTCGGGTGACCAGGTCGGCCCCGCCGACATCGCCGTCCGGATGGGGCCGAACTCGCTGCTGCGGGTGCGCGTCAACGCGGTCCGGCAGGTCCTGAACGAACTCGCCGCGTCGGTGCGGGCTCACGGCGGGGCCGACCCGCCGGTGCTGGAGCGGGCGCTCGGCATCGAGATCGCGACGCTGCTCGACGACGCGACCCGGCTGATCACGCACGGGGGCGGCGCAGCCGCGCACACCATCGGCGAGATCGAGGCCAGGCTGGACGACCTGGTCACCCAGGCAGGGTCGCTCGACCAGGAGTGAAGCACCCGGCCCCGGCCCGCAGGCCGGGTCCGGTGATTCACGCCGCGAAGCGGTCCGGTGCGGCGCGCAGCCCCAGCCACACCGCGATGACCTCGGCCCGGTTGCGGGCGGACAGCTTGGCGTAGATGTGGTTGACGTGGTTCTTGACCGTCTTCTCACTGATGTACAGGGTCTGGGCGATCTCCCGGTTGGTCCGGCCCAGCACGATGAGCTCCATCAGTTCGGCTTCGCGCCGCGACAGCCGGTGGTCGGCGGGCGGCGCGCCGGGCGCCGGTGGCGGCAGCGCCGAGTCGCGGAACGTGCCGACGATGCCGCTGAGGACCCCGGGCGACAGGTACGGCTGGCGGCGGGCCGTGGAGAGCACCGCGTCGACCAGGTCGTCGGCGGTGAACTGGCCGTGCACGAGGTAACTCGTCACGCCCAGCCGCAGCGCCTGCTGGACCTGGTGCGACTCGTCGGTGTCGGCGACGACCAGCACCGCGGCCGAGGCGGCCAGGCCGGACAGGCTCTGTTCCAGCCTGCGCTGGTGCTGGCCCGCGCCGATCACGACCACGTCAGGGCTCAGCCGCCGTCCCCGGTGCAGCGAGTCCGGGTCGGCCCCGGCCTCGCCGACGACCGCGACCCGGGCGTGGGTCTCCAGAATGGAGCGCAGGCCGAGCCGCATCACCAGGTTGTCGTCGGCGACGAACACCCGGACCCGCAACGGGCCGCGGTCCGGCAGATCAGGCGCTTTCGGGACGGAGTACAGCGTCACGGTGGTCACCCCCTCGTTATCGGAGCTTCACACCTTCGTTGCCGGGCCGTGTCCGAGACATCGTTGATATCAGTGACATTCGCCCACCGGTAACGGCCGGTGGGCGAGGCCAGTTCTTTCGGCCCAGCTAGGGATGCGGCAACTTGTGACGATGATCGTCGGACGGGACCTGGAGGCGGCGCAGCTTCGCGATGTCGTGGCGAAGCTCGCGGGTGGCCACGGCGGTGTCGCGTGGCTCGAAGGCGAGCCGGGCATCGGCAAGTCGGCGCTGGTGGACGCGATGGCACGGGACGCCGAGGCGGTCGGCTGCCGGGTGCTGCGGGCCGGCGGCGACGAGCTGATGCGCGCGTTCCCACTGCGCATGATGGCCGACGCCCTCGACATCAGCGCCGGTTCGACCGATCCCGGACGGCAGCACATCGCGCGGCTGCTGCGCGGCGAACCGGTCGAGTCCGGCACGCTCGACCCGGTGCTCGCCGCCGGCGAGCGCATGCTGGCGCTGGTGGACCGGCTCTGCGCCGAGCAGCCGGTGCTGCTGGTGCTGGAGGACGTGCACTGGGCCGACGAGCCGAGTCTGCTGCTGTGCCACCGGCTCGGCCGCGCGGTCGACCAGATCCCGCTGCTGCTGGTGCTGACCAGCCGGCCGACCGCCCCGCGGACGACCGCCGCCCGGCTGCGCGGCCTGGTGCGGGAGCGCCCGGGTGTGCACCTCGACCTGGAACCGCTGACCGAGGCGGACACGGCCGCACTGGCCGCCCGCCTCGCCGATGGCCTGCCCGGCCCCAGGTTGCGGGCAGAACTGGCCCGCGCCGGCGGAAACCCGCTCTACCTGCGGGAGATGGTCGAGGCGCTGGTCCGCGACCAGGCGCTGGTGGCCGACGGGCCGGTGCGCGAACTGCGCCTGGACGTCACCACCACCGCGCCCTCGCTGGTCGCGGTGATCACCCGGCGGCTGGACTCGCTGAGCGAGGCGACGGTCGGCGCGCTGCGCCTGGCCGCGCTGCTGCGCCGCGAATTCGACGCGGGCCACTGGAGCGAGGTCAGCGGCCGGCCGATGACCGAGCTCGCCGCGGCCACCGAGGAGGCTGTCGGCGCGGGGGTGCTCGCCGCGGCGGGGGAGCGGTTGACGTTCCGCCACGACGTGATCCGCCAGGTGCTGGCCGACCAGCTGCCCGTGGCGGTCCGGCACGGCCTGCACCGCCACGCCGCCCGTACCCTGGCGCAGGTCGGGGCCGGGGTGGACGAGGTGTCCCCGCACCTGCTGGCGACCTCCGGGCCGGTCGACGGCTGGGCACTGACCTGGCTGGCCGGCCTGCCCGAAGCCATGCTGTACGCCGCCCCTGACGTCGCCGTCGAGCTGCTGGTCCGGGCGACCGCCTCGCCCGTGCCCACCGGCGAACAGCACGAGGCCCTGCTGGGGCGGCTGGCACTGGCCCTGTTCTGGCTCGGCCGCGACGAGCAGGCCTGCCAGGTGGCGGAGCAGGTGCTGCACCGCACCGCCGATCCGGCACGCCAGACGCGGCTGCGCATCCTGGCGATCCGCGCCGCCGGACGGATGCGCCGGTTCGAGCAGGCCCTGGCGCTGACCCGGCCCGCCGCGGACCTGCCGCCGCAATGGCAGGCGCGGCTGCAGGCGTGGCGGGCGATGATCCTGGCGTTCGTGGACCGGCTCGACGAGGCCGCCGCGGAGGCGCAAGAAGCCCTGGACAGCGCGCTGGCCTGCGGCGATTCGCTGGGGGTCGGCTACGCGCACAACACCCTGGCCTACCTCGCCGCCGCGCCCGACCAGCTCTGCCACATCGACGCCGCGATCGCGGCCCTCGGCGACGACGTCGAGGCCACCGACCTGAAGATGCTGCTGACCGGCAACCGCCTGCACCGGCTGCTGGCCAACGGCCGGCGGGACGAGCTCGAGGACTCGCTCGCCGAGGCGCTGGTGCGCGCGGAGCAGGTGGGCAGCATCCGGGCGGGGATCATGTTCGCCCAGGCGGCCGGCGCCTGCTACATGTACGGCCGCTGGGACGACGCCGTGATGTACGCCGACCGGCCCGACCAGGAACTGCTGGCGACACCGGCGCTGTCCTACCTGCACGCCATCGTGGCGCTCATCGCGATGCACCGCGAGGACCATGCGACCGCCACCGCCAGGCTGCACGCCGCCGGTTTCCTCGACCCGGTCGCGCAGCCCCGGTGGGTGAGCGCCTTCGGGGTCGTCGCCGAGGCCGTGGCCATGCACGCCGAGACCGGCGGCGACCCGGCCGCGGGACTGGCCCTGCGCACGTCCTACCTCGACCTGCCGCCGGGCCCGGCCCGCGCGTCGCGCAGCGACGAGGCGACCCAGCTGGTCCGCGCGGCGCTGGCACGAGGCGAGACGGCGATCGCCGCCGCGGCAGCCGACGCCGTCCAAGCCGATCCCGACCCCGCTCCCGACCGCCTGCTGGCGATCCGCTGCTGCCGCGCCATGCTCGCCGGCGACGCCGCGGACCTGCTCGCCGTGGCAGAGGAGTACGAGCGCTGGGGCTGGCCGCCGCACCGCGCTTTCGCGCTGGAGGAGGCGGCCGTGCTGCTGGCCGGCAGGGGAGACCAGGCCGGGGCACGGGCCGCGTTCACCGAGGCGCTGGGCACCTGGCTCGATCTCGGTGCGACCTGGGAGGCGCGGCGTGTCGAGGCCAGGCTGCGCCCCTTCGGCGTGCGCCGCGGCCCCCGGACGATCCGCCGCCGCCCCGCCCACGGCTGGGACGCGCTGACCCCCACCGAGCGCCACGTCGCCCGGCTGGTCGCCAAGGGCATGTCCAACCCGGACATCGCCGCGGAGCTGTTCGTGTCCCGCAACACGGTGCAGACCCACGTGTCGAGAGTGCTGAGCAAGCTGCAGATGCGCTCGCGGATCGAACTCATCCAGCAGGGACCCGACAGCGACCGGTGAGCGGTGCGGACCCGGCCCGGTCAGCGCATCGTCCACTTCTGATTGTCGGCTCCCGTGCAGGTCCACAGCTGGGTGCCGGTGCCGTTGGCGGTGCCGTGGTCACGGACGTCCACACACTTGTCGGCCTGCCGCCCGACCAGGTCGTGAGCCGTGTTCAGGGTGAACCGCTGGGCGCTGCCGCCGTTGCAGCGGGCCACCTGGACGACCGTGCCGTTGGCGGTCGAGGCCCACGCCGCGTCCAGGCAGAAGCCGCCGGTGCGGATGGTGCCGTCCGACTTGACCGTCCACTGCTGCTGGCTGGAGCCGTTGCAGCTCCACAGCTGCACCGGAGCGCCGTCGCGCGCGGCTGCCTGCAGGCACTTGCCGGAGTCGTGGCTGACGATCGGCCGGCCGCTCGGCGCGGGCGGCGGCGGGGACGGCTGCGTCACCGGCTTGGCCGACGCGGTGGGCTTCGGGACCACCGCGCCGCTGGTCGGCCGCGTCCCCGCGCCGGTCGGGCGGGGCTGTCCTGCGGTCGGGTCGCCGGTGGGCGTCGGCTGTCCCGGCAGGGAGGGATCTGGCGAGCTACCGGGTGAACCGGCGTCGGGCGAGGCGGTGGGGCTCGGGGTGCCGTCCGGCAGCGGCAGGCCGGGCAGGTCGAGTCCGTTGCCGGCGGCGGCGCGGGTCGGCACGGGGTCGGCCAGGACAGGCCCGTTGCCGGTTCCGGTCGCCGCCACCACGGCGGCCGCGGTGACGACGACCACGCCGAGGCCGGCGGCGAGGGCGAGCTTGGGATTCCAGGCGCCGGCCCTGCGGTCCGCGGGGTCGTCGTCCAACCCGGCCAGCAGGTACGGACGCGGTGCGCCGTCCGGCAGGTCGAGGGCGTCGTCGGCGTCTTCGTGCTGGGTCACGGGTCGTCCTCAGGCTCGGTGGATGGGGTCCGGCGCGCTCAGCGGCGGCGGGACGCGTCGGCGCGCAGGCTCTCCAGGACCTGCTCGTGGGACGGGGCGCCCGTCTCGGGTCCGGCGACTTCGCTGAGCAGCACCCGGCGTACGCCGTCGGGTCCGGTGGCGGTGTCGAGCACCTCGAACACGGTGCCCGGCGCGAACAGCACCTCGTCGCGGTCGGACAGCACCCCGGGACGCCGGCCGGTGAGCGAGTAGACGGTGTACTCGTCGTGGCGCTCGTCGGACGGAGCCTGCCCGCCGGCGCGCAGCAGGCCGGGGCTGATCAGGACGTCGCCGGTCCGGTGCGGGACCGGGTCGGCGGGGGCCCAGCCGCGCACCGGGCCCAGCGCGGTCGGCAGCCGGTTCAGGCCGCTGAGCAGGCAGGCGCGCAGCGCCGGTTCGGTGCCGGTCCGGCCCGGTCGCAGCGTCGCCGCGACGGCTACGAGGTCGGCCATGACGGCGTCGGTGGACTCGTCCACACCCGGCCGGATGCCCGGCAGCCGCACCAGCAACTGAGTGACGTCGCGGGCGTGCACGTCGTACTGCGCCCCGAGGTGCTCGCGGACGCGCCGCTGCTCATGGACGTTGCTGCGGCGCGGCGCGGGTGCGGGCACCGCGCCCGCCTGGCGGCGCAGCGGCGGCATGGGCGGCAACGCGGCCGACGCAGGGCCGGATGCCGACGTCGCCGACGCGGTCGCGCCGCGGGTCGCGGGGACGGCGGCGGAACTGCGATCGGTGCTCGGCGGGGTAGGCGGGGTCGGCGCGGGTTCGGCCGTCCGGTGCCGCAGCGGCGCGGGCGTCGCCGCCTCGGCCACCGCTGCGGGCTGTGCGGGCTGGGCCTGCTGCGGGGGTGCGGACACAGGCGAACGGGGCACTGCGGCGGCCGCGGCGGACAGGGTCGCGGGCGCGGGGACGGCGGCCGTGGCCGGCGGTGTCTGCGGGGCCGGGCGCACCTGGGGTGCGGACAGGATCGGCGGCACGGTCGGGGCGGCGGGCGCGGTCAGCGTGGCGGGTATCGCGGAACTCACCGGCGTGGCCGCGGCGGGCGCGACCGTGTCCTGGTCGGCGAGGCCGCGATCGTGCTGCCGGGCCGGTTCGTCGACCTGCTCGACGGCGGGCTCGGCGCGCTGTTCGAAACGAAGGCTGCCGCGGATGTCGGCGGGCAGCCGCGCGGCCAGCAGGCGGGCCAGGTCGTGGGCCTCCGCGCCGGTCACGTCGACGAGGAAGGTGTCGCCGCTGCCGGCCGGGCGCAGGCGCACGTCGTCGCTGCCCGGGGCGTCGGCCTCGCGCAGCCAGTAGCCGGCGCGCACGACCTCGACGAGCCAGCGGTCGGTCACGTCCTCGACCGGGCGGCCCGTGGCCAGCCGTCCGGAGGTGGGGCTGATCCAGGTCTCGATCCGGGGCACCGGGTCGTCGGTCAGGTAAGACATCGTCTGCGCGGGGGGCCGGGAACCGGTGCGTCCGGCGCCGTCCACGGACACGTGGTAGGTCGTACCCCGCGACCGCACCGGCAGCCCGGCGGTGCGCCCGACGGTGACGTGCAGGTCGGTGCTCAACCGTCCGGCGACCGTGTCGAGCAGCGGCCCCCAGGGGCCGTACGGCATCAGCACGAGCCGGCCGAGCGCGGTGAGCGGCAGGCGGCTGAGCCAGCGGTACACCCGGCGCGGTGACGGCGGCTCGCGGTCGGGCTGTCCGACCAGGATCACCACGCGCTCCCCGTCGACCTCGATCGCGTACGCCGGATCGTCGGCGGGCAGCGGCCGCCGCTGGGGGCGGTGCAGCCAGAAGCCCGCGGGCAGCTCGTGCGCGACCAGACCGTGCAGCCGGCCGAACGGCTGCCTGGGCAGCGGGACCTGCCATGAGGGGGCCGGATGGCGGGGTGAGTCGATGTCGCGGGGCCGGTCGCCCGGCCGGTGCAGCCGCCAGGAGTCGGTCCGGGGCCGCCGCACGACGAACAGCGAGCCCGGACCGACGAGCATGGTCGGTCCCAGCGGTGCCACGACGTCGACGCTGAGCCGGTCGGCCAGCTGCTGGGCGATCCGTCCCGCGCCGGGCGCGGAGCAGGCGAGCCGGATCGAGCCCGCTTTCGGCAGCTCCTCGCCGATCAGCCGGGCCACCGGTTCGGCGGCCAGCGGGGCGTCCCCGGCGAGCAGCACCGTGTGGCGGTCGCGTTCGGACGGCAGAGCCTCGACCAGGTTCCACGGAAGCCGCTCGTCCACGCCGATCACCAGCGTGTGCCCGTACCAACGGGCCGTCAACTCGCTCATCGCAGGGGCCTCCTCGGCCGACATCCTCCCCCCGGCGGGTGGTCGCCGGGGAGGCCCATCAGGGGCCCAAACGGTGCGCCGCCGGGGCTCAGCTCGCCCGCGCCGCGGGGAACCCGTCCTCGTCGTGGCCCACCGGGCTGTGTTCGACCAACCGGTACCCGCGCTTCATCACCGTCTGGACCAGTTCGGCGCCCCGCAGCGCGCGGCGCAGCCGCGACACCGCCATCTCGATGGCGTGGTCGTCGGCCCCGGCCCAGAACGGCAGCTGTCCGCGTACCTCGGCGGGGGACAGCACCCGGTCGGGGTGGCGGGCCAGCACCCGCAGCACGGCCATCGGCCCCTGCTGCAACGTGATCAGTTCGCCGTCGAGCAGGACGGCCTCACCGCGGATCTCGAAGGTGTGCCGGTCGGCTTCCAGGTGGTGCGCCCGCCGGACCAGCGCTTCGCGTACAGCGGCCATGAGCTGCTCCGGGTAGGGAGCCGCGGCGACCTGGACGGGGATGTTCAGCTCCCGCAGCGGCGCGGCGGTCAGCGGGCCGAGGCACACCGCGGCCACGTCGGCGGCCAGCGCCTGGCGCAGCTCGTCGAACTGATCGCAGGTGCGGGCGTGCCACAGCAGCGCCCGGGTGGCCTCGGCGCTGGTCAGGGTGATCGCATCGACGTGCCGGCGGACGATCTGGTTGACCAGGCGACGCATGGTCTCCGGGTTGATGGAGGGCAGGACCTGGAAGGTCGGGACGGCCACCACTTCGTGTCCGGCTTCGGAGAGCATGTGGGCGAGTTCGTGCATGGCCGGGGTGTACAGCTGCAACGCGATCGTCTGGCCCGGGGGCAGCCGGTGGCGCAGGTGCATGACCAGGCCTTCGGTGGTGTTGTCCACCGCGGACGAGATGTCGGTGAAGCCCAGGGCCCGCAGCGCGTCGGCGCAGCGGGGGTTGCTGGCCAGCAGCCGGGCGTGGCCGAACCTGGCCAGCAGCGGCACGTCCAGCCGCCAGCTGCGGGCGGCGGCCATCCAGTAGTTGAACTCGACCGCGGCAGTGACCACGAGGTGGTCGATGGGGCTGGTCAGGCAGGCCATGGTGGCCCGCTGGAGGGTCTCCTCGACCGGCTGGGCGAGCGTGCGCACGGATTGGACGCTGACCACCCGGGCGCCCTCGGCCGCCAGGTCGGCAGCCAGGGGATGCCGTCGCAGGTCGCTGATCACGGCCACGGCGAAACCCGCCAGGGCGCCGACGGACGGCGGCTCTGGCGGGCGTGGTCTGGCGCGTGGCGGCAACGGGACCCTTCCTGCGGGTTGGCGACACTCCTTAATACGCGTGGCACGGCGGCTCGGACTGCCCACCCCACCGGTTTTTCGCAACGGGCCCACCGCACCGGATTGTTTCCGGCATGTTTCGGCACGTTCACCGGCCGGACCATGCGAGGAGCGGCAAATAGCAGTGTCTGTGACGGTTTGCCCACCGGATTCGGGGTGATTCTCGGGAATGGACGGTGTCCGGCAACCGACCTGGTGAGCAACAAAGCGGTTACGTTTCATGTCGCGCGGAGGTGTTCCGTAACCGAACCGCCACCCGAACACTGACTGGCGACAACGACCCGCACCGCCGACAGCGCTCGGCGGTGCGAGTCCACCACTGACATGTCGGGAGAGGCGTGTGGCTGAGGTCGCGCTCGCCGAGATAGGCAAGCGGTACGCAGACGGCACCAGGGCGGTCGAGAATCTGAGCCTGCAGGTCGCCGATGGCGAGTTCCTCGTCCTGGTCGGCCCGTCGGGCTGCGGCAAGAGCACCGCGCTGCGCATGGTCGCCGGACTCGAGGACATCAGCGAGGGCACCCTGCGCATCGGTGACCGGGTGGTCAACCGGGTGCCGGCGCGCGACAGGGACGTCGCGATGGTGTTCCAGAGCTACGCGCTCTACCCGCACCTGGACGTCTACGACAACATCGGCTTCGGGCTGCGGCTGCGGGGCATGCGGGACAAGGACATCGCACCCCGGGTCAACGCGGTCGCCGAGACCCTGGGTCTGACCGAGCACCTGCGGCGGCGTCCGGCGTCGCTGTCCGGCGGCCAGCGCCAGCGGGTCGCGATGGGCCGCGCGATGGTACGCGAGCCGGCCGTCTACCTGATGGACGAGCCGCTGTCCAACCTCGACGCGAAGCTGCGAGTGCAGATGCGCGCCGAGATCGGAAAGATCACCCGGCGCACCGGCGTGACCACCATCTACGTCACCCACGACCAGACCGAGGCGATGACGCTCGGCGACCGCGTGGCGGTCATGCGCAAGGGCCTGCTGCAGCAGGTCGCCGCGCCGCAGGAGCTCTACGACAACCCGGTGAACATGTTCGTCGCGGGCTTCATCGGCTCCCCGCCGATGAACCTCGTCGAGGGCGTGTTCACCGCCGACGGCGGCGGGCTGCGGCTCGCGCTGGGCGAGCGCAGCCTGCGCGTCGACGACACCCTGCTGCACACGAAGCCGGGCCTGCGCGCCTACCTGGATCGGCGCGTCGTCGTCGGCGTACGCGCCGAGGACCTGCGCGACGCCGCGCTCGACCGGGCCGATGAGGACCAGACCCTGCTCGCCGAGGCCGAACTGACCGAAGCACTGGGCTCGGACCTGTACGTGCACTTCAGCCTGCCCGTGCCCGCCGTGGTCAGCGAGGACACCCGGGAACTGGCCCGCGACGCCGGCGCCGAGCCGCAGCGCGACCGGGCCGACCGGACCGCCATCGTGGCCCGGTTCAGCCCGCGCTCCACGGCCCGGGCCGGTGACCGGATCGCCGTCGCCGTCGACACCGCGCGACTGCACGTGTTCGACGCCGACACCGGTCGCAGCATCCACTGAATCGACTTCCGGCTGCCGGGGCTCCTACCCCCCGAAACCAGTCGGACAGAGGTACCGCATCTTCTCCAGAAGGGAATGTTAGATGAGAAACAGTCTGCGCGCAGGCGCGCTGGCCGCGGTCGCCGTCCTGGCCGCCGCCGGGTGCAGCGGCACCGCCGACCCCACCACCGGCGGAGGCTCCGGCCCCCTGGCCGGGCAGAGCGTGGAGGTCGCCGGCACCTGGTCGGGCACCGAGCAGGCCAGCTTCCAGCAGGTGCTGGACGCCTTCGCCAAGAAGACCGGCGCGACGGTCAAGTACACCTCCGGCGGCGACGACCTCGCCGCGCTGATCAACAGCCGGCTGGCCGGCGGCTCGCCGCCCGACGTCGCGCTGATCCCGCAGCCCGGCGTCGTCAACGAGTTCGCCCGCAAGGGCGCGATCAAGGAGCTGACGGGCGAGGCCGCCACCGCGGTCGCGGCCAACTACTCCGCGGCCTGGCAGCAGCTCGGCACGGTCGACGGCAAGCTCTACGGCGTCTACTTCAAGGTCGCCAACAAGTCCGTGGTCTGGTACCGCACCGACAAGTTCACCGAGGCCGGCGTGCAGGCCCCGGCGACCTGGGACGACTTCGTCAAGGTCACCAAGACGCTCGCCGACGCGGGCATCTCGCCGATGGCGGTGCCCGGCGGCGACGGCTGGACGCTGACCGACTGGTTCGAGAACGTCTACCTGCGGGTCGGCGGCCCGGAGAACTACGACAGGCTATCCCGCCACGAGATCCCCTGGACCGACCCCACCGTGGTGCAGACCCTGCAGCTGCTCGGGCAGTACTGGGGCGACGCCAAGGCGGTGCAGGGCGGCGCGAAGGGCGCGGTGCAGCTGAAGTTCACCCAGTCCATCGCGGACGTCTTCGGTGAGAAGCCGCAGTCGGCGATGCTGTTCGAGGGCGACTTCGTGGCCGCGGAGATCAACAAGCTGGGCAAGGTCAAGGTCGGCGAGGGCGCCCGGTTCTTCGACTGGCCGGCCGTCAACGGCTCCAAGCCCGCCGTGGTCACCGCGGGCGACCAGGCCGTGGCGTTCAAGGACAGCCCGGCGGCCCAGCAGCTGATCGCGTTCCTGGCCTCCCCGGAAGCCGCGAAGATCATGGCGGCCAAGGGCGGCTTCCTGTCGGCGAACAAGAACCTGGACACCTCCGCCTACCCGGACCCGACCACGGTCGCGCTCGCCGAGTCGGTGGTCAAGGCCGACCTGCTGCGCTTCGACCTGTCCGACCTCACCCCGCAGACCTTCGGCGGCGGCACGGGTGCCTCGATGTGGCGCCTGCTGCAGGACTTCCTGACCAACCCGGCCGACCCGGCCGGCACCGCCGCCAAGCTCGAGGCTGCCGCCAAGAAGGACTTCGGAGGTAAGTGATGACACGCGCGTCCGAGCCGGTCGGCGAGGCCGTCACAGCGACCGCTGTGCGCGAGCCCGAGGCACCGGTCGACGGCCAGACCCCGACGGCGGCGCCCGACGCCGACCGGCCGGGCGCGCCCGGCGCGCGGTCCGCGCGCCGGGAGGGGCAGCGCTGGTGGGAGAAGCTGACCAGCGTCTGGTTCCTCGCCCCGGCCGTGATCGTCCTGCTGACCCTGGTGGCGTACCCGATCGTCTACACGGTCTGGCTGAGCCTGCACAGCTCCGACGGGGCCTCCTTCGTCGGCCTCGACAACTACGTACGGATGTTCACCGCGCCGGAGACCCGCCGCGCCATCGTCAACAACATCGTCTGGGTCGTGGTCGCGCCCTCCCTGGTGACCGCGATGGGCCTGGTCTTCGCCGTGCTGATCGAACGGGTGCGGCTGGCCTCGGTGTTCAAAGCGGTCGTCTTCATGCCGATGGCGATCTCGTTCCTGGCCGCCGGGGTCACCTTCCGCATGGTCTACGACGAGAGCCCCGACCGCGGCCTGCTCAACGCGGCCGTCGTGACGGTCCACGACGCCTTCAGCCCGCCGTCGCAGTACTTCGGCGCCCGCCCCCGTGACGGTGCGCCGCTGACCGAGGCCGCCGGCGGCTTCGAGACCACCGCGACCACCGGCACGACCGTACTGATGCCGCTGGTGGGCCTGCCGCAGGACCGGGTGCCCGCCGACGCCGTCGCGGCGGCGGCCCCGACCGGGTCCGGCCTGGCCGGGGTGGTGTGGCTCGACTTCACCCCCGGTGGCGGCGGCACCGCCGGGGTCATCGACCCGGTCGAGCGCGGCCTGCCGGCCATGACGGTGCAGGCGCTGCGCGACGGAACCGTGGTCGCCACCACGAAGACCGCGGCCGACGGGCGGTTCGCCTTCGACGGGCTCGCGTCCGGCGCGTACACCGTGCGGCTGAGCCCGGAGAACTTCACCGCCCCGTTCAACGGGGTGACCTGGCTCGGACCGTCGCTGGTCACCCCGTCGATCATCCTGGCCTACATCTGGATCTGGGCCGGCTTCGCGATGGTGCTGATCACCGCGGGCCTGTCGGCGATCCCCCGCGACGCGCTGGAGGCGGCCCGGGTCGACGGGGCCACCGAATGGCAGGTGTTCCGGCGGGTGACCGTGCCGCTGGTGCGTCCCGTGCTGGTCGTGGTGCTGGTGACCCTGACCATCAACGTGCTGAAGATCTTCGACCTGGTGATGGTGCTGGCACCCGAGTCGTCGCAGGACGACGCGAACGTGATCGCCCTGCAGATGTACCGGGTGTCGTTCGGCGGGGGACTGGACTTCGGGCTCGGCAGCGCCCTGGGCGTGCTGCTGTTCCTGCTGGTCCTGCCGGCGATGTTGTTCAACATCCGGCGCATGCGGAGGGAGCAGAGGTGAGCGTCGACATCGACACGCAGGTCCCCGATCTCGTACCGGCCGGGGTGACCCCGAGCGGTCCACCGCGGCGCAGCCTGATCTCCCGGCTGATCGGCCGGCTCGGCAGCACGGCGGTCAACGTCGTCGTCGCCGTGCTGGGCCTGTTCTGGCTCGCCCCGGTCGTCGGGCTCGCCGTGGCCAGCCTGCGGACCACCGCCGACAACAGCTCCACCGGCTGGTGGACCGTGCTGACCGAGCCCTCCCGGCTGACCCTGGAGAACTACGCCGGGCTCATGCGCAACGAGAGCGTCCTGCACTCGCTGTGGAACACGGTGCTCATCACCGTGCCGTCCACGGTGCTGGTGGTGGTGCTCGGCGCACTGGCCGCGTACGCCCTGGCCTGGATCGAATTCCCCGGCCGCGACTGGCTGTTCGTGCTGATCGTGGCGCTGATCGTGGTGCCCGTGCAGGTGGCGATCATCCCCGACGCCAAACTGTTCGGCTCGCTGGGCATCTACGGCAGCATCGCCGCGGTGATCGCGTTCCACGTGGCGTTCGGGCTGCCGTTCGCGATCTTCCTGCTGCGCAACTTCTTCCTGGCCATCCCGAAGGACCTGCTGGAGGCGGCCCGGATGGACGGCGGGCGCGACTTCACCATCTTCCGCCGCGTGGTGCTGCCGATCGGCTGGCCCGCGATCGCATCGCTGGCGATCTTCCAGTTCCTCTGGGTCTGGAACGACCTGCTGGTCGCGCTGGTCTTCGCGACCTCGGACAACGCCCCCATCACGTACACCCTGCGTGAGCAGATGCGTGCCTTCTCGTCCAACGTCGACGTGATCGGCCCGGGAGCGTTCCTGTCGATGGTGGTGCCCCTGGTGGTGTTCTTCGCCTTCCAACGGTACTTCGTCCAGGGTGTCCTGGCCGGCTCGGTCAAGTGACACGGCGTGCCGTGGGCGTCCGGCCGGGACCGGACCGGCCGCCCACGGCCTCACGCCCGTCCAGCAGCAGGTTCATGAGGTCAGTAGGGAGGGGTACGTGGTGCCTGCCTTGACGAACGAACGGCCGGCGGAGTGCGCCGACGGTGCGGCACCGGACCGGTCCGTGCCGGCGGACATACGGATGCAGGCGATCTGGCGCGCCTACGCCGACCCCCTGCTGCGGTTCCTCCAGCGGCTGAACCCGGGCCGCCAGCACCTGGCAGAAGACCTGCTCCAGGAGACCCTGATGCGGGCGTGGCGGCACATCGACAACCTGCCCGACGACATCGAGTCGCTGGGTCCGTGGCTCTACACGGTCGCCCGCCGTGTCGCGATCGACGCGGCACGGGCCAGGCAGGTGCGCCCGGCCGAGATCGCGTTCCCCGAGCACGGTCGCGAGCCGGTCGCCGCCGACATGTTCGACCGGGTGGTCGCGGCGCAGGTCATCCGCGACGCGTTGCCGCGGCTTATCCCCGAGCACCGCTCGGTGGTCGTCGAACTCTACCTGCGCCAGCACTCCACCCGCGAAGCCGCGCTACGGCTCGGCATCCCCGAAGGCACCGTCAAATCACGCGTCTACTACGCCCTGCGGGCATTGAGCGCGGTCGTCGGCGCCACCGACTGACACGGCGCCCCACAGCCGACGCGCCCGCAGTTCACCACTTCCCCCCGGGGTGGACGGTCCGAGGCGTGTCCACCGCGATGCGGGGCAGGGACGGTGCCAGCCCTGCCCCGCATCGCCCATCGCGGCCGTCCCGACCAGGGCGAAGATGGGCCCTCCGGCCCACGGATTGGGCCCGGCCGGGCCGATCCGAAACGCCGCCCCAGCCGTATGACGTGATGCCCGCCCGGCCGCCCCGCCGGGCGGGTGCTCGAACAACCCGCGGGTCACCGCCCTCACCACCTGGAACGCCATGAGAAACGACGCCACCCCGCCACTGCCGCCCCGGCTGCCCCGCGAAATGCCGGTCGAACGCGACTGGTTCAAACACGCGGTCTTCTACGAGATGCTGGTGCAGGCCGGACTCGACGCCGACGGCGACGGCCGCGGCGACCTGCCCGGCCTCACCCGCAAACTGGACTACCTGCAGTGGCTGGGAGTCGACTGCGTCTGGCTGCCGCCGTTCTACGACTCACCCCAGCGCGACGGCGGCTACGACGTGCGCGACTACTGCCGCATCCTGCCCGAATACGGCACCCTCGACGACTTCGTGACCTTCGTCGACGAGGCCCACCGCCGCGGCATCCGCGTCGTCACCGACCTCGTGCTCAACCACACCTCCGACACCCACGACTGGTTCCAGCGGTCCCGGCAGGACCCCGACGGCCCCTACGGCGACTTCTACGTCTGGCGCGACACCGACACCGAGTACGCCGAC
Organism: Catellatospora sp. NPDC049111; assembly: GCF_040648615.1. Lineage (NCBI taxonomy): Bacteria > Bacillati > Actinomycetota > Actinomycetes > Micromonosporales > Micromonosporaceae > Catellatospora > Catellatospora sp. NPDC049111. The sequence goes on along the minus strand of NZ_JBEZEB010000029.1, from coordinate 70,301 downwards.
GTGCGCATCATCTTCAGCGACACCGAGACCTCGAACTGGACCTTCGACCACGTCCGCAAGCAGTTCTACTGGCACCGCTTCTTCTCCCACCAGCCCGACCTCAACTACGACAACCCGGCCGTACGCGACGCGATGCTCGCCGTCGTACGGTTCTGGCTCGAACTCGGCGTCGACGGCTTCCGGCTCGACGCCGCCACCTACCTGTTCGAGCGCGAAGGCACCGACTGCGCGAACCTGCCCGAGACCCACGCCTACCTCAAAGCGATCCGCACCATGATCGACGAGGAGTATCCGGGCCGGATCCTGCTGGCCGAAGCCAACCTGTGGCCCGAAGACCTGATCGACTACTTCGGCGACCCGGCCGTCGGCGGCGACGAGTGCCACATGGCCTTCCACTTCCCGCTCATGCCGCGCATCTTCATGGCGGTGCGCCGCGAGTCACGCCACCCGATCTCGGAGATCCTCGCCCAGACCCCGGTGCTGCCCTCGGGCTGCCAGTGGGGCACGTTCCTGCGCAACCACGACGAACTGACCCTGGAGATGGTCACCGACGAGGAACGCGACTACCTCTACGCCGAATACGCCAAGGACCCCCGCATGCGGCTCAACGCCGGCATCCGCCGCCGGCTCGCCCCGATGGTCGACAACGACCGCAACCAGATCGAGCTGTTCACCTCGCTGCTGCTGTCCCTGCCCGGCTCCCCGGTCGTCTACTACGGCGACGAGATCGGCATGGGCGACAACATCTGGCTCGGCGACCGCGACAGCGTCCGCACCCCCATGCAGTGGACCGCGGACCGCAACGGCGGCTTCTCCACCACCGACCCCGGCCGGCTGTACCTGCCGGCCAACATGGGCCCCGTCTACGGCTACCAGGCCATCAACGTCGAGCAGCAGATGGAGCAGCCCGCCTCCCTGCTGCAGTGGACCCGCCGGATGATCGCCCTGCGCAAGCAGCACCCGGCGCTCGCGCTGGGCACCTACGAGGACGTCGACGCCGCCAACCCGGCGGTGCTGGCGTTCCTGCGCCGACTGCGCGAAGGCGACACCGACGAGGCGGTGCTGTGCGTGCACAACCTGTCCCGGTTCCCGCAGCCGGTACGGCTGTCGCTCGGCGACCGTTTCAGCGGCTGGGTCCCGACCGAACTGACCGGCGGCACCCGGTTCCCGCAGGTCGACGAGGACTCCTACGTGCTCGCACTGCCCGGCTACGCCAGCTACTGGTTCCAGCTGGCACCGGCGGCGGTGCCGGCCGCCCGGCAGCCGCAGACCCGATTGACACCCGCGGTCTAGAGAACCAGCGGATCGGCTGAACCGGCGGACCCGGCGGGACGTCATACATTACTGGCGGGTACGCCGGGCAGTCGAGCGTGAGGAGGGTTTGTGGAAAGCCGAAAGGCGCGACGCGCCGAACCGGGTCGGGGCCAGCCCCGTCGCCTGCTTGCCCGGGCGCCGGAACCGGGCGGCTCCGCATGCCCGCCCGGCGACGGCTCGTCCCTGGCCGGGCTTTACCTGATCGGCGCGCTGCCCGTCGAGCAGACCCGGTCGTACGAGGGGCACCTGCTGCACTGCCCGTCCTGCCAGACCGACTGCGACCAGATCGCCCCAGCGGTCGACGCCCTGGCGACCCTGCCGGCAGGTGAAGCCGTCGTGCTCGCCGAGCTGAGCTCGCCCACCGGTGAAGGGCGGGCACCGGGTCCGCAACGCCCGCAATTGCAGTGACGTCCGGGTGAACGGTGTGGGATCTGCTCAGCCGCGAAGTCGGTCCCACGCGCCGGTGAGCCGATCCCATTCGTCGCCGGTGGACAGACCGATGACCTTCCAGTCGTCGAGTTCGCTGATCCAACTCGTCGCCTCGTTGATGACCGCAGCCACCTCGTCGGCGGTGAGCGCGACGCTGCCCTTGGTCGGATAGCCCTGGAAGAGGTCGACCCAGCCACGGGCGACCATGCCGGCCAGGACCCGAGCGAAGTGCGGGACCAGCGCCCGCTTCGCGTCGAGGTCGAGGTCGGACGGAGTGGTCGTGGTGCCGGTCTCGGCCCACCGCTGCCGTGCTCGGAACTCATCCATGATGTGCCCGATCGCGGCCTCTTCGTACGCGCTGACGATCACCGCGTACTGCTCCTCGGTCAGCGCCGGCCAGGTTCCCACGCGAACCTACGGGCGCACAGAGCCGGACATGTTGCTGACGCGGCCCAGCGTGTCGAAGTCGACGCGCAGCGTGGAACCGTCGGCGTGGTGCGCGGTCACCGACGTGGGTGCCGGGTCCACGCGCCACGACTGCTGGCGCAGGAACGACTCCACGACGGTCCGGTGGTCGACCGGGAAACTCTGGATGACCTGGCCCAACACGCTCAGCGCGCGTTCCGGCCGGACCGGCGCGGTGATCTGCGGCGGGGCGTCGTCCAGGTGGAAGAAGACCGCGCCGCCGTCGTACGGGCCGCGGTAGTAACACCGGCCGGTCAGGCCCGAGGCCAGCAGGGCCAGGCGGTGCCCGTCGGCGCGTCCGAGCGCGAACGTGGGCTCGGTGAGCTCGGCGACTCCCTGGCGGTGACCGTACTCGCGCAGCCAACCGCACAGGTGCAGCAGTGCCGGTGGAAGGTTGCTCGCCTCGTTCGCCCAGGCCCACAGCCAACTGCCGTCGTCGTGGTTCTCCGTGCCGAGCAGCTGGACGCGGTACCGCAGATCGTCGCCGAACACGACGGTGCCGCCGGTCAGGTCGAGCTGCCAGCCGCGCTCGCCGATCAGGTCGCCCAGCGCCAGTTGGCGGGCCAGCCCGGTGGCGACATGCTCGGCGAAGAGTCGATCAAACGTAGGCATCGCTGCAGTGTGCCAGAGCGCCAGGTTTCGTGTGCGACGCCTGCGGTGCCGGTCCCTGGGTGGGCGGACCGTAGGGCCGGGGGCTGGTGCGGGCCGTTCGGCGGATGCCCGCGTTCCGGTTGATCTTCTAGATTGCGGCAGGCAGACCGTGACGGCCAGGAACTGAGGAGAGAGACCGTGCGAAACCGCCTGGCCGGACTGCTGGCCGCCGTCTTCGGTGCCGTCGCGTTGATGCCGTCCGCGGCGCACGCGGCTGTGCCGCTCGACCTGGCGCTGTCGAACGTGCCGTCGGCGGTGACGACCGGGGCGCGGGTGATCACGACGGTGGAGGTCACCGTGCGCAACCAGGGTTCGGCCAGCGCCGAGGCCTACCTGGCCGTGACGATGGAAGGCGACACCGGCCGCGTGCTCGTCAGCTCGACGGGGTCCCACGCCCAGCTCGCACCAGGCGAGCAGCGACGCCTCACCGCATTGGTCACGCTGCGGCCGTACGCGAAGACCGGTTTCGCCGGCACGATGGTGGTACGTGCCGAGGGAGCCGTCGACGGCTCGATCCCCGCCGACGCCCGGCTCGCCACCGCGCGGGTCAAGGTCACCGTGGGCGTGCCGCGTACTGCCGACGTGGTGGTCAGCGGCAACCAGGTCGCACAGGCCAACCCGGGGGAGACCGCGGTATTCCGGTACACGGTCGCCAACCGGGGTCCGATGGAGGTGCCGACGTTCGAGCTGACGGTTCGCGGCAGCGGCTTCGAGATCGTCCGGCTGGTCGGCTGCACGAAGCTGGCCAAGTCGGCGTTCCGGTGCCGCGCCGACGACCTCGCTCCCGGCAGGTCCCTGCGTTGGGAGATGCACCTGAAGTTCGCCAAGACCGATGTGAGCGCCTCGGGCGGGGTGAGCGTGCTCGTGGCCGAGCGCTGCGATGACACCAATGTGGCCAACAGCGACTTCGGTTTCCAGGTGCGTGCCCGCGGCTCCGGTGCCGCCCCGTCGACCGGATCGGTGGCTCTGCCGTCGCCGTCGTCCGCGACGGCCGCGCCGTCTCCTTCCGGGGCGGTCGTCGCGACCGCCGTCCCCACATCGCCGGCCGCGACACCATCGGCGGCGGCCGAGGGAGTGCCGGCCAGCGTGACGGAGCCGGAGCCCGGTTCCACCTCCGCCACGATCGCTGCGGTCGCTCTCGTGCTGGTGTTGGCCCTGGGCGCGTCGTTCGCTCTTTGGCGACGAAACCGTCCTGCCGCGGCGAAGGCTGCCGAGCTCGCTGAGTGAACCAGTGCGATGATTGCGGTTCGGTGTGAAGGGATGGCGGCCAGGCAATGAGGCATGAGCCGAAGGGGTGGTACGGCGTCAGAACCTTCTATAGATGGGTGACCTGGGAAAACCGCCCCTACGAGGAGCGGGTCGTGCTGTTCCGGGCATCGTCGCTCGACGAGGCCATCGAACTGGCCGAGCGGGAGTCCGCCGATTACGCCGAGGACCAGGACTTCGAAGTCCTCAACATGGTGCAGGCATACCGGATCTCCGACGGCGACGAGGAGATCGGCGCGGGTTCGGAGGTGTTCTCCAAACTGCATGCACTCGACATCCCCGCCGACGCGTTTCTCGACCGCTATGACTCAGGACCGGCCCACACTCAGATCAGTGAGTAACGGCGTTCGGTCTGAGGCCACCCGCGCCGTACCCGTTGGACCGGCGTGTATGCGGATCGGGTTCAGGCGTCGAGCCGTGAGCGGGGGAGCAGGGGTGCTCACATCTCGTTTCTGCTTCGGACGTACGCCACCGGGTCGGTGATGAACTCCTTGAGCTCCCGCAGCGCCTGCCGCCCGGTGTCCAACCCGGTTAGACAGCGATGGTGCGCAGATGCGTCGTCGAACCGGTGAGGCCGGGATCGCGGGCCGAACAGACCCGGCGCGAACATCACCACCTCATCCTGCGCGTGGATGACTTCGCCACACACGGCGCACCGTGTCTTGCCGCTGATCAGCAGTGCCATCTTCTCTCTCCCCCCGGTGACGCCGGCGTCCCCGGCCGATCATGCGGTACGCAAGTGCGAGGCGCCTTTAAAATACGTGGATCGATGTCATCCGGCGGGTTACGGTCGCCGCATGATCTACCAGCATCCGTTGGCGTACCTGCTCGGGATCGAAGGCCTTGCGCTCCTGCACGGATGGGGCGGGGAGTACGACGAGGAGTTCACGCACCGGCGATTGGCCGAGGTACGGGCGCTGCTGGCCAACCCGGCGCTCACCGGGCACGAGGGGGTGCGGGTCGGGCGGGGCGACACCCTCACCGGGTACCGGCAGTGGGCGGCGACCTACGACGAGCCGCGAAACAGCCTGTTCGACATCGACGAGCCGGTCATGCACCGGCTCATTGAGGCGCTGCCGGTCGGCGACGCCCTCGACGCGGCGTGCGGCACGGGAAGGCACGCCGAGTACCTCGCGGGGCAGGGGTTCACGCTGATCGGTGTGGACAGCTCACCGGAGATGCTGGAGCGGGCCCGGTCCCGGGTGCCGTCCGGTGACTTCCGCCTGGGCGATCTGCGTGAGCTGCCGCTGCCCGACGACAGCGTCGACCTCGTCGTCTCCGGCCTGGCGCTGTCCCACTCGCCGTCGCTGGAGCCGGTGCTGGCCGAGTTCGCCCGCGTCCTTCGCCCCGGCGGTCGTGCGGTGATCTCCGACGCGCACTGCGAGATCGGTTTCCGCGGCTCGATCCCGCACGCGCTCGGCCCGTCCGGCGAACCGGGCCTGGTCGCCACGTACCGGCACACCGCCGGCGATTTCGTGCGCGCCGCGCTTGCCGCCGGGCTGCGGATCCGGGCGTGCGAGGAGCCGCGCGGCTCGGGCGGTGACCAGCCGCCGCCACCTCCGGTGCCCCTGGCGCAGGCGCAACCCGGTGACTGGGCCGGTTGGCCCTGGTCGCTCATCGCGCTGCTGCCGGAGGCGGTGCGGGCCGCGTGGGCGGTACCCGCGGTCATCGTCTGGGATTTCGAACTTCCCGAGAAAGAGCCCCGTTCGTGATCGAAATGTGGCGCAACGGCTCTGCGCCCGCCGGGCGAGGTGAGCGAAGCTGAGGCGTTCGACCCGATCATGACTTGGAGTACGCCACACCATGCGCCGTATCGTTCTGCCTTTGCTGCTCACGGCCGTCCTGGCCGGCGCAGCCGCATGTGCCGGGTCTGCGCCCGACACCGCCGCCCCGGCTCCGTCGCCCAGCCCCGCCGCGACCTCGGCGGCGCCGTCGCCGAGCCCGTCGCCGGCCGGCGCGGACTACACGGCGTTCTGCGAGGGGCGCAAGCAGCCGCTGATGGAGGTCTACACGTCGGTGGTGATGTACGCGGGCTTCCGCAACGGCAACTACAAGGGTGGTGTCCCGGCGATGAAGGAGGTGCTCGTGGAGTTGAAGACCGCGGTCGCCGGCTACCGGAGCTACCTGGCGACGGCCCTCAAGGGCACCACGGACGCGAAGCTCGCCGAGGCGCTGACGGCGGACGTGGCCCGGCTGGACGCGTTGACCAAGAAGCTCGCCGCGCCGGGCACCGACTACAAGGGCAAGGTCTACACCTTGATCAGCGACGGGTGGTCGGGGTTCTCGGACGCCAGCGCCGTCAGCGCCCTGTGCTCGGCCTGACCAGGGACAGGTGACCGTCATCCGTGCCTGATCGCGGATTTCGGCCGGTACAAAAGACGGGCCGGTCACTGACGTGACCGGCCCGCCGTGCGGGGAGGCAGGATCAGGCGACGGGGATCGCCTGGTTCTTGAGGGTCTGGACGGTGAACGTCTGCGCGCCGGTCAGCGCGTCGACGAGAGTGCCCTTGCCGGACACGGCGGCCTTGAACCCGTCGGAGGCGTTGGCGTAGGTCGCGGTCATCGCCGGTCCCCAGGTGAACCCGGCCGGGACCTGCGCGGACGCCTTGGCGAAGATCTCGTAGATCTTCTGGTCGCCGTAGAAGGCGACCCCGCTGGCCAGGGCGGGCAGGTTCGCGCCGGCCTTGGTCGCCGGGTACAGGTTGGCCTTCTGGTTGAGCAGGGTGAGCGCTTCTTCGCTCGTGTTGAGCCAGAGCGCGAACTTGGCCGCCTCGTACGGGTGCTTGGACCCCTTGAACACGGCCGTGGACGACCCGCCCCAGTTGCCCGCGACCGTCTCACCGCTGCTCCACTGCGGCATCGGCGCGACCCGCCACTTGCCCGCGGTCTTGGGCGCGCCGGACGCGATCGAGTTCGCGCCCCACACCGCCGATACCCACGTCCAGGCCTGGTCGGTGTTGTAGGCGTTGTCCCACTCGGTCGTCCACGGCGGCACCGACGACACGAGCTTGCGATCGATCAGGTCCTGCCAGTACTGCGCGACCTTCGTGGTCTTCTCGTCGGCGAGGCTGACGGTCCACTTCTGCCCGTCGTTGCCGAACCAGCGGCCCCCGGCCTGCCACGCCAGCCCGGCGAACTGGTTCACGTCGCTCTGCGAGAAGTTCGTGATGTACCCGCCGGCGGCCTTGACCTTCTCCGCCGCCGCTGCGTACTCCTGCCAGGTCGCCGGGATGGCGATGCCGTTCTTCTCGAACAGGTCGGCGCGGTAGAACAGCGCCATCGGACCGGTGTCCTGCGGCACCCCGTACGCGGCCTTGGCGTCGCCGAGGCTGACCTGGTCCCACGTCCACGGCACGAACTGGTCCTTGGCCTGGGCGACGATGTCGCAGGCGGCGAGGTCGAACAGGCCGTCCTGGACCCGGAAGCCCGGCAGCGCGTCGTACTCGATCTGCCCGAGGTCCGGGGCGTTGCCGGCCTTGAGCTGGTTGAAGAAGTTCTGGTACGTGCCGCCGTTGCCGTTCGGGCCGGTCTGCACCTTGACCTGGATGTCGGGGTTCTTGGCGTTCCAAGCCTGCACGACCTGCTCGACGCCGGGAATCCAGGAGGTGAACGTCAGCGTGACCGGCCCGCCACTGGCCGGGGCGCACGCCGACGCGGTGCCGCCGGGGGCGGCGTCGGGGGAGGAGCAGGCGGTGACGGCGACTGCTGAGGTCAGCAGCACGCCTATGGTGCGCAGCAACGCGCTCATCAGGGCAACCTTTCGGTGAGGATCACTTGCGGGGGAGAGGGGGGTGTTACTTGACCGCGCCGGTGCTGATTCCGGTGCGCCAGAACCGCTGGAGCAGCAGGAACGCCACGGCGAGGGGGGCGATGGAGATCAGCGAGCCGACGATGACCATGCCGCGCAGCTCGGGCACCTGGGCGATCTGGGTGTTCCAGGAGTAGAGGCCGAGGGTGACCGGGAACAGCCGCTCGTCGCTGAGCATGATCAGCGGGAGCAGGAAGTTGTTCCAGACGGCCACGAAGTGGAACAGGAAGATCGTCACCAGCGCGGGGGACATCAGCCGGGCGGAGATGGTGAAGAACGTGCGGATCTCGCCGGAGCCGTCGATACGGGCGGCCTCCAGCAGCCCGTCGGGCACACCGGAGGTGGCGTAGACCCGGGCCAGGTACACCCCGAACGGGTTGACGAGGCTGGGCAGGAACACCGCCCAGAACGTGTTGGTGGCCTGGACCTGGCTGAAGATGAGAAACAGTGGCAGCGCGAGCGCCGTGGCGGGCACGAGCACGCCGCTGAGCACCACGTTGAAGATCAGTTCACGGCCGGGGAAGCGGTACTTGGCCAGCGCGTAGCCGCACATGGCGGCCAGCAGGGTGCCCAGCAGCGCCGCGCCGCCGGTGTAGAGGACGCTGTTGAGCGTCCACCGCAGGAAGACCCCGTCGCGGTAGGCGATCAGCTCGCGGATGTTGTCGGCCAGGTGGAAGTCGGCGAACCACAGCGGGCTGGTCCCGGTGAACTGCTCGCGGTTCTTGGTGGCGCCGACGAATAGCCACCACAGCGGCAGCAGGAAGTAGACGGTGCAGACGCCCATGATGAGCATCGCCGCGGAGCGGGGAACGGTGCTGTGGTCGCGGCGGCGGACGGTCTCGGCGGGGGTGGTCGGGTGGGTGGTCACTGGATGCCCCTGCGCTGGGTGGCCTTGAGGAAGGCGAAGGACAGGACGAAGGTGGTCAGGGCCAGTACCACGGAGAAGGCCGCGGCCAGGTTGAAGTTGGGGATGGCCGACATGGAGAAGACCGTCATGTTCGGGGTGTAGGTGCTGGACACGGCGGAGCTGAAGCTGCGGAACACCTGCGGTTCGGACAGCAGCTGGAGCGTGCCGATGATGGAGAAGACGGTGGTGAGCACGATCGCGGGCAGCACCAGGGGGATCTTGATCGACCAGGCGATGCGCAGCCGGCCGGCACCGTCGAGGCGGGCGGCTTCGTACATCTCGGTGGGGATCGCCATCAGCGCCGAGTAGATGATCAGCATGTTGTAGCCGACGTACACCCAGGTGACGACGTTGGCGATGGACCACAGCACGGTGTCGGCCGACAGCAGGTCGACGGCGCTGGTGATCGGTTTGAGCGGCGACAGGTTCGGCGAGTAGAGGAAGCCCCACATGATCGCGGCGACCACGCCCGGCACGGCGTACGGGACGAAGAACGCCAGCCGGAAGAACCGCCGCCCCGTGACCAGCCCCGAATCGAGCAGCAGGGCCAGCGCCAGGGCGATTCCGAGCATGATCGGGACCTGGACCGCGCCGAAGGCCAGCATCCGCCCGACGGAAGCCCAGAACGGACCGTCGCTGAACACCAGCCGGTACTGCGCCAGGCCGCCGAAGACCTCCTGGGCGGGGCCGTACGTTCCGGTGCGCTGCACGACGTACAGCGACTGGACGACCGCGTAGCCGATCGGGACGACGTAGAACAGCAGGAACAGGACCGCGAACGGTGCAACGAAAAGGGTGACGGCGCGGGCGTAGCGGTGCCTGCCGCGCCGGGCGGGTCCGGCGCGTTCGACCGGAGCTGCCGGTCCGGCCTGCGGCTGGTGGGTGGCGACCTGGGTCATCGGGTGATCTCCTGTCTGAGCACGCGGACCGTACCGGCCGGGACCCGCAGCACCGCGCCGACGTGTTCGCCGGTGACCAGCTCGCGGCCGGTGGCGGGGTGCTCGATGTCCTTGGCACCGTGGTTGATCACGAAGGTGTAGCGGTGGCTGTCGCTGCGCCGGTGCACGACCTCGACGGTGCCGTCGCTTTCCGGGCCGACGGCGGTGACGGCCGCCTCGCGCAGGGCGCGGCGCAGCACGTCGCGCAGGTCCGCCGGCTCCAGGGCGGTGGCGACGTACCAGGCCTGGCCCGCTCCGTGGCGGTTGCGGGTCACCGCCGGGACCCCGGGCAGGGGCCCGTCGGCGTACCGGTCGACGGTGTCGGCGGTGGTGGTGCGCAGCAGCTCGGTCCAGACGGCGGCACGCGCCCCGCTGTCCAGGCCGACCTCGTCGCCGGGCAGCAGCGGCACGAACTCCTCGACCACCACGCCGAGCAGGTCGCGGAACGCCCCGGGGTAGCCGCCGAGCCGTACGCGGTCGTGCCGGTCGACGATCCCGCTGTAGAACGTCACCACGGCATGCCCGCCGGCCTGCACGAACGCGGTCAGCTCGGCGGCTTCGGCGTCGGAGACCATGTGCAGGCAGGGCACCACCACCGCGCGGTACCGGCTCAGGTCCGCGCCGGGAGCCACGACGTCGGTGGTGACGCCGAGTTCGCGCAGCGCCCGGTGGGCCGCGTGGACCTGGTCGAGGTAGCGCATCGCCTGCGACGGCCGGGCCTCGGTGTCGGCCGCCCACCAGGACTCCCAGTCGAACAGCAGTGCGGTGTCGGCGGCGACGGTGCTGCCGGCGACCTCGTCGAGCCGGTCGAGGGTCGCCGACAGGTCGAGGACCTCGCGCCACAGCGCCGTGTCGGTGCCCGCGTGGGGCACCATCGCGGAGTGGAACTTCTCCGCGCCCTGCGCGGAGGCGCGCCACTGGAAGAAGCACAGGGCGTCCGCGCCCCGCGCGACGTGGGTCAGCGAGTTGCGCAGCAGCTGGCCCGGGGCCTTGGGCAGGTTGTGGGGCTGCCAGTTGACCGCGCCGGTGGACTGCTCCATGAGCATCCACGGCCGCCCGCCGGCCAGGCCGCGGGTCAGGTCGGCGGCGAACGACAGCTCGGCGGCGGGGGCGGCCAGCCGGTGGTCGAGGTAGTGGTCGTTGGCGATGACGTCCATCGCCGGGGCCCACTTCCAGTAGTCGAGGTTGCGGATGTGCGCGGTGACCATGAAGTTCGTGGTGATCGGCGCGCTGGAGTGCCCGCGCAGGATGTCGGCCTCGGCCAGGTAGCACTCCAGCAGCGCGTCCGAGCTGAACCGGTGGAAGTCGACGAGCTGGGCGGGGTTGCGGGTGGACAGCGTCAGCCGGGGCGGGGCGATCTCGGCCCAGTCGCCGTAGCGCTGGCTCCAGAACGCGGTGCCCCAGGCCCGGTTGAGGCTGTCGAGGTCGCCGTAGCGGCGCACGAGCCATTCGCGGAAGGCCTGCGCGCTGGCCTCGTCGTAGCACAGGGCGTTGTGGCAGCCGAGTTCGTTGGACACGTGCCACATCGCCAGGGCCGGGTGGTCGCCGTAGCGCTGCGCCACCTGCTCGACCAGGGCGAGCGCGTGGTCGCGGAAGACCGGCGAGCTGGGGCAGAAGGCCTGCCTGCCGCCGGGGAACCGGGTCGTGCCGTCGGCGGTGACGGGCAGGACCTCGGGGTGGCGGTGGGTCAGCCAGGGCGGGGGAGAGGCGGTGCCGGTGCCGAGGTTGACGGCGATGCCGTTGGCGTGCAGCAGCTCGATGATCGTGTCGAGGGCGGTGAAGTCGTACCGGCCGGGCTGCGGCTCGAGGTTCGACCAGCCGAAGATGTTGACGGCGACGAGGTCGACGCCTGCGGCGCGCATGAGGCGCATGTCTTCGTGCCAGACCTCTTCGGGCCACTGCTCGAAGTTGTAGTCACAGCCGAGCCCGATGCCGGTGTACGGCATCGGTGCGGGGTGTGATCGTGCCCGGTCCGGCATGAGCCTTCCTTACGTGTTCGCGTTGTGCCTGTTCAAACCATGTGTGCTCGTGCACACATCACGGCGGGGTGCCCACCGGGTTACCGATGTGTGAACGAGCACACACGCTAGCCATGGCGGTGGGTCGCGTCAATAGCGTCGTTTACAGTGGCGGTCGTGACAGCCTCCGGAGCGCCCCGGCGATCGACGGTGAAGGACATCGCCGCAGCCGCGGGGGTGTCCCGCGGCACGGTGAACCGGGTGCTCAACGGCGGATACGTCTCCCCGGAGGCCCGCACCGCCATCGAGGCGGCCATCGCCGAGGTCGGCTACGTGCCCAACACCGCCGCCCGCAACCTCAAACGCCGCCGCTCCGAAGCCGTCGGCTTCCTGGCCCTGGAACCGCACGCGGTCCTGCTGGAAGACCCCAACATCGGCGCGATCATGCTCGGCGCCAACGCGGTGCTGTCGCTGGCCGGCTACCAGATGGTCAGCCTGGTCATCGACTCCGACCGCGACACCGAGCGCGTGGCCCGCTACCTGTCCGGCGGCTTCGTCGACGGGGCGATCATCGTCTCCGCCCGCGCCTACGACCCGATCACCAGACTCATCGGGCAGATCGCCATGCCCGCGGTGTTCATCGGCCACCCGCCCGACCTGGCCAACACCATCCCGTTCGTCGGGATCGACAACGTCGGCTCCGCCCGGGAGATCACCTCACGGCTGATCGCCACCGGCCGGCGCCGGATCGGCATGATCGCCTGCGCCCTCAACCGCGACTCCGGCGGGGACCGCCTCGACGGGTTCCGCCAGGCGCTGGGCGACCGGTTCGACTCTGCCCTGGTCGCCGAGGTCCCGCACTACGACTACCTCGGCGGCGTCAACGGCATGCGCGAGCTGCTGGAACGCGAACCCGCCATCGACGGAGTGTTCGCCGCCTCCGACGCGGTGGCGGCCGGGGCGATGCAGGTGCTGCGCGAGGCGGGCCGGGACGTGCCCGGCGACGTCGGCGTCGTCGGCTTCGACGACAGCGCGTGGGCGGCGCGCACCCAGCCGTCGCTGTCGACCGTCCACCAGCCCGCCCGCGAGATCGGCCGGCACGCCGCCGAACTCGTCCACCGCCAGATCAGCGGGGACACCGACGTGCCGCGCAGCCTCGTGCTGCCCTCGCCCGTCGTCTGGCGCCACTCGGCCTGAACCGGGCAGTCAACGCAGATCGGCTCGCGCCGACGCCCCGTTCGTCACGCCGACCCGGGCGTCGGTCGATCTGCGTTGACCACTGCGGACGCCTGACTGCTGGTGATCACCGGGATCACCTCGAACTCGACCAGGTCGGTCCACTGCGCGATCCAGGCCGTCAGCAACGTGAGGTCGTCGCACTCCATGAGCTGGAAGCAGCGGCCGAGGTTGGCTTCGACCCAACTGTCGACGTACCGCAGTCCGTCGGGGAGCAGGCGTCCACGATCACGTGCTCGCTCGTACACCGGCCGGGCGTCTCCGCCACGAAACCGTTCCACCACCATGAACAGCACGACCATTGATGGTAAGGGACCGTACCTTCCTGACCGCTGCGGCCCTGCCTGAACGGCCGGCGCACGGCCCCTCCCGTCCGAAACCGTCGAGCCCAGGTCAGCCCGCGTACCTAGGGCTGGTCAGGCGGCGGCGGAACTCCGCGTGAGCGGATTGGACGACGCCGTTGAGGCGTTCGAGTTCGTCCTGGGTCGGTTCGCGACGCAGCTCGACATCGATCTTGAAGTCGCCGTCGACGATCGCGACATCCAGGCGGGCGAGCAGGTCGGCCGGCATCCTGCCGGCGACGAAGTCGCGGAACGCGTCCGTGATCGTGGTCTGCATGTCGCCGCAGCCGCAACTGCGCCCGTCCATGACCGCACCGAGGTGGCTGCGGCCGACCATCGCGTCCGGATGCACCGGGTCCAGAGCGGACAGTCCTTCCTCCAGAACGGTCCGCGCCTGCTCCAGGCGACCCTCATGCTGCAGGAACAGGCCGAAGGCGACATCGGCCCGGCCGAGGGTCTCACCGTCGCGGCCGCGGCGGGCCTGTGCCACCGCCTCACCGAGCCGCTGCTCGGCCAGGTGCGTCTGCCCGGCCTCCCGCAGCGCCAGGCCCCAGTTGCGCAGCACCTGGCTGGCCAGCTCCGGGCTGCCGATGCGCTCCGCCCGGGCGTACGCCGACGCGTAGGTCCGTAGCGCCCCGTCCTCGTCGCCCACCTCGCTCTGCGCCATCGCCAGCCCGAGCGCCGCCATGAGCGCCTGCTCGGCCAAACCCTGCCGGTCGTAGGACGCCAGGACCCGCTGGATCGCGTCGACGCGCCCGGCCTGGTCGCCGCGGTCGCGGCCGCTGTTGGCGAGCATGGACAGCACGTTGAGGGTCGCCTGGTGATCCTCGCCGAGCCGGGCCTCCAGCGTACGAACCAGGACCTTCAGTACGGCCGCGAAGATCTCCGGGTCGCCCTGGCCGTGCCGGCTCTGCACCGACTGCGCCACCTGCTCGATGAGCTGGTCAGGCAACTGGTCCAGCGGCGGGAACAGCGGCTCGCCGGTGGCTTCGGCCGCCACGATCTCGGCGCGCAGCGCCAGCGCCGACGTCACATGCGGATGGCCGTTGCGCCAGAAGTTGTCGACGGTCTCCTCGACGACCTGGCGCGCCCGCCGCAGGTCCCCGCGCTGGAGCAGCAGTTCGGCCAGCGGTTCGAGACCGAAGGCGTACCCGGGGTGCTCCCGGCCGTAGAAAGCCATGCGGTCCTGCGCGCCGCGGCGCAGCTCCTCCTCGGACTCGTCGAGCCGCCCGGCCATCCGCAGCGCCAGGCCCAGGTTGAGCCGGTACGTCAGGTGGTCCTTGCGCAACTGCGGGTCGTCGGCGGACGCGGTGGTCGCCTGGCGGTAGCACTCGATCGCACGGCCGACCTGGTCGGCGTTGAGCAGCACGTTGCCGAGGTCGCACTGGGCCGAGGCCCAGGCCTGGCTGCCGTGGCCGTGCGTCGCCGTGACCGCCTGCAGCTCACGCGCCATGATTTCTTCGGCTTGGGCCAGCCGGCCCTGCTGCAGCAGGGCGAAGGCCGCCTCGATCGGGGAGGTAGATGACGTCACGTCGCGGGAGTCTAGGTGCGGTGGACGACGTTGTGGGGGCAAGATCAGCCGGGACCGGCTTCCTCCCTCGCGTCTTCGCTGGGGCAGCCTCGGCGAGCGGGCATCCGTACACTGGGCGGCTCAGTGATCTTGCCTGGTCCCCTCAGGAGGTAACTGCCCGATGATTTCCTCGGTCGTCGCTGCCGCCGTGGCGTTCGTGTTCGCTTTGCTGTGCACGCCGCTGGCCATTCGCGCGCTGGCCCGGCTGCGGGCCGGTCAACCGATCCGCGACATCAATCCGGCCGCGCACCAGGTCAAACGAGGCACCCCGACGATGGGCGGGCTGGTCTTCATCGTCGGCACCGTGCTGGCCTACATCGTCGGCCACCTGGTGATGAACGTGCTGCCGACGGAGCAGATCGTTCCGCCGGGGCCGACGATGACCGGGTTCGTCCTGCTCGGGTTGATGGTGTTCTGCGGCGGCATCGGGTTCGTCGACGACTTCCTGAAGGTCACGAAGAAGAACACCGCCGGTCTGAGCGGGCGCTGGAAGCTGGCGCTGCAGCTCATCATCGGCACCGGATTCGGCGTGGTGGCGCTGGGCTTTCCGAGTACGGCCGGGCTGTCGGTGGCCGGCACGCGGTTGTCGTTCGTCCGGGAGATCAGCTGGCTGGAGGTGGGCCAGGTCGGCGCCGTGGTCGTCTTCATCGCGGTCGTCATGGCCTCCACGAACGCCGTCAACCTCACCGACGGGCTCGACGGCCTGGCCACCGGAACGTCGATCATCGTGCTGGGCGCGTACGGGCTGATCTCGTTCTGGCAGTACCGGCACTGGTGCGCCGATCCGGCGGCGCAGGCGGCGCTGTGCTTCGACACCAGGGACCCGCTGGAGACGGCGCTGATCGCCGGTGCCGCCGCCGGGGCGCTGCTCGGATTCCTGTGGTGGAACACGTCACCGGCCCGGATCATCATGGGCGACACCGGTTCCATGGCGCTCGGCGGGCTCATCGCCGGGCAGGCGGTCGCCACCCGAACCGTGCTGCTGCTGCCGATCCTGGCCGCGCTGTTCGTGACCATCACCATGTCGCGGATCATCCAGTACACGTCGTTCAAGACGACCGGCAAGCGGGTGTTCCGAATGTCGCCGCTGCACCACCACTTCGAACTGGTGGGCTGGCACGAGGTCACGATCGTGACCCGGTTCTGGATCATCGCCGGCGCCGGGGTGGCCGCCGCGCTGGGCCTGTTCTACGGCGACCACCTCAGCCGGCTGCCCTGACGAGCCGACAGCCGGAATCGCCCGGTCCCACACCTGCGGGTCCAAGTCGCGGGCAATATGGGCAGGGTCCGTAGCCGTTGTCCGCAACAACTCGGCGAATTCCGCGGCGATGCGCTGAGCCTCACCGGCGGCCACCTCCCGGCCGATCAACGCCGCGGCGCTGCCGACCCACCGGTCAGGGTCTCTGGCGAACAGGGTCCAAGCGAAGTCGAACAGGACGGTTGTCACGGGTTTCGAAGCCACCAGGTCAACCTAGATCAGCGGGACGACTCCCGAGATCGGGCACGGCAGTGCCAGGCCGGCGTAACGCCGCCGGCTCGAGCAACCTGTGTGTCGTCGTGTCGACGCCGGATGAACCCGTAAGTGGCCGACAAAACCAAACAGTTGCCGGGGCTGGGTGGAGGAGCCAGCGTGTCGCAGGACGTCGCTAATGTGCCTCGCATGCCGCGCAAGAGCTTCTACGATCTCAACTTCCGGGTGTCTTCGGGCGGTGCCCGCAAGGACGCCCACTACATCCGGGGCGACCTCGCCGAGATCAAGGCTGACCTGGCGGCCGAGCTCGCCGAGGGTGTCAACCTCTACCTGCTCTGCTGGTATGGCGCCGAGCTGACACTCGACGTCCATCAGCACGGTGCACGGCTTGAGTCGATCGACCTGCATCCGTACCTGACGATCTCCGTCGAGGGCCACCCGGACGTCACCTTCACCGGCCCGGGCGAGCCCGTCGGCTGGGACTTCGAAGAGGACGAGGAGACCGACGAGGGCAGCCTGTCTGATCAACTTTTCGTCGGGGACCTCGAGGACCGGACCACGGTGACCGTGCACTGGGACCGGATCGGCGTGCCGCCGCTGCGCGGCGACGTGGTCGGGCGCGGCGATCTGGTGACGCTTGACGGCCGGCGGCCTCGTGAGGAGGACGCCATCCCCTACGGCTTCACGGATCTCGAGTCGTAGGCAAGCGGGATCAGAGCCCGCTGCGGGAACGTGAGAGGTGTGGACCAGCCATCGAGGACCGTGCATGACATGGCCGGAGCGGGAGACGTTGATAGTGACGTCCGGCATGCTGTGGGCATGACTGAGGAACCGAAAGATCCTTCCGTCCTGTCCGCCGACACCATGTCGGCTTCACCGGCGGTGATCTCAGGGATGCTGGGCCAGCCGTCGCGGGCACCGCGCATCGGTTCTTTGTTCATGGCGTCTCCCCTTGGGAACGCGCTGGAATTACATCCGGGGGCCTTCGCCCGTGGGATCCTGGGCGACGGCCCACGCGCCCTGCTGCTCCGGCGGCAGCGTGCGATCGAAGTCCTCCCAGCTGTCGTAGCCCTCGGGCGCCGGCGGTGCGACGTAGCCGAGCGCCTCGCGCCAGAAACGGCGACGCGCATGGGCTCCGCGCCGTCGAAGGTGACCGGGAACTCTTGATCGACGCCATCGTCACACCATAAACGCAAGATCTTTCGTCGGCCGCCGGGGCCCCGCCGCTGTTTATCGAGTTGTCGCGCCGGGTCGCGTACCCCTAGATTGCTCGACGGCGGGGGCGGCTCCTGGGCGTGCTTCCTTCTCTTCCCTTTGAATGGTTCTAGCGCGTCCGATCTCCGTCCCCGCCCTCACCTCCGCCCGCGTCCGTGCCGGGAGAAACCGTGCCTCTGGCTCCGCCGAACCGTGCCGCCTTCGCCGAGACCGATCCGGTCGCGCTCGCGCTGCTGCGCCGCGGCCTGGTGGCCCCGGGGCTGCTGGCCGACCGGCAGAGGATCAAAGAGCGCGGCACCCCCGCACCCGTCGCCGCGGGCGTACGGGCCCTGGAAGCCGACGCGCTGGCCCTGGGCTACCTGATCGGCCCGCGCCTGCACGCGTACCTGTCCCGCCAGCAGGCCCCCCGCCTGGCGACCCTCGGCCACGGCCTGCTCGCCGCGCTCGCCTCGCTGGTCGGCGCGCACGTGCCGCACCTGCCGCTGTTCAAGAACTTCCCCGCCCGGGTCCCGGCGAGCACCGACGACCTGTTCGTCCAGCGCATGTTCGCCTACCTCCTGCAGTTCAACGAGCTGTCCTGCGTGCTGTGCGGCAAGCAGGGCACGGTCCGCCCGGTTTCGCCGTGCGGGCACCTGGTCTGCGTGACCTGCTGGGACCTGGACCACTACACCGGCTGCCCCATCTGCCACCGCCGCATCGACGAGGCCGACGCCCATCTGGACGCGGCGACCTGGCGGCCATCGGGCATCGTGCCCCACGACCAGGCCCTGGACCCGACCGCCGCACCTCGCCGCGCGGTGCGTCTTGAGCTGGTCGAATACCTCGACGACGAGGTGTACGCCGCCGTCAGCGCGATGCTGTGCCGCCGCACCCCGCTGCGCGAGCAGGAACTCGCCGAACTCGACGCGATGCTCGACTTCACCGGACACCGCGACCTGGCCTGGCTGCCCGACGTCATCGAGGTCCGGGAGACCCGCGCGCACGTCCTGCACCGGCTGCTCACCGACCCGGCACTGGCCGACCGCCTCCCGCAGCTGCTGGACCGGCACGCCACCACCGCCACCGACCTGCTGCGGCTGCTGCACCTGCACAGCGGCGGCGACGCGGGCCTGCGACGGCCGCCGGCCCGTCGCGCCAGCCTGCCGCGCCGCCTGCGCCGGCTGGTGCTGGCGCGGCTGAACACCCTGCCGACCGTGGCGCTGCTCGACGACCTGCACCGCCACCGCGACGCCTGGCTGCGGATGGCCGAGAACCTGCACCCGTTCGAGGAGCCCGCCCGCCACCCCGACGCCGCGATGGCCTTCGCCGCGCTGCGCGGCACCGTGCCCACACCCGGCTCCCCGCTCGACGCCGTGCTCGCCGCCACCGCCGGCCGGCACGCCGGGCTCGTGCACCGCCACCGCGGCCGGGTGCGCTACCGCACGTGGCGCTCCCAGGTCGAGATCGCGCTGCGTGACGGCAACGACGAGCATGCCGTCGCCCTGCTCGCGCAGCGGCCCGGCGAGCTGATGCGCCGCGTGGCGATGCTCGCCCACCGGCACCGCGGCGACACGACGGAGTTCCTGCTCACGGTTGCCGAGGCAGCGGAGAAGGCCGCGCCGGGTGTCGTGCTGGCCGCACTCGGCGCGGTCCGGGCCGCGACTCAGCCCGCCCGCCCTCGGCTGTTCTTCCCGGCGGGTGCGGCGGCCCGGCTGTGGACCACCGCCGACACCCGCCGCCGGCTGCCCGCCGACCTCGGCGGCGAGCTGGAGCAGCTGCTCGTCGAGGAGATGCTGCGCCGGGCCGCCGCGCTGCCTCGGGTCGAGACGGCACTGCTCGACACCGGGCTGACCGACGTCCTGGCGCCGTTCGCCGCGCGCACCGCCTCGACCGCGCTGCTGGACCTGCCCCGCGGCAGCACCCAGCCGCTGCCCGACGGCGACGTCGTGCGGCTGTTCCTGCACTGGACCGAGCCTGAGGGCGTACGCGTCGACCTCGACCTGTCCGTGGCGATGTACGACGTGCACGGCGAGTTCGCCGGGCTGTGCGACTTCACCCGGCTGCGGTTCGGCGACCGCGCCGCGGTGCACTCCGGTGACCTCACCTCCGCACCCGCCCCGCTCGGGGCCAGCGAGTTCGTCGACCTGGACGTGTCGCGGCTGCTCGGCGCAGGCGTGCGTTACCTGGTCATGGTCGTGTTCAGCTACAACGACATCGCGTTCGAGCAGATGACCGACGCGTTCGCCGGTGTCATGGCCAACCCGCCGGGCGGCTCCCTCGGGCGGCGGGGGCCGTTCGCGGCGGGGGGCGACCCGTTCCAGCCGCAGCGGGTCGAGCAGCGCTTCGACCTCACCGGCGCGGACAGGGTCGCGACCCCGCTGGTGGTGGACCTGTATGAGCGGCGTACCCGCTGGCTCGACGCGAAGCTCACCGCCTCCGGCTCCGGGCACCAGGTCGGCGGGTACTCGGTTCAGCTGGGGCGGCTCGCCGTGGCCGCCGACCGGTACTTCGGTGCCGGGTTCCGGGTCAGCATGTGGGAGCTGGCCTGCTGGCACGCCGCCGCTCGCGCGGACCGCGTGCTGGTCCGCGACGGCGTCGTCCGCGGATACGAACGACAGCCGTACGAGCGCGCCGTGGACTTCGCCGCCCGTCTGGTTCACGCCGGCCCGGCCGAGCACGATGAGACGGCGCAGTCCGCACCCGCCGCGTTCGCGGCACTGCTGCACGGTGACGCCGAGCTGACCGACGCCGCCCGCGTGTACGCGCTGTACCACGGCGGACTCGACGCCGCCCGCGTCGACCGGCTCGCGGCCGCGGACCTGGTCGCGCAGCTCGCCCCGATGTCGAAGACGGGCGGCTGACCGGGCCGGTCGGCTCAGGCGGCGGTTCGATCCGGCGTGGCGCTCTCGCCGGTATTCCAGGCGGTGGCGGGTCGCCGTCAGACGACGTCCGGCACCAGTCCGAACCGCTCCCGCTCTTCCTCCGGGACCAGGTCCAGGTAGGTGTCGGCGAGCCGCAGGATGATCTCCCGGACGTACGGGCAGAACGGGCGGACGGCGAGCCCGCGCCGGCGGGCGTCGTCGAGTTCGGCGATCACGAGCTGCCTGGCCAGGCCGCGGCCGCTGAACGCGGGATCGACCTCGGTGTGGGTGAAGGCGATGACGCCTTCGGACAGCTTGTAGGTCGAGAATCCGGCCAGCTGGTCGCCGTCGTGGATCTCGTAGCGGTTCTCGGCGGGGTTGTCGCGGACGGTGATCACTTCGGGTCCTCTCCGGTCGGCCGGCTGCCTCCGTCGCGGGACGGGTCGGTCGGCGCCTGTGGGCTGACGGGGTGTCGGCTGACGATCGAGATCCGGTTGAAGGCGTTCATCGCGATGATCACCCAGCTCAGTGCCGAGATCTCGTCGTCGGTCAGGTGCTGTCTGGCGAAGGCGTAGTGGCGCTCCTGCGCACCGTCGCCGGGCAGGGTGGTGAGCGACTCCGCCAGGGTCAGCGCGGCCCGTTCCTTGTCGGTGAACAGGGACGTGTCGTGCCAGGCGGGCAGGACGGCGATGCGCTGGGGGCTCTCGCCGCCGGCCAGGGTGTCGCGGACGTGGATGTTCAGGCAGTAGGCGCAGCGGTTGAGCTGGGAGACGCGGATGTTGACCAGTTCGACGAGGAGCCGGTCGAGTCCGGCGTCGCGGGTGGCCTGCCGGACCGCTGCGGCGAGGTCGCGTTGTGCGCGATACACCTGGGGATGCTGCTTGTCGATCAGCACCCGGGGCTCGCCGGGTCCGGTGGTCATCGTTTTCCCTTCTCCGCGTTGAGGAATCGATCGGCCGCCCGCGCCCCGCAGCATCCGGTGTTCGCGCTGTGCGCGGCTCGGACGGTGCGGGGCACGCCTGCGGCCTGAGGGCGTCAGCTGTTCTTGACCGCCGACACCTCGAACTCCAGCACGATCTTGTCGCTGACCAGGACACCGCCGGTCTCCAGGGCGGCGTTCCAGGTCACGCCGTAGTCCTTGCGGTTGATCGCCACGGAGCCCTCGAAGCCGACCCGCACCGCGCCGAACGGGTCGGTCGCCGCGCCCTCGTAGGTGAAGGGGACCGTGATCGAGTTGGTGACGCCCTTGATGGTCAGGTCGCCGGTCACCTCGAAGTCCGTGCCGGACGTCTGGCGGATGCCGGTGGACACGAAGGTGATCTCCGGGAACTGCTCCATGGCCAGGAAGTCGTTGCTGCGCAGGTGCTCGTCGCGCTGGGCGTTGCGGGTGTCGATGCTGGCGGCCTTGATGGTCACCTTCGCCGACGAGTTGGCGGGGTTCGCGCCGTCGAGGTAGGCACCGCCTTCGAACTCGTTGAACGCGCCGCGGACCTTGGTCACCATCGCGTGCCGGGCGACGAACCCGATGCGGGTGTGCGCGGGGTCGATGGTGTAGGTGCCGGTCAGGGCGGTCAGGTCGGTGGTGGTCGTGCTCATGGGATTCCTCCGGGGTGTCAGTCTCGGTCACGGTGTAGATGACGTGTCATCCACACAGGGTCAGAACCTACATGACGTATCATTCATTTCCAGGCTGGTACATGATGTGTCATCCATCACGGATAGGGTTGCGGCGTGACCGACACCAGATGGCTCGACGACGACGAGCAGCGCACCTGGCGGGGCTTCCTGCGCCTGCAGCGGCAGCTGATCGGGCAGCTCAACCGCCAGCTCCAGGCCGACTCGGGTCTGTCGCTGGCCGACTACGACGTGCTCGTCCAGCTCACCGACACCCCCGAGGGCCGGCTTCGGCCCTTCGAGCTGCAGACCGAACTGCAGTGGGAGCAGAGCCGCCTGTCGCACCACCTCACCCGCATGCAGCGCCGCGGCCTGATCGACCGCGAGGAGTGCGCCGACGACGGCCGCGGCGCCTTCGTGGTGCTCACCGACGCCGGCCGCGGTGCGATCACCGCCGCCGCCCCCGGCCACGTCGACACGGTCCGCCGCCTGTTCTTCGACCGGCTCACCCCGCAACAGCTGGCCACCGTCCAGCAGGTGTCCGAGCACGTGCTCGACACCGACTGAGACCGCGTGGATCTCCCGAGCACCCGGGTAGGCAGGTCTGCGGCACAGCCGCGCCGGAGGCGCTGGATGAATGCGTCATGCACTGAAGACCAGGCAGCCTGCCCGGATGTGACAGTGGTGCACCTGCGACGCCCGGAGCGGACCCGGACAAGCGTTGCGGAAGTTCGGCTATGAGCCGAAAACGGACAGGCACCTGAGTCGACCGCGCCTGCCGCGGCCATGGTCGGCAATACCCTGGACGGCGAAGAACACCCGAAAAATGCCTTCTGGTAGCCGCGGCAGCGGCACGGAAATGGGGGCGGCCATGATCTGGACAGCCGGTTTCCGTACCGCGGTGATCAGTCCCTACGGGCAGCTGCATTTCAACGAGCCTCGTGGATTCGCCGACCAGACCGTGCGGCAGGTGCTGCACCTGGCAGGCGGGGGAGAGGCCGTCCGGGTACGCCTGACCAACCACTACGGCCGCGACCCGCTGACCGTCGGCGCGGCGACCGTCGCCGTCGACGGGCAACAGACCACCCTCACCCTCGACGCGGCCGAGCAGTTCGTCATCCCGGCAGGCGAAGAAGCCGTCTGCGACCAGATCGACCTTGCTGTCGCCGCGGGAACCGACCTGATCCTGAGCCTCTACCTCCCCGGCACGACCGAGCCGGCCACCTACTCCCACAAGCCCGCCGAAGCCGCGCGGATCGCCGCCGGCAACCAGGTCACGGCCGCCACGCTTCCCGACGCCGAAGACGTGGAATCGCGGTACTACCTCTCGGGCGTCGACGTGCTGGCCCCGGAAGGCACCAAGGTCGCCGTCGCCTTCGGCGACTCCTGGTTCGAAGGGGTCGGCACCACGATCGGCGCGAACCACCGCTCCGTCGACTTCCTCAACCGACGCGTCAGCCAAGGATGGATCGTCAACCAGGGGATCGCGGGCAATCGCCTGCTACGCGACGAGGTCGGCGAGCACGCGCTGGCACGCTTCGACCGCGATGCCCTGTCGATTCCCGCACTGACCCACGTCCTGATCCACTTCGGCATCAACGACCTCGTCCTGCCCGGCATGCTGAACGAGCCGATGCCCACCGCCGACGCCCTGATCGACGGCTTCACCGCGCTGGCCGCACATGCCCACGACGCCGGGCTGAAGATCCTCGCCGCCACCATCGGGCCCTTCGGGGCCGCCGAGATCGGCACACCGGACGGGCTCGCCTTGCGACGCCAGGTCAACGACTGGATCCGTACATCCGACGTGTTCGGCGGCGTGTTCGACTCCGCCGCGGCCGTCGCCGACCCGGCCGCGCCCGACTTCATCCGTCCCGGGTGGGACAGCGGCGACGGGATGCACCTCAACGACGCCGGCGCCGAAGCCATGGCCGCCACCGTCAGCCTCGACGACCTCGTACTCTGACCCACCGGCACGCCGTGACTCGATCCCGGCAATGGAGTACGCGGAAGAACTCCCGATGATCCATGTTGGACATTGCACTAAGATCACCGAGGTGAGTGGTGCGCAGAGTTCGGTGGCGTTGGTGACCGGGGCGAATCGGGGCATCGGCTTGGAGGTCGCCCGGCAGCTCGGCCGATCGGGACATGTGCCGATCATCGGCTCCCGTGATCGTGGCCAAGGCGTGGCGGCGGTGGAGCGGCTCGCCGCCGACGGTGTGGCCGCCGAGTACGTCGAACTGGACGTCACCGACGAGCTGGCGATCCACACGGCCGCCGAATGGATCCGCAGACGGTACGGACACCTGGACGTGCTGGTCAACAACGCGGCCATCGCGGTCGACGACGCGCCGCCGAGCCGCCTGCCGGTCGACGCGTTCCGGCGCACGTTCGAGACGAACGTGGTCGGGGTGTTCGCCGTGACGACGGCGATGCTGCCGCTGCTGCGGGCGGCGCGCGCCGGCCGGATCGTCAACCTGTCGTCGGGGTCCGCGTCGCTGAACCTGACCAGCTCGGCGAACTGGCCGGCGGAGTGGAACGCGGCCGCCTACCCGTCGTCGAAGTCCGCGGTCAACGCGCTGACCGTCCAGTTCGCCACGGAGCTGCGCGGCACCGCGGTGAAGGTGAACGCGGTCGATCCCGGGTACACCCGGACCGGCATGTCGCCCGGCGCGACCCGGACCGCCGCCGAGGCGGCCGCGGTAGTGCTGCGGTTCGCGACGCTGGACGCCGGCGGGCCCACCGGCGGTTTCTTCAACGCCGACGGCCCGATTGCCTGGTGACCTCGGCCCGCGGGCGCACCCTGAGGTCGCTGCCCTGGGCACCACTACTGTGTCGACATGGCTCGGATAATCGTGGCGTCCATGCCCTTCGCCGGACACGTGGGTCCGTTGAACGAGCTCGCCGATCAGGGCCATCCGCACGCCCGAAAGTTGATCGAGGAATTCCGCCTTGGCCGGCCGGCAAACCACACGACCGGGTGAAACATCAGGGCAAAAAGCATGATCCATGTTATTCGGGATACAGCCGCTGCGTGACAGACACACTCGTGGAGGGCGATAAACCGCCCGTATCACTCCCGCAGCTGCAGAGCATCCCGACGGCCGATCCCACCGATCCACTGAAGATCGCGATGGTGGCGCCGCCCTACTTCGACATCCCGCCCGCCGCGTACGGGGGCATCGAAGCCGTCCTGGCCGACCTGTCCAATGCGCTGGTCGAACTAGGGCACACCGTCACATTGATCGGCGCCGGCCGCGACGGCACCCAGGCGGACTTCCGGCCGGTATGGGACCGGGCCGTTCCCGAACGGCTGGGCGAGCCCGGACCCGAGATCATCTACGCGTCGCTCACCCGACGCGTGGTGGAGAGCCTCGCCGCGGCCGGTGAGGTCGACGTGGTCCACGACCACACGTTCGCCGGGCCCCTCAACGCCCCCGCGTACCACGCGCTCGGGCTGCCCACGGTCGCCACCGTGCACGGCCCGGTCGACTCCGAACTGCGCGGCTTCTACCGGACGCTGGGCCGCGACCTGGCCCTGGTGGCGATCAGCCGCAGGCAGCGCTCCCTCGCGCCGGAACTCAACTGGATCGGCACCGTCTACAACGGCCTGCGGCCCCGGGACTGGCCGTTCCAGCGCGCCAAACAGGACTACGCCCTGTTCCTGGGCCGGTTCTGCCCCGACAAGGGCGCGCACACCGCCGTGCTCGCCGCCCACGAGGCCGGACTGCCGCTGATCCTCGCCGGCAAGTGCGCCGAACCGGCCGAGCAGAAGTACTACACCGAGCAGGTGGAGCCGCTGCTCGGCCCGAACGACAAGATGATCGGCGTCGCCGACGCCACCCGCAAGCGCGAACTGCTGGCGAACGCCCGCTGCCTGCTGTTCCCCGTGCAGTGGGAGGAGCCGTTCGGCATGGTGATGATCGAGGCGATGGTCTGCGGCACGCCCGTGGTCGCGCTGCGCGCGGGCGCGGTGCCCGAGGTCGTCGCCGACGGCGTCACGGGGTTCGTCTGCGACGACGCCGGGCAGCTGCCGGACGCGATGCGTGCGGCGGCCCGGCTGGACCCGACCGCCTGCCGCAGGCACGTGGTGCGCGACTTCAGCGACGAGCAGACCGCGTTGGGCTACCTGCAGGCGTACCGGGCCGCGCTCGCGCTGCGAGGGCATGCCCCGCTGGCGAGCACCGCCACGGGACACCCCGGAGACTCGTTCGCGTGATCCGACCGGACCTCCGAGGCGGTGCCGGAGCAGCCGCCTCGGAGGCGTGTCGAGCGCCCTGGGCAGGCCGGGTCAGGTGCCGGCCGGTGCGGGCGCCACGATGGTGACGACCTGCCGCTGTGTCGGACGGGCATGCCGCAGACCGCGGGTGAGTAGCAGCGTCGCGGCCAGCGACAGGAAGGCGATGAGTGACACTGCCCGGTGCGTGGGCAGCACGTCGGCGAGCACACCCGCCAGGGCCGCGAAGACCGCCTGCGCGGTCATCATGCCGTTCTGCTGCAGGCCGAGCACCTGACCGTGTGCGTCTGGCGGGCAGCGGTCGAGCAGCCACTCCTGCAGTGGCAGCGACGCCGCGAAGCCGACCGAGGCGACCAGCGCGAGCACCATCGCCCACCGCAGGCCCGGGTGCAGCAGGAACGCGAGGTACGGCAGCGGAAGCAGGAACCGCAGCGGCTGCACGCACCGTCTGCGGGCGGCCGGAGACAGGAACCGCCCCACCACGACGTCACCGGTGAGCATGCCCAGCGCGCCGGCGGCGAACAGGAATCCGGCGCGGTCCCCGGCGTACGGCAGGAACAGCGCCTCGCAGCCGACGACCAGCCCGCTGGGCAGCCACAGGTTGAGGTAGAGCGCCCGGCATCCGCGATCGGCCCACAGCTGCCGGTTGACCCGCATGGTCCGGGCCGTGGAGGCCCGGTCAGCGGCCCGCGCCTGCCGTTCCCGCAGCCCGAACCACGTCGTCGCGGCGGCCAGCGCCCGCAGCACGGTCGCGATGGCGAACACTTGGTACGGCGTGAGCCAGACCAGCAGGAGCCCGCCCGTCCCGAAACCGGCGATCTGCATGACGCCGACGCTGGCGTTCATCGTCGAGCGGGCCAGCACGTAGCCGCCGGGCGGCAGGATGGCGTTGAGCAGTGACCAGCGGGCTCCGCCGACGATCGACCCGATGTAGGCGACGAGCAGGATGACGGCGAGCCGGACGCCGATCGGCAGTCCGGGGATCGTCTGGGTCGCGGTGCCGGCGAGCGCGACCAGCGCCGCGATCGTCAGCGCGCGACGCGGCGGCAGGCTGTCCGCGGCCGACAGCAGGGTGAAGCTGCCGACCACACCGGCCAGCGGCGCGCCGAACATGCTCAGCGCGGTCAGCGCTGCCGAACCGGTCACGGCGAGGGTCAGCGAGCCCAGCGCGAGCGCGGAGGTGGTGTGCGCGGCGATCCCGGCGCAGTTGGCCACGAACAGGTTGCGGAACTCGCGGACGGCGAACAGCTCCGAATAGGTCTTCACGTTGGTGATCCTCGGGTGCGCGGGCCCGGTGCCGTAGAGTTACGGCTGGAGGCGAAACATGGCGGTGTGGCACGTGCCGGTGGATCTGCTGGCGCGCAGCCGGTTCGCCATCTCGCCGATGACCGACACGGTCGCGGCGCTGCGGGCGCTGCACAGCCCGCACCATCCGTGGCAGTACGCGTGGCGGCGGCCGCACGCGTCCGCGTACCGGCAGATGCTGGATCGGCGGCCGGTGGTGCGGGCGCTGCTGGCCGCGGCGTTCCGGCACCGGTGGTTCGCCGACTTCCTCACCGTCGCACCCGCGAGCGCCGCCCCGGCGTTCGCCGAGGAGCTCGCGGCCGTCGGTGCACGCTCCGCCGAGCAGATCCGCGCCGACCTGCGGGTGGGCACCGCCGGCAGGCTGGATGACATCCTGTGCGGCGACGGGCTGACGGAGGAGGTCGTGTTCCTGCTCGACTGGGTGTGGACGCACACCGTCCTGCCGGAGTGGCCGGTCCGCGAGCAGCGGCTGCGGGCCGACGTCGTCTCCCGCACCTCCGTGCTCGGCGCCGAGGGCTGGGCAGGGGTATTCCCGGACCTGACCGGTGTGCTGCAGTGGTTGGGCGACGGCCTCCTGCAGGTCAACGACCTGCCCGACCCGCCGCTGCCACTCGACCGGGCCGAACAGCTGGTCTTCGTGCCCGCGCACTGCGGCCGCGGCTGGGTGCTGTGGGACCAGCCCACTCGCTTCGGCATCGCGTATCCGGCCCGCGGCACGCTGGCCGCGGTCGCCCAACCCACGGCGGACGGGCTGGACCGGTTGATCGGCCCGAACCGGGCGGTGATCCTGAGACGACTGCGCAGCCCGACGAGCACGTCGCAGTTGGTCGCGCTCACCGGGCTGTCGTTGGGCTCGGTCAGCGACCACCTGCGGGTGCTGCTGGACGCGGGCGCGGTGACCAAGCGGCGTTCCGGACGCGAGGTGCTCTACTGGCGTACCGCTCTCGGCATCGCCCTGACCGGCGATCCAGCCGCCGGTCAGGCGCCCGACTGAGCGGCGGCACGACCCGGCCGACTGCGTCGATCATGGTCGGCACTTCGCGGTTTCGGCTCGTGGCGTACCGGATTCGGCCAGGATGGTGAACGACGTCGAACCCACCGGAGGTGGCCGATGCCGTACCGCACCGAACCCGAACGCCGCCGGCGCCGCAAGCCGTCCGCGCGGGACGGCGTGCCGGGCGCGGCCAGGGTGCGCACCGGGCTGGCCGTCGCCTCGACGCTCGACACCGCGCGCGTGCTGGCCGAGGTGGGGCTGCCGGCGCTCGCCCAAGGGGTGGTGTTGCGCAGGCCCGCCGCGGTGGCCGCCGTTGCGGCGCTGGACGCCGACCGGCGGGCGGTCCGGCTGCTGCAAGGCTTGCGCGAGCGCTACGACACCGACGCGCTCGCCCTGCGGACCTTCGGCCGCGACGTGGTGGTGCTGCTGTCGGCGCAGGCGGTGCACCGGGTCCTCGACGGCACGCCGGTGCCCTACAGCCCGGCGACGGTCGAGAAACGGGCCGCGCTGGGGCACTTCCAGCCCACCGGCGTGCTGATCTCCGCGGAGCCGCTGCGCGCCCGCCGCCGCGCCCTCAACGAGGCCGTGCTGGACACCAACCTGCCGGTGCACCGCCTCGCGAAGGTCATCACCACCGTCGCCCGGCAGGAGATGACGCCGCTGCTGAGCCGGCCCGGCCGACTGGAGTGGCGGCACTTCACCCAGGCGTTCTGGCGGCTGGTGCGCCGGATCGTGCTCGGCGACGACGCCCGCGACGACGTCGGACTCAACGCCCTGCTCGACGCCCTGCGCCAGGACGCGAACTGGGCCTACCTGCGCCCGCGCCGCCACGTGCTGTTCCACCGGTTCCGGCTCCGGCTGGCCACGCACCTGGACCTGGCCGAGCCCGGGAGCCTGGCCTGGCTGCTCGCCCAGC
Source organism: Catellatospora sp. NPDC049111 (assembly GCF_040648615.1). Lineage (NCBI taxonomy): Bacteria > Bacillati > Actinomycetota > Actinomycetes > Micromonosporales > Micromonosporaceae > Catellatospora > Catellatospora sp. NPDC049111. The sequence continues at coordinate 40,826 of NZ_JBEZEB010000029.1, read as the reverse complement.
AGGACACCGCACCCGACGTGGACCCGTACGGCCAGGTCCCGCACTGGCTGTTCGCGTTCGACGCCGCGGGCGCGACCGCGTTCCGGACTCTGGCGCTGCTGTCCACCCACGCACCGCAACGCCGCAAGGTGCGGGAAGAACTCGCCGCCTGGGACCCGGCCGGTCCGCCGCTGCTGCCCTACCTGGGCGCGTGCGTGCTGGAGACGGTGCGGCTGTGGCCGACCACGCTGGCGGTGCTGCGGGAGAGCACCGCGGTCACCGTATGGGACCAGACCTCGCTGCCTCGCGGCACCTCGTTCGTGGCCTTCTCGGCGTTGCTGAACCGCGACGGCGAGCACCTGCCCGACGCCGACCGGTTCCGGCCCGAGCGGTGGCTCGACGGCCGGACCGCCCCCGGCACGGCTCTGATCCCGTTCAGCGACGGTCCCGCCGCCTGCCCAGGACGCAGCCTCGTCCTGCAGACCGTGACGGCCGCGCTGGCCACCCTGCTGCGCGACCACGACCTGCGGCTGCACGCCCGCACGAAGCTCGCCGCCGACCAGCCGCTGCCGTACACGCTCGGGCACACCGGGCTCGGGTTCACGGTCACGCCGGCCTGAGCGACACCGGCTGATCAGGGCGCGTGCGAGCCGCGGCGGCGCTCCTGATCGACGACGGCGTCCAGGTCGGCCAGCCGGTCGAGCTGGCGCAGCGGCTGGGCCAGCCGGACGTTGCGGTGCAGGCGCTGCCGGTTGCGGTCCAGGAACGCCCAGTATCCGGCCGTGTAGGGGCAGGCGTCGTCGCCCAGCCGCCGGCGCGGGTCGTACGGGCAGCCGCCGCAGTAGTCGCACATCCGGTTGAGGTAGGCGCCGCCGGCTGCGTACGGCTTGGTGGTGATGGCGCCCGCGTCGGCGTACTGGCTCATGCCGACGACGTTGGCGGTCATCACCCACTCGTAGCCGTCGACGAAGTTGCGATGGAACCAGTCGGCCAGCTGAGCGGGCTGCCAGCCGCGCTGCAGGGCGTAGTTGCCCAGCACCATCAGCCGCGGGATGTGGTGCACCCAGCCGCGGTCGCGCACCCCGGCGAGCACGTCCGACAGGCAGCGCGCCTGCACGGCGTCGGCGTCGAGGTCGGCGAACCAGCGGGGCAGGGTGCGGCGGGCGGCGAGCTTGTTGGCGGCGCGGTACCGCTCGCCGAGCCGCCAGTACAGGTGCCAGATGTAGTCGCGCCAGCCGATGAGCTGCCGGACGAAACCTTCCGCGCTGGCCAGCGGGACCCGCCCGGCCCGGTAGGCGGCCTCGGCGCGGTGCGCCGCATCGAGTGGGTCGAGCAGGCCCAGGTTGAGCGGCGCGGACAGCGCGCTGTGCGCCAGCCACGGGTCGCCGGCGAGCATGGCGTCCTCGTACGGCCCGAATGCCGCCAGCCGGTGCTCGACGAAGTGGCGCAGCCGGGCGGCGGCCTCGGCGTGGGTGACCGGGAACAGCCGCGGGCCGTCGCGGCCGGTGAACTCGATGCCCTCGTCCTGCCAGCGGTCCAGGTCGGCGCGGACCTGCGCGTCGATGTCGTCCTCCACCGGCAGCGGCGGAGGCGGCACGTCGAGGCGGCCGTCGGCCGGGGGCGGCTCCCGGTTGTCGGCGTCGAGGTTCCACCGGCCGCCGGTAGGTTCGTCGCCGTCCATGAGCACGTCGTGCAGGACCCGGGCGTGGCGGTAGAAGTCCTCCAGCCGCAGGCGGTGCCGGCCCTCGGCCCAGGCCGTGAACTGTGCGGGGCTGGTGACGAAGCCGCGCGGCCCGTGCACGGTGACCCCGGCCGCGCGCAGCAGCCGACGGGCGGCACGCGACGTGGGATGGCAGGCGTCCAGCGGTTCGCGGACCTGGGCCAGCGCCTCGCGGTAGGTCTCCGTGCGCAGGTGCCGCGCCTGGTCGCCGAGCTCGGCGGCGCGATGGCGCAGCGCGGACAGGACCAGGTGCGCCTTCTGGCGATGGAAGGCACGGCGGCGGAACACCGCCTTGGACTCGACGAGCAGCACCGGCTGGTCGGGGGCGTCGAGGAAATGGGGCCCCAGCTGATCGGCGAACAGCCAGCGACGCATGCTGCCATTGTCCGGCAGCCTCCCTGCTCCGGCTTTTCGAATCACGCTGAAGGCACCTTTCGTCGACTTTAGGCTTAACCGCCACCATGTGAAACAGGGTTGAGGGGCATGCGGTGATCGTGGGACTGGAGGAGATCGGCCAGCGCGCCTCGACGGGCGTGCTGCCCGGCGGGGACCAGGTCGACGTGCTGGTCGGCGACGCCTACCGGTTCGCGCTGCGCGGCACCGGAGGCGAGGTCGCCGACTACATCCCGGCCCTGGCGCACGCCGACCCGGAGCTGTTCGGGGTCGCCGTCGCCGAGGTCGGCGGCGGCCTGCACGCCGTCGGCGACACCGGCGTCCCGTTCTCCATCCAGTCGATCTCGAAAGCGTTCGTGTATGCGCTGGTCTGCCAGAGTCTCGGCCACGAGCAGATCATGGCCCGCATCGGCGTCAACAACACCGGCCTGGCGTTCAACTCGGTCATCGCGATCGAACTCAACGACGGCCACCCGATGAACCCGATGGTCAACGCGGGTGCCATCGCCACCACCGCACTGATGCCCGGCAACACGGCAGAGCAGCAGTGGGAAGCGATCCAGACCGGCCTGTCGGCGTTCGCCGGCCGGACCCTGGCCCTCGACGACGACGTCTACCGCTCCGAGGCGGCCACCAACCAGCGCAACCGCGCCATCGCCCGGCTGCTGGAAAGCTACCAGCGCATCGACGTCGACCCCCTCGCCGCCGTCGACGTCTACACCAGGCAATGCTCGCTGCTGGTCACCGCCAAGGACCTCGCCGTCATGGCCGCGACCCTCGCCGACGGCGGCGTCAACCCCGTCACCGGCCGCCGCGTCGTCTCCGCCACCGTGTGCCGCGACACCCTCGCCGTGCTCGCCACCAACGGCCTCTACGAGCGCTCCGGCGAGTGGCTGTTCGACATCGGCCTGCCTGGAAAGTCCGGCGTCGCCGGCGGCATCATGGCCGTCTCACCCGGCAAGGCCGGCATCGGCACGTTCGCCCCGCGCCTGGACCCGGCCGGCAACAGCGTGCGCGGGCAGCTCGCCGCCGCACACCTGTCCAGGGCGCTCGGACTCAACATCTTCGCCTCCGACGCAGCCGTACCGGAAGCAGACCGCGAAGCCGGCTGAGCCCGCCCGTGAGCCGGAACTGAAACGGTCGTGCACGCCGGTAATTCCGGAGGCTGACCACTGGTGCGCACCGTGTGCTGGTGGCCCATACTCCGGGCCGAGCTCAACGCGATGAAGGTGGGCTGCTGATCTACGCCCACTCAGTGCCATCGCGATCTTGCCGGCCGGCCGGCTGCCACCCTCACGTGACCCCGCTCGGCTCAGCCGATTGCGCAAAAGAGCGAAATCGGTCTGCCCACCCCCGTGGATCGCGATGATGGGCAGATGGTACATGAATATGACGTAACTTCTGAAAAGGACCGGTTGGCCCAGGCCGACTCCGGTGAGCTGCCCTGGCGGGCCTGGGGGCCGTACCTGTCCGAACGCGCCTGGGGCACGGTGCGCGAGGACTACAGCGCGACCGGCGAAGCGTGGACGTACTTCCCGCACGAGCACGCCCGGTCGCGGACCTACCGCTGGAACGAAGACGGCATGGCCGGCATCTGCGACGACGGCCAGCACTTCTGCTTCGCGCTCGCGCTCTGGAACGGCCAGGACCCGATCCTCAAGGAACGCATGTTCGGCCTCACCGGCCCCGAGGGCAACCACGGCGAGGACGTCAAGGAGTACTGGTGGTACGAGGACTCCACGCCCACCCACTCCCGCATGAGCTGGCGCTACCACTACCCGCAGACGGCGTTTCCGTATGCTGAGCTCGTCGAGGTCAACGCGCGACGCGGCCGGCACGAGCCGGAGTTCGAGCTGCTCGACACCGGCGCCTTCGCCGACGACCGGTACTGGTCGGTCACCGCCGACTACGCCAAGGCGTCCCCGACCGACATGTGCATCCTGGTGACCGTCGCCAACCGGGGGCCCGACGCCGCGACCATCCACGTCCTGCCCACACTGTGGTTCCGCAACACCTGGGCCTGGGGCCGCCCCGGCCACGACGACGTCCCCACGATCACCGGCCGCGGCGGGCGCCTCACCGCCGAGCACGCCCGACTCGGCACCGTCGAGCTGGTCGGCGACGGTGCGCCGACGGCGCTGTTCTGCGACAACGAGACCAACACGCAGCGCCTGTGGAACGTGCCGGGTCGCTCGGCGTACCCGAAGGACGGCATCAACGACCACGTCGTGCACGGCGCGGCCACGGTCAACCCGGCGATGACCGGCACGAAGGCTGCGCTGCACTACGTGCTCGACGTCCCGGCGGGCCAGTCCCGGCAGATCAGGCTGCGGCTGGCGCAGCCCGCCGAAGCGTCCACGGACCTCGGCACCGGCTTCACCAAGGTCATGGACGACCGGCAGGCCGAGGCCGACGCCTTCTTCGCCGACCTGGTCCCGTCCGGCACGACCGAGGAAGAGGCCCGGGTCGTACGCGGTGCGATCGCCGGTCTGATGTGGGGCAAGCAGTTCTACCGCTACGACGTCGGGCAGTGGCTCAGCGGCGACCGCACCACCCCCGCCCCGCCGGACGAGCGGCTGACCGGACGCAACCGCTCGTGGTGGCAGCTGGCCGCCGCCGACGTGATCTCGATGCCCGATCCGTGGGAGTACCCGTGGTTCGCGGCCTGGGACCTCGCCTTCCACTGCGTCGCGATCGCCCGCGTCGACCCGGCGTTCGCCAAGCAGCAGCTGCTCCTGCTCACGCGCGAGTGGTACATGCATCCCGACGGCCGGATCCCGGCGTACGAGTGGGCGTTCGGCGACGTCAATCCGCCGGTGCACGGGTGGGCGGCGCTGCGCGTGTTCGACCTCGACGGCGGCGCGGACTTCGACTTCCTCGAACGCGTCTTCCACAAGCTGATGCTGAACTTCACCTGGTGGGTCAACCGCAAGGACGCCGACGGCAGCAACGTCTTCGAGGGCGGGTTCCTCGGCCTGGACAACATCGGCCCCTTCGACCGGTCCGCGCCGCTGCCCGTCGACGGCCGCCTCGAACAGTCCGACGGCACCGGCTGGATGGCGATGTACGCGGCCAACCTGTTGGAGATCGCCGCCCGCCTCGCCGCCCGCCACCCCGTGTACCAGGACGTGGCGACCAAGTTCTTCGAGCACTTCGCCTACATCAGCGCGTCGGCGCAGTCGCTGTGGAGCGACAAGGACCGCTTCCACTGCGACACGATCCGGGTCGGCGGCGGCGAGCCGATCCCGCTGCGGGTGTACTCGATCGTCGGACTGGTCCCGCTCCTGGCGACCGTGACCTGGCGCGAGGGGACCTTCGGCCACCAGCGGGAACTAGTCGAACGGTTCAACTGGTTCCTGCGGCACAAGCCGGAGTACGCCGCGGTCGTCGGCGAGAACCGGATCAGCCGCACCGGTGACCGGCACCGGCTGCTGTCGATGGTGACCATGGACCAGCTCGCGCCGATCATGTCGCGGATGCTGGACGAGGCCGAGTTCCTCAGCCCGTACGGCCTGCGCAGCATCTCCCGCGTGCACGCCGCGGAACCGTTCGTCGTCGACCTCGACGGGCGGCGCTTCAGCGTCGGCTACGAGCCGGCCGAGTCCACGACCGGCGCGTTCGGGGGCAACTCCAACTGGCGTGGCCCGGTCTGGATGCCGGTGAACTACCTGCTGATCGGGGCGCTGCACCAGTTCGGCGACTTCCTGGAGGACTCGGCCACCTTCGAGTACCCGACCGGTTCGGGGGTGCGCCGCGACCTCAACGAGATCGCCGCCGACCTGTCGGAGCGGATCATCGGCATCTTCCTGCGCGGCGCGGACGGCCGGCGGCCGCTGTACGGCGGCACCGAACTGCTGCAGACCCACCCGGACTGGCGCGACCGCCTCATCTACCCGGAGTACTTCCACGGCGACAACGGCGCCGGGCTCGGCGCATCCCACCAGACCGGCTGGACTGCCCTGGTCGCCGACCTGATCCTCGGCCGCGCGGACCGGCGGCAGCGCTAGGGGCTCTAGAGTCGAGCCGTGGCGCAGGAGCGGATCAGGCTCGTCGGCGACCGGGTCCACCGTCCTGCCGGGTGGTGGACACCGACGGTGCATGCGCTGCTGGAGCATCTGCACAGTGTCGGGTTCACCTGTGTGCCGCGGCCGTACGGGGTGGTCGACGGCGAGGAGGTTCTCGGCTTCATCCCCGGCGAATCCGGGGCGGCCGGTTGGGCGCGGGCGGTGCCCGAGGCCGGACTGCGGGCGCTCGCCCGGCTGCTGCGCGACTTCCACCAGGCGGCCGCGAGCTTCGTCCCACCGGACGGGGCCCGCTGGGCGTTGTCCGACGGGCCGGCCCGGCCGGGTCAGGTCATCTGCCATGGCGACTTCGGCCCGTGGAACGTGATCTGGGACGGTCCGCGGCCGGTCGGGCTGGTGGACTTCGACCTCGCCCAGCCCGGTGCCGCGCTGGACGACGTGGCGTATGCGCTGGAGTACCTCGCGCCGTTTCGCGACGATGCCCAGGCGATGCGCCGGCAGGGTTTCACCGCGCCACCCGACCGCGCGCGCCGCATCGAGGTCTTCGCGGAGGAGTACGGCCTGCCCGGCAGCGCCGGGCTCGTCGAAGCGGTGATCCACCGGCAGCAACTGACCGGCCACCACGTGCGGGTGCTCGCCGGCAAGGGGCTGGAGCCGCAGCGCACTTGGGCGGCCGAAGGGTTCTGCGACGAGCTCGCGTCCCGCGTGCAGTGGTCCAGGGACAACCTCGTCCTGTTCAGCCAGGCGACGCCGACGAGCTGAGAGGATCAGTCGGGCTCGGCGCCCGGTGGGGCCTCCGGTTTCGTGGTGAGGTGACGGGTGAGCACGGCGAGTTGCTCCCGCAGCCCGGTCAGCTCCTTCACCTCGGCGCGTAGGTGAGCCAGTTCGGCCAGCACCGCGTCGTTCGCGGTGGTGTCGCCGTTGTTCGCCTGCTGAGGTTGCAGCCCGAAGAAGCTGGCCAGCGAACCGGCGAGCAGGCCGAGCAGCGCCACACCCATGAGCATGATGGCCGTTCCGTCGATCCGGCCCGCGGTGGTGATGGGCACGATGTCGCCGTACCCGACCGTGGTCAGGGTGACGATCGCCCACCAGAGCGCGTCGCCGTACGTGGCGAACTCCGGGTTCGTCGGCCGCTCGGCGTAGTAGGCCATGGCCGCGCCCACGAACAGGACCGCTCCGGCGACGAGCGCGACCCTGCCCAGCCGGGCGAACAGCCGCCGGACGCCTTTCGTGGCGATCAGGAGCCGGCCGAGCCTGGCCAGGCGGAGGACCACCACGAAGCCGGCGCCATGCGCCCCGGACACCAGGAACCACGGCGCGGTCAGCAGCACGATCGCTAGGTCGAACTTGCCCAGGTGGGTGCCGAGGTAGTCGACCAGCAGCCGCTGGTGGACGAAGAAGTCGACGACGAACACGATCCACGAGGCGACACCGACCACGATCGCGACCCAGTTGCCCTGCTCGGGAACGATGATCAGCGGCAGCACCGCGGACAGGATGATCGGAATCCGGGCGCGGCGGTCGTACTCCGCCAGCTTGTCCGCGGCTGCCGCATTCCGTGGCCGGCCGCGTGCCGGCACCGCTGCGACACCGCCGTCTGTCGTGTTCACACCATGAATCCTGCCGCGCGGCGCTCGCCGCACCGGGGAACTGCCCGCCTGCGCCGCTGCGTGTTGTGACCGCGGCGCAAGCGGGCGCGGGATCACCCTCGCAGGGCCGGGGCCTGGGTGGACGAGCCGACGTCGTCCTGAGCGGCCGCGGCGAGGGCACGTGCGTCGCGGCGGTTCGCCGCCAGGCTGGCGAGGGTGACGGTGAGCAGCACGCCGATGATGACGGCCAGCGACAGCAGCGTCGGCACCTCGGGCAGCGCCGGCCAGACCCCGTGCGCCCAGTGCAGCACCAGCTTGACGCCGATGAACGCGAGGATCAGCGCCAGGCCGTGGTTGAGGTAGCGCAGGCTGCTCAGCGCGTTGTGCAGCACGAAGTACAGGGCACGCAGGCCCAGCAGGGCGAATGCGTTGGTCGCGAAGACGAGGTACGGGTCCTCGGTGACGCCGTACACGGCGGGCACCGAGTCGACGGCGAACACCACGTCGGTCATGAACACCGCGGCGACGACCAGCGCCATCGGCGTCAGGGCGCGCACGCCGTCGCGGCGCACCGTCAGACGCGAGCCGTGGTACTCGTCGGTGACCGGCATGAACCGGCGCAGCAGCCGTACGCTGCGCATCTTGTCGATGTCGATGGCGTGCTGGCCGCCGCGCAGCGCGTCCCGCAGCACCTTCGCCGCGGTGATCAGCAGTACGCCGCCGAACAGCAGGAACGCCCAGGTGCCGGTCTGCAGCACGGCCGCGCCGGCGGCGATGAAGATCGCCCGCAGGACGAGCGCGCCGACGATGCCGTACAGCAGCACCCGCTGCGCGAGCTGCCCCGGAACCGCGAACGCGGCCAGCAGCAGCATGAACACGAACAGGTTGTCGACCGACAGGGACTTCTCGACCACGTATCCGGTGAAGAACTCCACGGCCGGTGTGCCGCCGAAGCGCCACCATACGAAGAAGCCGAACGCGACCGGCAGCGCGAGGTAGAACACGGTCCAGCCGACCGCCTCGCGCATCTTCACCGCATGCGGTCTACGAGTGATCACGAAGTCGACGGCGAGCAGGCCCAGCAGGACCAGGACGGTAGCCGCCCACAGCCATGGCGTGCCGATGGTGGCCAGGGGAGCGGCAGAGGTGTCGACGGGCATGACGAGACTCCAGACGTGTGCGTCTGAGGTCTCCCTCACCCGCGCAAGACGCGGGCGACCGTCCGGGGCCGGGCGGCCGGCCGTAATGACCGGAGCGGTCTGTCGAGGTACTCCCCTCGAGAGGTCACGATACCGCCTCGACCTGTGAATTCGCTGAGGGTGACAGGTGAGGCGGATGTGGTTGCCGGGGCCGGGCGAACCGGTGATCGTGGAGGAAGGCAGGCGTTGCGAGGGAGGCGCCGACGATGATCGAATTTGTGCTCACCTTGTTGCTGCTGGCGTGCGCGATCGTCGCCGGGCTGGCGCTGATGGGTCCGGCCGGGCGCGGCGACGGCAGGTTACGGCACCGCTGACCCCGCGGGCGCGCGATCCCGTCGGGCGTCGGCGATGCTGTGGGCATGGAGTACGTGTCCAGAGTGCCGCGACCGCCGCTGGACGGGCTGATCGACGACCTCTACTACCTGGCGGGCGCGCCGCCGTACGCCCGGCTGATGCTGCCGCCGATGCCCGGGGCGCTGCTCATCGTCAACCTCGGGGCGCCGTTTCGCATCCGCGCCGGCACCGACACCGAGACGGCCGAGTACGCCGACGGCTGCGTGATCACCACGCCCACCCGCGCGTTCGAGTTCGGCTACCCGCCCCGGACCCGGTCGGTCGGCGTGCACGTCAAGCCGTGGGGGTTGGCGCCGTTCCTGGCGATGCCCGCGACCGAACTGTGCGACCGGCCGGTGACGATGGAACAGGTCTGGGGCCGATCCGCCGTCGCCGAGTTGCGAGACCGGCTGGCCCACGCGGACGGACCGCACGAGATGCTGACGCTGCTCGAACAGGAACTGATGCGACGGCTGGGCGAGACCACCGGCCTGGGGTTGGTCCGCCATACGAGCAGCGTCATCGCGGCGGCCGGCGGAACGGTGGCGATCGGCGACCTGAGCGTGGCTGCCGGCGTCAGCAGTACGCACCTGGCACAGCGGTTCAAGGAACTCATCGGCGTCACGCCGAAGCGGCTGGCCCGCGCCTACCGCTTCACCGCCGCGGTGCTGCCGATCGACCCCGCCGGACCGATCGACTGGAGTGCCGTCGCCGGTGGCGCGGGCTACTTCGACCAGGCCCACTTCGGCCACGAGTTCCGGGAGTTCACCGGGCTCACGCCGACCCGGTACGTCGAAGTCCGGCGGCGGTTCCTGAGCGAACATCCCGGCCACGCGCTGGACGGCTGGCCGCTGCCCGCCGATTGATTTCTTACAAGAGCGCCGGCTCGCGACGCGGTAATTTCGGGGCAACCCAGTGCAGAGGAGAGCCCCGTGGGCAAGGTCGTCATGTACAGCTCGGTGTCGGTGGACGGCTTCATCGCCGACGACCACGACCAGCCAGGGCCGCTGTTCGACTGGCTGTCCAGCGGTGACGTCCCGTTGGACGACAGCGGCTTGCTGAAGGTCTCGCAGACGTCCTACGACTACACCCGGCCGTACTGGGACCAGATCGGGGTGACCATCGCCGGCCGGCACGTCTTCGACCTGACGGACGGCTGGGACGGCAAGCCGCCGAGCGGGATCGACCACGTGGTCGTCGTGACGCACCGGCCCGCGCCCGAGGGCTGGGATCCCGAGGCGCCGTTCCACTTCGTCGACGGCGTCGAGGCGGCGATGGCCAAGGCGCAGGAGCTCGCGGGTGACCGGACAGTCGAGGTCGCCGCCGGCGACGTCGGTGGCCAGATGCTCGCCGCGGGCCTGGTCGACGAGGTGCGCATGGACGTCGTGCCCGTCGTGTTCGGGTCCGGCAAGCGCTTCTTCGGGTCGGTCCACGTGCAGCATCTGCTGGAGGATCCGGACGTGGTGATCCAGGGCAACCGGGTGCTCCACCTGCGCTGTCGGGTGCGCCGCTGACCGTCGGCACCGGCCTCAGCGGCCGCGCGGAGCCGGTTTGACGGCGACGAAGCCGAACAGGTCGGGGACGGGTCCGCCGCCGGTCTCGGTGACGCGTTCCAGGCGCAGACCGGCCGCCATGGCTGCGTTGAGCAGGTCGGCCAGTGGAATGTGCCAGCCGCCGACGCGAGCCCGTACGCCATGCGGGTTCCAGGTCTGGAACGTGTGCTCGCGCTCGGCGTAGCGTTCGTCGACGACGACGCGCGGCTTGCCGCTCCAGTCGGCGAACGCGCCGATGAAGCACGGGTGCACGCCCAGATGCACGAACCGGCCGCCGGGCCGCAGCACCCGCCCGATGTCGCGGACCACCGCGGTGTAGTCGGGCACGTCGGTGCTGGACAGCACACATACCGCGGCCGGCAGCGAACCGTCGGCGAACGGCAGTGCCGCAGCATCGGCGACCGCGACGGGCAGCCGGCGCATCGCGTGGCGCAGCTGCCCGGCGGACAGGTCGACACCGATCGGAGTCCAGCCGAGGTCGGCCACGGCCGGGGCGTGCGCGCCGGTGCCGCAGCACACGTCCAGGCAGCAGCCGTCACCGGGGCCGAGCAGGTCGGCGATCGTGGCGTGCACCCGGCGCAGGTAATCGCCCGCGGCGGGTGACATGAAGCCGTTGTACCAGTCGGCATGCGCGTCGTACGCGGCTGTCGTCTCCGTCCCCATGTGATCGACCCTAGGCAGGGGACCGCTCGGAGACGGTCCCCGTTCGCTCAGAGCATGTCCGATCCAGACGCGGTCGGCTCTGGGCCTGTCCTGTCAGGGTTCGGCGTGGTGACGCTGCTGTAGGTACCGACGACGTATGCGGTGGAACACCCGATGCCCGACGGGGACGCCGATCGCGCAGCTCACGCCCACGATCAGGGTGTCCTCGGGCAGCACGCTGAACAGGTACTCCACCAACAGCCATACCGCGAGTGTCGAGAAGATGATCGTGAAGACGTGGGCTCCCACAGCCCACCAGCCTTCGTCCTCGTCGAATCCGTAACTCACGCGCAGGATCTTAGCGAGTGTGGTCGTACGGCTGGGGGCGCGCCGCGAGCGACCGCACCGGTGAGACGTGTCGACAGGTCCACGTCTCACCGGTGGACGGTCTCAGTTCGGGATGCCCTTGCCCTTGCTGCCCCGGACCGACTTCGTGATCTTCTTGGTCCACGAGACGGCGCAGCGCACGATGTGGTCGCCGTCATCCCAGTCCGACTTGCTGCGGGCCGAAGCGATGCCGCCGAAGTACTCGGCCTGGCCGGCGCTCACGCCCAGGAACTTGCCCTTGAGCACCTGGCACTGGCTGTGGATCGCGTTCCACTGCCGCTCCGACGTCGGGTACGGCGTGGTGGCCGAGGCGCGGAAGACGCCCACGTACTCGGCGTTGTGCGGCTTGTTGCAGGGCACGTCCTCCATCTGCGCGATGTCGTCACCCTGCTCGTGGACCACCACGCAGCCCGACAGCAGCGCGGCCGGAACGGCGCCCTTCAGACTGCCCGTGCGGGTGGTGAAGCTGTTGTCCCTGTCGTAGGTCCTGATCTCGCTGACCTCGCAGCGGAACCAGCGGGCGCCGCTCTCCCAGGTGTCGGTACGCGGCGTCGCGACCCGCAGCTCCAGCCGCGCGTCACCCCACGCGCGGCCCAGGTACGCCTTGGCCTTGGCGTCGCACTCGACCAGCGCCGCTGCCTTGTCCGTCGGACCGGGGTACTTGTCGGTCTTGAACTTACCGACATGCACGACCTCGCCGTGGTGCAGCTGGGCGCAGTCCACGATCGGCGCGGAGCGCATCGCCACCGCGACGGGCGCGCCACCCATGCACTCGCCGACCTTCGGCTCCCAGCCGGTGAGCGCCGCCATCGGCTTCCAGTCGTCGACAAGATCGCCGTCGGCCTCGCTCGGCAGCCCGGGCGAGCAGCCCGTCAGCGCAAGGTTCGTCAGCAGCGCAGCCAGCAACACGCCGGCCTTGAGGCGTCCCCGCATCGCCATTCCTCCCAGGTCGTAACCTGCGAGATGCTATGCGATCTTGAATTGCGGCAGATCAGCCGAACGGCCACGTTCCGGTGCCCGACACACTGCCGGCTCCAGGCGCTGCTCGGGTGATGCCTTGCCGCGCCTCAGCCGGCGGTGGCGGCGATGAATGCCATCGGGGCACCGAACGCCGCCGCGGTCAGGACGGCCAGTCCGATCATCGGGTAGCGCGCAGACGTCGTGACAGGTTGGTCGTCCACCACCGGGGGCACCGCGACCAGGAGGCGGCGCAGCCGGTTCGCGGCACGCAGTTGCGCCGGCCGGCGGTTGAGGTAGGCACCCCAGGTCGATGCCGCGCCGGTGGGGATGTGGATCACCTTCGCGCCCCGGACGCTCAACTCGAGGACACCGTCGTGGCCCAGGTGCACGGCCTCCACGAGGTGGCGTGGCACGCGGTGCACCCGGAACGTCTGGAACACGGCCAGGCTCGACGGCGTGACGACGATCTTGTGTGCCATGCCGAGCAGGTACATCGCGGCCATGCAGGCACCCGTCACGCCCGCGGCGAGGCCGAGGAGTTCGTCCCACGTGGCCAACCAGACGATCACCACCAGGACGGCGGCCAGCACGCCGAACACGGCGCGGGTGAACACGTCGACGCGACGTACGACGCCCCGGCGACGTCGCGGCACCAGGTCGGGATCGGGTTCAGGGTCCAGGGTGACCTCGTCCCACCGGCGTCTGCGTGCCGTGCTGAGCCAGCCGGTCACGGCCGCCAGCGCGAGTGCTCCGGCGAAGACGGACAACGGCATCGGCCACATCGTGCTGACATCGGTCGCGAAGCCGTCGGCCGTGACGACCCGGGAACGGTCGCGGGGGTCCTGGTAGACGGTGATCGTCGTGCCGATCTCCAGCTTGTCGTCCCACCTGCCATAGAGCCGGGCCCGATCGGCGTGGCCGTCGACGCGATAGGTGACGTCCGAGGAGTCGGCCCAGCGCGAGTCATGCGTGGCGACGACCTTCGCCGGCAAGCCCAGCCCCTGGTCGACCACCCGCTGGCGCTGCTGCGCGCCGAGGGCGAACACGGCGTATGCGGCGGCGCCGAGCAGCGCCGCTGCTGCCAGACCCCACAGCATGCGTTTGAAAGTCCAGGTCACGGTGCTCCACACGGACGGGCGAAGTCGGTCACTCTAGCCGCTCGCGTGAGCGGGTTGTCGGCCGGCTGGTCGCCGCGGCCTCGGCGTTCCGGTCGAACCGAACGAAACGGTCGATCAACGCGCGGTAAGTCGTGCAGGCTGCGGGAATCCCACGTAGCGGTCGCGCCGACGATTCATACGATCGGAAGCAGAGTGTTAGGGTTCGCAACCCTCAACTCATTCACCGGTCATTTCTGAGGCAACCACCTGTGCACAAAGAACCGCGATTCGCGCGCTGGCTCCGCAAGGCCTCCCTTCCGCCGTTCATGATCGGCTCAGTCGGACTGGTCTTCATCCCCGGCGCTGGTCGCCCATGGTTCATCGGCCTCATCGCCGCCGGAATGGCCGGCAACCTGATCGCCATCGTCGTGATGATGAAGCACGCCGGCTCGTCTGCAGGCAAGAGCCCGCAGGCGAGGACGTGACTTTGACCTTGGTGGTGAACGCGCGGGTGGTGGACTTCCTGCGGCGCACTCACGCCGAGCTGGACGTCGACGAGTACGGCGGCTGACGACCGCCGGGTCGGGGGTGCAGGCGGGGACCGCCCGCAGGCGGCCCCCGTTCGCGCGGAGCGGGTCAGGCCCAGACGCGGTCGGCGTAGTCGAGGAAGTTGCGGCCCATGATCTTCTCGATCCGGGTGGAGCTGAAACCGCGCTGCTCCAGCAGCCGGATCAGCTTGTGGAACTGGTCCACGCCGCGCAGGTCCTCGACGAACGGGAACGTGTCGGCGCGCTCGCCGGCCGCGCCGACACCCGCGGCCTGCCGGTGGGCGACGTGCTCGGCGAGCTGGGCCCGGTAGCCGTCGAGGTCGTCGATCGAGGTGACGGTGCCGTCGGTGCCGATGCCGACGAAGTCCTCGCCGCACACGTTGACGGCGTGGGCGATGTGGTCGACGACGTCTTCGGCGCGGGCGTGGCCGGTGGCGTTGACGAACGGCATGAAGTAGATGCCGACGAAGCCGCCGCGTTCGGCGACCAGGCGCAGCTCCTCGTCGGTCTTGTTACGGGGCAGGTCGACCAGCGCGCGGCAGCCGGTGTGGTTGATCGACACGGGCAGTTTCGCGACCCGGGTGGCTTCCAGGCAGGTGTTCTCGCCGCTGTGCGACAGGTCGACCATGATGCGGCTGTCGCACAGCGCTTCGACGACCTCGTGCCCGAACGGCGTGAGGCC
Organism: Catellatospora sp. NPDC049111; assembly: GCF_040648615.1. Lineage (NCBI taxonomy): Bacteria > Bacillati > Actinomycetota > Actinomycetes > Micromonosporales > Micromonosporaceae > Catellatospora > Catellatospora sp. NPDC049111. The sequence goes on along the minus strand of NZ_JBEZEB010000029.1, from coordinate 25,722 downwards.
GCGGTTCTCGGGGGCCATGGAGCCGTCGCCGATGTGGTTGGCCTGGTTGTAGGTGAGCTGGATGACGCGTACGCCCAGGTGGTGGAACTGGGCCACGCGGGTGGGGTCGTCGCCGACGGCGACGGCGTTCTGGAAGCCGTAGATGATGCCGATCCTGCCGTCGCGGTGGGCGGCGCGGATGTCGTCGGCGGTGAGCACCTTGACCAGGTCGGCGGGGTGGTCGGCGACGAAGCGGTCCCAGACGTCGATCTCGCGCAGGGTGTGGGCGTACGGCTCGGCGTCGCCCATGGTGTAGCCGAGCGTGATGTTGACGGCGGTCAGGCCGGAGGCGTGCGCGTCGGCGATGGTGCGCGCGTCGATGGTGAGGTCGTCGCTGTCCTGGACGAGTTTGTGCGCGGCGGACAGCGAGTGCGCGGCGTTGGGGTTGTCGAGGATGCCCAGCGCGTTGATGATCATGTAGTCGGTGGTCACTGCTCGTCCTTCCGGAAGTCGCCGCGGTCGAAGCGGCGGCCGCGCTTGACGGTGTACTCGATGCTGTCCAGGTTGGCCATGTCCGCGCGCGGGTCGCGGGCCAGCACGACGAAGTTGGCGAGTTTGCCGGCCTCGACGGTGCCCATGACGTCCTGGGCGCCCATGCTCATCGCGCCGACCAGGGTCGCGCAGCGGATGACCTGCTCGGCGGGGATGCCGCAGCGCTCGGCCAGGAAGAGCATCTCGGCGTGCAGCGACGGGAACGGGTGTGCCGGGTCGGTCTCGTAGTCGGTGCCGGCCGAGACGAGCACTCCGGCACGGTACGCGTCGCCGGTCAGTTTCGCCGACAGCACGTCGTTGGCCAGGGCGCGGGCCTTGCCCTCGGCGTCGTCGGCCTGCTCGGCCATCCACGTCCACATGCTGCCGGTCGCGTCGAGCACCGTGCCCCGTTGGCGCATCAGCGCGTAGAGGGCGTCCAGGCGCGGGTCACCTTCGCTGACCAGGCGTTCGACGTCGATCGGGGCCTTGGTCTTGTACGAGGTGAGCGGCTCGTCGGCGGTCTCCTGGGCGAGCAGGGTGACGTGCGAGACGGCGTCCACGCCGGAGGCGACGACCTGGGCGGGGGTGGCCGGGAACACCGCGGCGTGCGCCCATACGCCGATGCCCTGGCGCTTGGCCTCGGCGGTGATCGCGGCGACGGTCGTGCCGGGCAGCTCGGCGTAGACCTTGATGGCGGTGGCGTGGGTGCCGCGGGCCATGGCGACCGCGAGCGGCAGGTCGGTGTCGTCGTCGATCGCCTGCATCCAGGGCACGTGGCCGGGGGTGCCGCCCTGGGAGACCTGCCAGGTGCGCGGGTCGTCGAAGAAGCTCGGCCCGGCCATCAGGGACGCGTAGTGGATGTCGGGGCCGGGGATCTCACCGATGCGGGTGGCGCGGGTCAGGTCGGCGATCTGGCGCAGGTCGTCGGCCATGTCGCGGATCGCGGTGACGCCGCCGTAGACCTGTCGGCGCAGCGCCGCCTCGGCGACGGGCCGGTTCGGCGGGGTCGCCAGGTGCTGGTGGGAGTCGATGAGGCCGGGGATGACGTACGCGCCGCCGACGTCTACCGCGGCCACGCCGTCGGGAATCGTGGCGCCGCCGTCCGGGATGACCTCGATGATCACGTCGCCGTCGACGACGATCGTGGTCCCGGGCCGGGCGGGGCCGCCGGTGCCGTCGATGAGCGTCGCGTTGCGGTACGCGGTGACCGTGCCGGCCTCGGGCGGGGCGTACGGGGTCGGCGCGGGCTCGTCCACGTGGGCCATCGGTGCTCCTTGTTACAGCAGATGTAACGTCTGTATCGTTACTTGAAACGTCAGTGGCACTGTACCCCAGGAGGCGACCCGTGCCGAGATCCGCCAGCTCGGCGGTCGACAAGGCGCTCGACCTCATCGAGGCCGTCGCCCGCGCCGACCGCCCGCTCCGGCTCGGCGAGCTGGCCCAGGCCGTCGGCCTGCACCGGGCCACCGCCTACCGGGTGCTGCTCGACCTGGTCGCCCGCGGCTGGGTCCAGCGCGCCGGCGAGCACTACCTGCCCGGCGCGGTGGCCCTGCAGGTGTCCCGGGCCGCGGCGAGCCGGTCGCTGGCGGCGCTGTGCCGACCCGTGCTCGAAGACCTTGCCGAGCGCACCGCGATGATGGTCAACCTGCAGGTCCTCGAAGCCGACCGGTCCCGCGTCATCGACGTGGTGCGCCCGCCCCGGCTGGAGATGATCAGCGACCTGCGCGACGAGGCCCTGCCCGTGCACCGCTTCGCCGGGCCGCTGGCCCTGGTCGCGCAGCTCGACGAGCGGGCCCGCGCGCCCTACCTCGCCGTCGCGCAGGCCGCCGGGCACCCCCTCGACGGGCTGCTCGCCGACCTCGCCCGGGTCCGCGACACTGGCCTCGCCCTCGAACACGGCCGCAACGACAAGGTCATCGGCTCGATGAGCCGCGCCGTCGTCGCACCCGGCGGCACGCCGCTGTGCGCGGTCACCCTCGTCGGACCCGACGCCGAATTCGCCGAGCCGCGCCTGTCCGCACTCGCCCAGGCCCTCGCCGACGCCACCAACACACTTGCCGCCACCCTCACCGTGCCCGCGGCCACCGATCCGGGAAGGACCCGACCGTGAACGACGTGCTCGTGCTCGACAAGGAGCAGACCAGGGCCGGGCTCGATCCGCTGCGGGTGCTCGACGCCGTCGCGGTCGCGCTCGTCGCCCTGAGCCGCGGCGAGGTCTGCGCGCCTCCGCGCATCGCCGCGCAGGCCCCCGGCGGGCTGCTCGGCGCGATGCCCGCCTACGTTCCCGGCATCGGCCTGGCCGCCAAACTGGTCTCCGTCTTCGCCACTCCCGGCCAGGTCGGACGCAGCTCGCACCGCGGCCTGGTCGCCCTGTTCGACGAGCACGACGGCCGGGTCCGGGCGCTTCTCGACGCCGAACCGCTCACTGCCGTACGCACCGCCGCGTCCGCGACCCAGAGCATGCGGGCCCTGCGGCCGTCGCCGTCCCGGGTCGCGGTCATCGGGACCGGCGTGCAGGCCGCCGCGCAGCTCGCCATGCTCGCGGCCGTCGACGCCACCATCCCCGTCGTCGTCGGCGGCCGGGACACCGCCCGCGCGGCGGAGCTGGCGGCGCGGCACCCCAAAGCCGAGGCGGCGGGCATCGAAGACGCGGTACGCGACGCCGACGTCGTGTTCTGCTGCACCGGCGCGACCGCACCGCTGTTCCCTCGGGCCTGGCTGCGCGAAGACGCACACGTCAGCTCCGTCGGCGGCTCGCACGGGCCCGAACTCGACCCGGTCGTGCTCGCCGACGGCGCCCTGTTCGCCGAGTGGCCGGGGGCGGTCACCGCGCCGCCGCCCGCCGGGGCGTACGAGCTGCAGGGCATCGACCCGGCCCGGGTCACGCTGCTCGGCGCGGTGCTCGACGGAGCCCACCCCGGCCGTGGTGGCCGGGGCGGGCTGACGGTGTTCAAGTCGACCGGCCACGGCGCCCTCGACGTGGCCGCCGCCGCGGTCGTGCACGACTGGGCCCGCGCTCACGGCGTCGGCACGGCCGTGGCCATGTAGTCAGACGCCCGCGCCGACCAGCTCGCGGTTCGGGTCGAGCACGTACTTGCTCGCCGCACCGTGGTCGAAGTCGGTGTAGCCCTTCGGGGCGTCGTCGAGCGGCAGCACCGTGGCGTGCACGTTCTTGGCGATGTGCGTGCGGTCGTGCAGGATCGCCATCATCAGCTGCCGGTTGTACTGCTTGACCGGGCACTGGCCGGTGGTGAAGCTGTGCGACTTCGCCCAGCCCAGCCCGATCCGCACCCGTAGGCTGCCTACCTTCGCCTCCTCGTCCTTGCCGCCGGGGTCACCGGTCACGTACAGCCCCGGCACACCCAGGCGGGCCGCCGGCCGGGCGATCGACATGATGTCGTTGAGCACCGTGGCGGGCTCCTCACCCGCGTCCGCGCCGTGCCCGCGCGCTTCGAAGCCGACCGCGTCGACGGCGGCGTCGACCTCCGGCTCCCCGGTGATCTGCTCGATCATGTCGGCCAGTGGCGCGTCTGAGGTCAGGTCGACGGTCTCGCAACCGAAGCTGCGGGCCTGGGCGAGCCGCTGCTCGTTGAGGTCGCCGACGATGACGACCGCCGCACCCAGCAGCAGCGCCGACGTGGCCGCCGCGAGCCCGACGGGCCCGGCTCCGGCGATGTAGACCGTGGAGCCGGTGGTCACGCCCGCGGTGTAGCAGCCGTGGTAGCCGGTCGGGAAGATGTCGCTCAGCATGGCCAGGTCAAGGATCTTGTCCATGGCCCGGTCCTTGTCGGGGAACTTGAGCAGGTTCCAGTCGGCGTAGGGCACCAGCACGTACTGTGCCTGGCCGCCGAGCCAGCCGCCCATGTCCACGTAGCCGTACGCCGCGCCCGCCCGCGCCGGGTTGACGTTGAGGCATACGCCCGTGTGGCCCTCCATGCACATGCGGCACCGGCCGCATGCGATGTTGAACGGGACCGAGCACAGGTCGCCGACCTTGATGAACTCGACGTCCGGCCCGACTTCGACCACCTCACCGGTGATCTCGTGGCCTAGCGTCTGCCCCTCCGGGGCGGTGGTGCGGCCGCGGACCATGTGCTGGTCGCTGCCGCAGATGTTGGTGGCGACGACCTTGAGGATCACGCCATGGTTGATCTTGCGGTGTTGTTCCGCCAGTTCCAGCTTCGGGTAGTCGAGGTCTTCGACGCTGACGTGCCCAGGGCCCTGATAGACGACGGTCTTGTTGCCCGACATCGTGGTCACCCCCAGTCAGGTATCCGCACTTCACCTCTATTTTCCCAGCTCGACGCCCCGGTAACGCGTCCGGGAGACGAAATCCGGTGGGCCGCGGCGGGCCGGGCCGCGATACTGGGGTCGATCATCGGGACAGGCGGGGGACATGCGTACCAGCGAGCAGATCTACCACCGAGTGCGCTGGGACCCGCGGTTCGACCCGGAGCGTTTCGTGTTCGGCGTACGCCAGCGCGACGCCGCGCCCAAACGCGTGCCGCTGCCCGCGTTCAAACCCGGCGGCGACACCCCCTGGCACCGGGTGCTGTTCATCGAGGCCGACGGCGAACTCGTCTGGGACCGCGCCACCGGCGTGGACCGCGTCGACACCTCCGGCGCCGGCCTGGTCCACCACCAGGGGCTGCTGCCCGCGCCGTTCTTCACCCCGAGCACCCCGCACTCCTGGCAACCCGGCCACGGCTGGTGTGCCACGCCGGCCGCCGAGCCGGCCGCACCCGGCCGCCTGCGGCTGCTCACCTGGAACACGCTGTGGGACCGCTACGACGCCGACCGCATCGACACCGCCCGCCGCCGGCCCCTGCTGCTGGCCGCGCTCCAGGCCGCCGACGCCGACGTCATCGCGCTGCAGGAGGTCGAGCCTGAACTGCTCGCGCTGCTGCGCGACGCGCCGTGGGTCTGCGCCGCCTACACCCTCAACGCCGCCCCGGACACTGCCGGCCCCGGCGGCCTCGTCCTGCTGAGCCGCCTGCCGGTACGCGAGGCCGGCAGCCACCGGCTCGCCCCGCACAAGGCCGCCGTCGCGATCGTGGTCGACACCGCCGCCGGGCCGCTCGCGATCGCGGCGACCCACCTGAGCAGCGACCACTCCACCGACGGCGCGGGGCGGCGGCAGGACGAACTGACCCGGCTCGCCGAAGGCCTCGCCGACATCGCCGCCGACCTGGTCCTGCTCGGCGACTTCAACGACGACGGCACCGCGCCCACCGCGATGCTCGGCATGGACGACGCGTGGACCCAGGCGCACGGCCCCGCCGACAGCACCCCGACCTTCGACCCGGTCGTCAACCCGCTCGCGGCGGTGTCGTCGCTGTCCGGTGTGCCGCGCCGCCTGGACCGGGTCCTGCTGCGCGGCCGCGCCGCCGTCACCGCCGCGGCGCTGGTCGGCGACCGGCCGGAGCCCGACGGGCTGTTCCCGTCGGACCACTACGGCGTCGCGGTGGACCTGACCTTCGCCGGTGCGGGGGACCGCGACGTGCTCGACGTCGCGCCGACCGCCCGGACCGCGCTGGCATGGCTGCCTCCCGAGCGGCTGTGGCCGGCGATCCAGGAGCTGCGACAGGCCCACGATCCGCAGATCCACCGCTGGCCGCCGCACGTGAACGTGCTGTTCGGGTTCGTGCCCGAGTCAGACTTCGAGCAGGCCGCGCCGCTGCTGGCCGCCGCGGCCGCCGAGATCGCGCCGTTCGCTGTACGGCTGGACGGGGTGCACACGTTCGGCCACCGCGACGACGCGACGATCTGGCTCGACCCCGCCGCCGACGGCGACGCGCCCTGGAACCGGCTGTGGCAGGCACTGCGGCAGCGTTTTCCGCGCTGCCGGGGCCGGGCCGAGGGCTTCACGCCGCACCTGACCCTGGGCCGCAGCCGCGACCCGCAGCGCGTCGCCGCCCTCTGCGCCGCCCGGCTCGGCGAGTCCCGGGCGCAGGTCGGCGAGCTGGTGCTGCTGTCCCGGCGCGGCGACGAGCCGATGGTCCCGCGAGCCGTGCTGACCCTCGGCACCGGCGAATTGCGCTGGCTGCCCGACCCGACCTCGGACGTCTCGCCCGCGTCGGCCGACCCGGCATCGGCGGTGGTCGAACGCCTGGCCACGGAGTTCGCGGAGGGCGCCGTGCACGTCACCGGGTCGCGGCGGATGGGCTGTGCGCTGCCGGAAGCCGATCTGGACCTGGTGGCGGCGTTGCCCGGCCAGGTCGACCCCGCCGCGGTGGTGGCACGGGTGGCCCGTGCCCTGCCCGCCGCGATGTCCCTACGGCAGGTGCCCGGTGCGCGGGTGCCCCGGCTGGGGCTGTCGGTCCGGGACCTCGACGTCGACGTCGTGGTCGTCGGCACGGGCGGGCTCGCGCCAAAGGAGGCGGTCGCCCGGCGCGCCGAGCTGGGCGAGGAGGCCGCCGTCGCGCTGAGCGCGGTCAGCGACGCCGACGCGGTACGCGAAGCGGTCGGCTCCCGCCACGGCGCGTTCGCGCGGCTCGCCCGGCAGGTCAAGGGCTGGGCGCGGGCGAAGGGCCTGGACTCGGCCCCGTTCGGCGGGCTGCCCGGCCTGGCCTGGTCGGTGCTCGCCGCGCGGACCGTGCTCAGCGCACCCGCCGACGCCACCGCCGCGACGCTGCTGCATCGTTTCTTCGAGGACTGGGCGGCCTGGGACTGGCGGCAGCCGGTGTCGCTGACCGGCGAGATCGACGGCGTACACCCCCAGGGTGTCGTGCTCACCCCGACCGCGCCCGTGCGCAGCTGCGCCGACCAGCTCGCACCCGGCGGGTGGGACCTGCTCGCCCAGGAGCTCTACCAGGCGTGGGAGGTCATGGAGGAGGCGTCGAAGACCGGCGGCGACCCGTGGCCGCTGCTGGCCGCGCCGCCGCCACTGCACCGCCGCCACGCGTCCTGGGCCGTGGTCGCCGTTCGCGGCGACACCGACGACACGCTCGGCCGGGTCCGTGGGCGGATGCGTGCGCTGCTCAGCGTGCTCGACGAGGCCGGAGCCCCGCAGGCGCACGCCTGGCCGCGGCCGTTCGTGACCGGACCGGTGACGCGTTACGCCGTCGGCCTCGGCCGGGCCGTGGCCGACCCGGCGCTGACCGCCGCCGTCGAGCGGTGGGCCGCCGACCTGCCCGGGGTGGACGTCACCGTGGCCGACAACGGCTCGGTGCCGACCCTGCGCTGATCCGGGCACGTCAACCGGACACGACCGCCACCGGACAGGCCGCGTGGTGCAGCAGCGCGTGCCCGGCCGAGCCCAGCACCAGGCTGGCGAAGCCGCCACGGCCGCGCCGACCGACGACCACCAGCTCGGCCCCGGCCGACTCCTCGATCAGCGCGCGGGCCGCCGCGTCCTTGCGCAGTACCTTGCGCACCGGCACGTCGGGGTAGCGCGACAGCCACGGCGCGAGCGCGTCGTTGAGCACCATCCACGCCTTGACCTCGCTCGCGTCCTGTTCGGGCAGCCCGGCGGTGGCCTCGGACAGCGAGCCGCGCCAGGCGTGCACGACGGTCACCCCGGTCCGGCGCAGCCGCGCCTCCTCGAACGCGACCCGTGCCGCGGCGGCCGAACGGGGCGAGCCGTCGGTGCCGAGCACGACCTGCCCGGGTTCGCCGTCGCCGCGCGGGCGCACCACGGTGACCGGGCAGGGGGCGTGCATCGCGGTCTGCAGGCTCGTCGAACCCAGGAGCAGGTCGTGGAAGCCGCCGTGCCCGCGGCTGCCCACCACCAGCATCGCGGCGCCGGTGGCCTCGCGGATCAGCCCGTGCGCGGCGTCGTCGCACACGATCGCGGCCGTGGCCGGCACCTGCCGGTCGGCGATGAGTTCCTTGGCCCGGTTCAGCAGGTCCTCGCCGAAGCAGGACACCTCGTCGGTGAGGTACCCGTACGCGCCGCGCGGACCGGGGGAGTCGACGACGTAGACGAGTTTGAGCGCAATGTGGCGCAGGCGGGCCTCGTCGGCCGCCCAGCGCAGTGCCAGGTCGGCTGAGGGGGAGCCGTCGACGCCGACGACGATCGGGGCGGCATTCATGGGTCACCTCCGGCGGTTTCGGAACCTGTGGCCGATCCGCAGCGGCTGCGCCATCTCCATCCTATTGCGTCCTCGCAGCTCATCGCCGGTGCGTGCGGCGCGGGCCGGACCCGCGCCGCACGGTGCTCAGAGCTCGGCAACCCAGTACGGGCTGACCTCGATCCACCCGTTGGCGGCCGCGCCGTTGAGCCGGCCGCTGCTCGCCGTGGACAGGGTGTACCAGGAGTCGACGTAGTCGGGGTCGTCGGTCCACCAGGAGGACGGGATGGCCGACAGGATCGCGTCCACCAGCGGGATGTACGCCCCGGCGTCGGCGATCGTCAGCAGCACCGCGGCGATCGCCTGGGCGAGCTGCTGGTAGTTGGTGTCGCCGTCGTCCTCCATCATGACCACGTCGGCGAGGTTGTACTTGTAGGCGGAGAAGTGGACCAGCAACTGGTTCGGGTAGTAGGTGGTGCCGTCGTTGTCCAGGTACGGCTGCTGCACGATGTCGACCTTGGGCGTGCCGTCGAGGCCGAACCCGCCGACGATGCTGTAGATCTCGGCCGCGCCCTTGATCCAGGGCTCCTGGTCGTTGGACAGCCGGACCGCGTTCAGCTTGGTGGCCCAGTAGCCGCCGCTCGCCCGCGCGGCGGGCGCGACCGCACCGGTGACACCGCGCTGGGCGAGCACCTGGCGCACCACGTCCAGGCCGGCGGGCAGCGCCTTGGCGACGTCGACCTCGACGACGACCACCGGGCGGGCGGGGACGCGCACGGGGTCGAGCAGCACGCGGCTGCCGTCGGGCTCGTAGGAGACGACCACGGCCGTCTCGTCGTCGCCGGGAGCGGCGGCGACCAGGGGGACCGCGCCCGCGGCGAGGGCGGCGGCCATGGAGTCGTCGGCCAGGCGGGCCCGGATGAGCGATCCGGTGGACTCGGGCAGACCCTTGGCTGCGCGTACGGCGTGGTCGGCGGTGCGCACCCGGCTCGGCAGCACGGTGCCGGTCCGCAGGGTGGACAGGTCGACGGGGCCGGCCTTCAGCGCGGAGACCAGAGCGCGGCGCGCGGCCGGGTCGCTCAGGGAGGCGGCGACCTGCTTCGCGAGGGTGTCCAGAGCCGTCGCGACCCCGGCCGGTGCGGCGGTCAGGGCAGCGGTCTGCTGGGGCACCTGTGCGGTGGCGGGCGCCGCGGTGAGCACGGCGGCCATCGCCAAGCAGGCGGGTAGGACGAGATGGCGCAGGCGCGATGAGCGCATGACGTCTCCTTCGCATCCGATCCGTCGCTCGTGGCGAAGGATCTCATGTCGTTCAATGGATGCGGTACATAGTGGAGTGTCGGGCATGCGATGGCAAGGTGCGCCGGCAGAGTTCGGCCGCTGTTCGCGCGCCCTTGGCCTGCGGGAACGTTGCGGAAATTGCGGAGATCAGCGGCGTGGCGTCGTCGGCCGGGCGTGTCGGCGACGACGCCCGCCGCGTCGTGAAACGCAGCGGACGCCGCCGCGGATCAGCCCTTGACGCAGACGACCTGCTTGAGCCGGGCCACCACGGTGACCAGATCGGACTGCTGGGCCATGACCTCGTCGATGTTCTTGTAGGCGGCCGGGATCTCGTCGACCACGCCGTTGTCCTTGCGGCACTCGACGCCCTTGGTCTGCTCGGCCAGGTCGCGGGTGTTGAAGCGGCGACGCGCCTCGTTGCGGCTCATCTTGCGCCCCGCGCCGTGCGACGCCGACTGCAGCGCCGCGGCCGAACCCAGGCCCTGCACGATGAACGACGAAGCGCCCATCGAACCGGGGATGATGCCGACGTCGCCCGCCCCGGCGCGGATCGCGCCCTTGCGGGTGACCAGCAGCTCCTGCCCGTCGTGGAACTCCTCAGCGACATAGTTGTGGTGGCAGGAGATCTCCGGCTCGAACGCGACCTTCTTGAACTGCTTGCGCACCACATCGCGCAGCAGCGCCATCATCACCGCCCGGTTGCGCCGGGCGTAGTCCTGCGCCCAGAACAGGTCCCGCCGGTAGGCCTCCATCGTCGGCTCGCCGGTGACGAACACCGCCAGGTCGGGGTCGGGCAGGTCGGCGTTGTGCGGCAGGTCCTTGGCCTTGGCGATGTGGTACTGCGCCAGCTCGTTGCCCACGCCGCGCGAGCCCGAGTGCAGCATCAGCCAGACCCGGTCCTCGCCGTCGAGGCACACCTCGATGAAGTGGTTGCCGCCGCCGAGGGTGCCCAGTTGCTGCATCGCCCGGCCCTTGCGCCGCAGCACGTGCGGGGCCGACAGGTCGTCGAAGTCGGTCCAGAACCGGTGCCAGCCGCGCAGGCCGGTGTTGAGGTGGTCCACGTCGACCGAGTGCTGGTGCAGGCCCATGCCGACCGGCACGGCCTTCTCGATCGCCGACCGCAGCTTGCCCAGGTCGTCGGGCAGGTCACGGCCGCGCAGCGACGTCAGCTGGGCGGTCATGCCGCAGCCGATGTCCACGCCGACGGCGGCCGGGGCCACCGCGCCGCGCATGGCGATGACCGAGCCGACCGTCGCGCCGATCCCGACGTGCACGTCGGGCATGACCGCGACCGCGTGCGTCCACGGCAGGGCCGCGACGTTGCGGAGCTGATCCATGGCGCGCTCGTCCACGGTCGCGGGATCGGCCCACAGCCGCAGCGGCGCAGCGGTGTCACTGATGGTCTGGAATGGCATGTTCGGTCTTCCCCCGTCGTCGGTGCCGACTGAGGAGTGTGCCGAGCGTCGTGCCGTCTGGCCACTCAATATCAGTGTCGCGCGCTTCTCCCGGTGCCGCCCACCGGCGCGTTTTCCCAGGTGGTGCGCCCGTCAATCGCCGGTGGTGTCCCGGTAGGGCGCGGGTCGGCCGGTACGCAGACAGGCGGCCAGCCAGTGGGCCCAGCGGTGCACGGCGCGCTGCGACTCGATGCCCATCAGCAGCACGGCGTAGTTGCCGAACCGGGGATGGGCCGGATCGTCCTGGCCCGCGGCGCGCATGCGTTCGGCGTCCTGCTCATACTCGGCGAGCAGGCGGGTGGAGCGCTCGGCGAGGTCGGTGTAGAGGGCGGCCATGGCGGCGGGGTCGGCGCTGGTGGCGGCGTACGCCTTCAGGGTGATCTCGCTGCGCGGCTGGGCCGTCGGCGGGATGACGAGCCAGGAGCGCAGGGCGGCCAGCCCGGACGGGGTGATGGCGTAGGTCTTCTTGGCCCGCGGGCCCGGTCCGGCCTGCTCGACGGATGCGACCCAGCCTGCTGAGGAAAGGCGCGCCAGTTCGGGGTAGATCTGGCTGTGCCGGGCGGTCCAGAAGTGCCCGATCGGGGCTTTGACCTGCTGCGTCAGCTGGTAGCCGGTGGCCGGGCCGCGGGTGAGCAGGGACAGCAGCGCATAGCCCAGCGTCGAGCCGGCCATCGATGCCGAATCGTCACCGTCTGCGGCCGCCATGCGGTCTCCTCACTATGTAACTTCTGACATGTCAACTCTGACATAGGGGGTACTCGTGAAACGCGTCTTCGCCCTGCTCGGCATCGCCACCGTACTCACCGCCTGCAGCCCTGCCGCGCCGACGCCACCGGCGGCGAGCCCGAGCCCGGTCATCAGCCTGCCGCCGGACCAGCCCGGCCCCGGCGACCACTCCCTCGCGATCGTGCACGCCGGTGTGAAGCGCGACTACACGCTGCACGCGCCACCCGGCTATCGGCCGGGCACGCCGTCACCACTGGTACTGGTCCTGCACGGCCAGCCGGGCAACAGTGCGGGCGCGGCCGGGCAGAGCGGCATGAACCCGCTCGCGGACAAGGGCGGCTTCCTGGTCGCCTACCCGCAGGGCCTGGGCGGCCGGTGGGACTCCGGCACCGCGGGTGATCCCGCCAGCGGCGACGTCGGATTCGTCGCCGCTCTTGTGGACAATCTCGCGTCCACCTGGGGCGCGGACCGCAAGCGGACCTACGTCGCGGGGTTCTCCGCCGGGGCCGCGTTCAGCTACCGGCTGGCCCGGGAGCTGCCGGGGCGCTTCGCCGCGATCGCGCCGGTCAGCGGGCGGATGGACACCGTCGCCGCCTGGACCACACCGCTCGGCACCGGCAACCCGGTGTCGGTGGTGACGTTCCAGGGTGGACAGGACATGCTCTCACCGGCATGGGGCACCACCAACGAATCGTGGCGGGAGGCGGCGCAGTGTGCCGCGCCGGTCGTCACCCCGATCGCCAACGCCCGCGGGCGCGCCGAGCGCAGGGTGTCCACCTGCGCCAACGGCGGCGAGCACGTGGTGTACGCGCTGCCGACCATGACCCATGAATGGCCGAACGCCCGCGAGCACCCCGTGGACGCCAGCACCCTGATCGCCGACTACTTCGCCAAGCACAGCCTGCCCTGACGCGCCATGCGAGCCGGCGGCCCGCTGGTCAGTCCAGCGGTTCGCCGTCCTCGAAGAAGGGGCCGTTCACGGTTTCCTCGACGAGCTCTTCCAGGGCGGCCAGGATGGGACCGGTTTCGGAGAGGATGGCCTCGACCGAGCGCGGCTCGCCGTGGGCGAGCGCGATGAGCTCGGGGATCGGCTCCGGCGTACGGTCCTGGTCGTCGACCGCCTCCAGGGGGCCGACGCCGTTGGCCAGCAGCCACAGGTAGTCGGCGAGGTCCTTGGCGATCACGGCCAGCTGGCCTTCGGAGCCGAGGAACACCACCGGCTGGGTCTCGATCGCCGCCTCCGGGTCGCGCAGCCAGATGCCCGCCTGACCGCCCGAGCCGTCCTGGCCGAAGAAACGGAAGGGCGGCACGCCGGCGTCCTCGTTGCCGGTCCAGGCCGTCCACCAGTCCGTGATCTCCTCCGACGATGCGAACTCGTCGAGCGCCTGGAAGTCATGGCCCTCATGGTCGTTGGCGAAGGGCGCCTTGAGCGCAGCGGCCAGCAGTGCCGGCATCTCCCGTAAGAACACAGCGGGCAGCTTAAGGCCCTACTCCGCTGGATCGCAGGACGCCCGTCGGCGGTACCGCGTCGGGATCGTGCGCGACTGCCCGCATCCCGGTGGTCACGAGCCGGGCCGGAGACGGCATGATGGCCGCCGTGACCGAGGAAGATCCCATTGCTGACCTGATCGTGGAGACGTGGGGTGGCTGCACGCTGCCCGTCGGGCCGTTGGGCGGCCGCGGCGGAACCGCATTCCTCTACAACGAACTCGTGGAGTCGACCCCGGACGAGGACCGGGTCCGCGAATGGCTGCTGACCGCGGACGTGCTGACGCGCAGCGAGGTCGGCGAGGTCCGGCTGCGGCCCGAACTGATCCAGCCCGCCGGGGCTGCAGCCGACCACCTGGCCGTGCTCGAGTTCGAGCAGGGCTGGTCACGGGCCGCGAAGGTGGCGTTGATGCGCTCGACGCTGCTTCATGAGCACGCCGAGCGCAAGGGCTGGAGTTGGTCCACGCAGCAGGTGACCGACGGTGTCGCCGCCCGCTCCGAGCACCTGCGGGGCCTGGGCGGCGAGCCACATACGGCGTACGCCCTGGGTCACGTCACCACGGAGCCGGGGACACCGGGGGAGCCGCGGCCGCTGGCCATCGCGACGTCGGGTGTCACCCGTGACCCGGACCGGGTCGTACGCTGGGCGGGTGCGCTGCCGGACGGGTTCACCGGCGCACCGGTCTTCATCGCGCAGCACCGTGCCGGGCGCGAGTTCGTGATGCTGTGCATCGGCCTGATCGCCGACGGCGACCGCAACCCGACCGTCGTCACCTTCGACACGATCCGCAAACTGATCGACCGGCAAGGCGCTGGCCCCACCCTGGGACTGCGCGACCGCCTCGCAGGTCTGCTGCGCCGCAAGGACGTGTGACCGTCGTGGTCGGATCCGGTGCGAACAGGCGGGTTCGGCCACGGGGTGGCGGGAGTTGACGGCATGGGCTATCTTTCGTGCCATGCCGCACCGCTAGGTTTCCCGCCTCTACGTGGTCACCCGGTCCGACCTTCCCGTCGGCACCCAGGCCTGCCAGGCGACCCATGCCGCGCTCGACTTCGCGCTGGCCCACCCTGACGTCGTCGCAGGCTGGCAACATTCGTCCAACGTGCTCGTGCTGCTCGCCGTGCCCGACGAACCGTCGCTGCACCGCCTGGCCGACCGTGTCGCCACGGACGGCCTGCGCGCCGTCGCCTTCCGCGAACCCGATCTCGACGGCGGCCTGACCGCCGTCGCGCTGGAGCCGGTTGCCTGGCGGCACGTCTCCCGCCTCCCTCTCGCTCTGCGCACGCGAGAGGAGGTGAATGGAGATGACCGAAAACACGGGTAAGGACCTCTACGCCCGCTACGCCGAGGCGGCCGAGGAGCGCGACGCGCTGCGCTCGCAGCTCGAACGGCAGGGCCTGCCGCAGGTCACGCGGTGGCTGCAGCGCAAGGTGTGGCGGCAGGCACGTGCTCTGGACGTGCTCAACCGTCGCGTCGCGACGCAGCGGTTCGTGCTGCGCACGCTGGACGGGCTCGGCCGATCGCTGACGGCTGAAGAGTTGCGGGCCGCCAGGGCGACGATCGCGGACGAGCAGTTGCGGAACCGGATCGAAGACCCGGTCGGCTGAACGGAGATCATTTCGGTACGCTGACGGATTCGACGGGGGTCAGCGTCCCGTGCGGTCCACGGGGACGGGCGCACGCCCGCCCCCGTGCGCACACGCTCCAGTAGCTCAACGGCAGAGCGGCCGCCTCTAAAGCGGACGGTAGCGGGTTCGACTCCCGCCTGGAGCACCGGAGCAGACGACCGCCTTGTCAGCGGTCCTAGCCCTCGACGATCTCCGCCCGGCGTACGTGGCTGAGCTTCGGGGTGACCTCCAGCCGCAGCCACTGGTCCTTGCGCAACTGGTGGTAGAGCGGAGCGCCGATCTCGTAGCGCACGGCGACGTCGGAGCCGTCGTCGACCGCCACGCGGTAGGTCGTGTTCTCCTCGGCTTTGTCCGACTCCAGCCAGATCACCGGTCCGGCGACGACCCGAGCCGGGCGGACGACGTCGTACAGGCCGCGGCAGCCGGTCAGCGCCAGCCCGGCGACGGCGAGGATCCACAGCACCCAGCCTGCCGCGAGCAGCAGCACCTGCCAGAGGTCGGCCGCCTCGCCGATGTCGAGGTCGGCCGAGAACATGCCCAGCAGGTACAGCCAGATCCCGAAGAACACGGCGGACGGGATCAGCGACAGCAGCGCCGCCCACGGCGACCAGCCGAACGTGAGACCGCGCCCGTCGACGACCGCGACCCGCCGCCACGTCCCGCCGCGCCGCGACCACACGAACGCCTGCTTGCCGTAGGCGAAAGGCGACGCGCCCAGCCAGGGCAGGCGCGCCCCGGCGGCCACGGCGTACGGGAGCCGCGGGTCCCCGGGTCCGATGCCGGGTTCGGTGCGCAGCCGCGCGTACCGGGCCGAGAGCTCGGTTCCCCGGCCGTGCGGGACCATCCGCTTCAGCGT
This sequence comes from Catellatospora sp. NPDC049111, assembly GCF_040648615.1. Lineage (NCBI taxonomy): Bacteria > Bacillati > Actinomycetota > Actinomycetes > Micromonosporales > Micromonosporaceae > Catellatospora > Catellatospora sp. NPDC049111. The sequence continues at coordinate 9,769 of NZ_JBEZEB010000029.1, read as the reverse complement.
CCGCAGCGCCAGCGAGACCAGGCTCGCGGCGAGCACCATGCCGATGGCGAGCTGGGGGCGGCCGGCCTGCCACACCGCGGCGACCGCGCCGACCCACAGGACCGTGAACACGATCCAGAGCACGGCCCGCACGCCCAGCGGAGCCCGTGGGCGTGCCAGCCCGCGCGCGGTCGCGGCTTCGGCGAGCAGGTCGGTGAACCGCTGGTGCCACTGCTGGGACTGCTCGGGGGAGCCGAGGTCGATCGCGCCGAGCGGGATCGGCCCGGCGCCGCCGGGAACCCTGGCGACGACAGCGTCGAGGACGTGCTGCTCGAACGGGGCCAGCCCGGCGGGAGCGGGCCGTGCCGCCTGGACCGTCCCGGCGGTCGCGTCCGTCACCAGGACGCCCCGGGCGACCAGGTCGAGCATCGTCGCGTACGCCCCGGCGTCCGCGACCCGGCGTGGCGGTTGCACCAGCAGGGCGGCCAGGGCGGGGCGTTCGGCGGTCAGGTCCGTGGGGGAGTGGGCCATGCGGCGAAGGTAGCCAGCGCCGTCCACACGAGAGTGGACGGCAGACGGACGCCTGGTGTCCAAAGGCTTGCGGCAGCCGACCTTGGGCCGTCTCCCGTCGCCACGAAGTCGAGACGAGCCGCGCGGCGATGCGGCGCGGCACGTCTCGGCGGGTGCGCGGGACTACTTGACCTCGCGCCGGTGCACCCGGATCAGGCCCAGCACCAGCGGGACCACGATCCAGACCGCGACCGAGGTGCCCAGCCGGGCCCAGTCCCGGCCGGTCATCACCGGCTCCAGGAGCAGGCCCGAGGTGACCGACAGGTCGAGCCACTCGGCGGGCCGGTGCAACGGCACCACCATCTCGCCGAGGATGCTCCACGCTATCGGCAGCACGAAGTACAGCACGATCGCCAGGGCCGAGTTGAGCAGCAGCATGCCGAACGCGACCCCGAGCAGCACGTTGACGACCAGGAACAGGCCCGCCTTGCCCAGGGCGGCGGCGGACAGGTGCCACGGGTCGGGGCCGCCCGCGAACGGCAGCGCCGCGGCGGTCGCGGCCAGGCATGCCGCGTACGCGAGCACGGCCAGCGCGAGCGCCGCGAGCACCTTCGCGGTGGCGACCCGCATCCGCCGCGGCACCAGCGCGTACGTCGTGAGCGTGGTGCGCTGGGACCATTCGCTGGTGACCGACAGCACGCCGAGCACGGGCAGCAGCACGGCCGCGGGCAGCACGGTCGGGCCGAGCAGGCCGCCGAAGTCGAACTCGGGGGCGTCGGAGGTCAGCGACAGCACGGTGACGACGACGGCGGCGAGCAGGCCGACGACGGCCAGCAGCCACGCGCCGGACCGGGTGTCGGCCATCTTGCGCAGCTCGACCGCGGTCAGCCGCCACAGCGGCACGGGGGAGTGGGATGGCGCCGCGACGGCGGCGGTGTCGCGGGCGGGGGCGAGGACGGTCATCGGGCGGTCCCTTCAGTGGTCGTGGTGCCGTTGGTGAGGCTGAGGAACATCTCCTCCAGTCCGCGGGCGCGGCCGGGCTGCAGTTCCAGCAGCACCACGCCCGCGGTCGCGGCGGCCCGGCCGACGGCTTCGGCGGTGGCGTCGACGAGCAGCGCGCCGCCGTCGGCGGGGGAGGCGGCCAGCCCGGCCGCCGTGAGGGCGCTGTGCAGCGCGGCGGGGTCCAGGGCGCGTACCCGCATTCCGGTGCTGGACAGCAGTTCGTCCTTGGCGCCCCGGGCGACGACCCGCCCGTTGCCGATCATGACGAGCCGGTCGGCGACCGCTTCGACCTCGCGCAGCAGGTGCGAGGAGAGCAGCACGGTGCCGCCGCGGTCGGCGAAGTCGCGCAGCAGGCCGCGCATCCAGTAGATGCCCTCGGGGTCCAGGCCGTTGGCGGGCTCGTCGAGGATCAGCGCCCGCGGATCGCCGAGCAGGGCCTGGGCCAGGCCGAGGCGCTGGCGCATGCCGAGGGAGTAGTCGCCGACGCGTTTGCGGGCCGCAGCGGCGGGAAGGTCGACCCGCGCCAGCAGCTCGCCGACCCGGCTGGTGGGCACCCGCAGCAGGTGCGCGGCCAGGGTGAGCGTCTCGCGGCCGGTGCGGCCGGGGTGCTGGGCGGAGGCGTCGAGCAGGATGCCGACCTCCCGGCCGGGGTTCGGCAGCTGCCGGTAGGGGCGGCCGGCGACGGTGGCGTGGCCGCCGGTCGGCGGGGTGAGCCCGCAGATCATCCGCATGGTGGTGGACTTGCCGGCCCCGTTCGGGCCGAGGAAGCCGGTGACGGTGCCGGGCGTGCAGTGGAACGACACGTCGTCGACGGCCGTCTGCGCGCCGTAGCGCTTGGTGAGATGCGCGACTTCGATCATGTCTGCCAGCGTCGCGGGCGCGGGCCCTGTCCCGCAGCGGCCGCAGGGCGACGTTCGCCGACCAAGGTCTGCGGCAGGCGTAGACCAAAGTCGGTACCCGCCCGATCAGGCCGCCCGTACCCTGGAATCCACCATGACGAGCACCGCCGCCCCCGCCCACTCCCCGCGACTGCTGCGCCAGCTGCTGCCCGGCGACCTGCAGCCGGACGGGGCCGGGCGGCGGCGCACGGCCCGGGACTGGGCGGTCGACGTCGCCCTGTTCGTCGCCGCGGTGCTCATCGGGCTGAGCGTGTACGACCTGGAAGCCGCCGGGCGGCCGGTGCCGGAGCTGGTCCAGCTCGCCGACCTCGTCGCCGGGGTGGTGCTGTGCGCGGCGCTGTTCTGGCGGCGGCGCTTCCCGCTGGCGCTGGCTGTGGCGACGGCGGTCGCGGGGGCGTTCTCGCCGCTGTCGGGTGGGGCGGCGATCATCGCCCTGCTGACGCTCGGCGCGCGGGGCAGACTGGGCGCGGTGCTGGCGGTCGGCGCGGCCCACGCGGTGCTGTCGCTGCAGTATCTGCGCCTGTACCCCGACCCGGAAATGTCCTACTGGCCGTCGGTGGCCTGGACCTGGCTGGTCCTCGCCGTGATCACCGGCTGGGCGCTGGTGGTCGGCGCACGCCGGCAGCTGGTGCACACGCTGCGGGATCGGGCGGTGCGCGCCGAGGCCGAGCAGGAGCTGCGCGTCGCGCAGGCCCGCCAGCTGGAGCGCACCCGCATCGCCCGGGAGATGCACGACGTGCTCGCGCACCGGATCTCGCTGCTCAGCCTGCACGCGGGCGCGCTGGAGTTCCGGCCCGACGCGTCCGCCGAGGAGGTCGCTCGCGCGGCGGGGGTGATCCGCGACAGCGCCCACCAGGCCCTGCAGGATCTGCGTGCGGTCATCGGGGTCCTCCGCGCGCCCGGCGAGCCCGATGGCGAGCCCGAACGCCCCCAGCCCACGCTGTCGGACCTGCCGGAGCTGGTCGCCGAGTCGGCGTCGGCCGGGATGCGGGTGCGGCTGACCCAGCGGCTGCCGGACCCGGTGGAGCTGCCCGCGCACGTGGCGCGCACCGCGTACCGGGTGGTCCAGGAGGGTCTGACCAACGCCCGCAAGCACGCGCCCGGCGCCGCGGTGCAGGTCGCCGTCGAGGGCGGGCCGGAGCAGGGCATCACGGTCGAGGTGCTCAGCCGCGCGCCGGTCGGGGTGTTGCCGGAGCGGGGCATCCCGGGGACCGGCACGGGTCTGGTCGGGCTCGCCGAGCGGGTGTCGCTGGCCGGTGGGCGGATCGAGCACGGGCGCACCCTGGCGGGCGATTTCCGGTTGTGGACGTGGCAGCCGTGGCCGGCGTGATCCGGCTGCTGATCGTCGACGACGATCCGCTGGTGCGCGCGGGCCTGTCGATGATGCTGGCCGGGCTGGACGACCTGCGGGTCGTCGGGGAGGCCGCGGACGGCACCGAGGTGCCCGCGGCGGTGGCCGCGCATGCGCCCGACATCGTGCTGATGGACATCCGCATGCCGCGCCTGGACGGGCTCGCCGCGACTGAACTGCTGCGCCGCCGGCCGGGCGCGCCGGACGTGGTCGTGCTGACCACGTTCGACGCCGACGAGCAGGTGCTGCGGGCGCTGCGGGCCGGGGCCAGCGGCTTCCTGCTCAAGGACACCCCGCCCGCGGAGCTGGTACGTGCCCTGCGCCGGGTCGCGGCGGGCGAGCCGATGCTGTCGCCGTCGGTGACCCGGCGGCTGATCGACCAGGTGACCGCGGGTCCCGGAGCCGCCCGCGCGGCGCACGCGCAGCAGCTGCTGAGCCGGTTGACCGAGCGGGAGCGGGAGGTCGCGGTCGCGATCGGGCAGGGCCTGTCGAACGCGGAGATCGGCGTACGCCTGCACATGAGTGTCGCCACGGTCAAGGCGTACGTGTCGCGCCTGCTGGCGAAGCTGGAGCTGAACAACCGGGTGCAGGTCGCGCTGCTGGCCCACGACTCGGGGCCGGAGCGGTGACCCGGATCAGAGCCGGATTTTGACGGTGATGCTGGTGCCGGGGTCCTGGACCGCGATCGTCATCTCGTCGGTGAACTGGCGGACCACCCACAGCCCGCGTCCGCCCTCGGTGCTCAGCGGCACCTGGCTCATGCCCGCGCTGGCCGTGTCGGCGATGCCCGGACCGTCGTCGCTGACCTGGCAGACGATCGAGCCGTCGTGGCGCCACAGGCGCAACCGGCCCTTGCCGCCGCCGTGCCGGATGGCGTTGGTGGCCAGTTCCGTGGCCACCACCAGCAGCCTGCCCAGCCCCGGTTCGGCCAGCCCGAGTTCGCCGGCGTGCGCGGCGACGGCCGCGCGCAGCGTGTACAGGTCGTCGGCGACGAAGACGGTGTCCAGCCCGGTCGGCTCCGCCACCGCGGGCGAAGGGTCCTGGAACTGGTCGGCGCCCGTCATGACTGCCTCTGCAGCGCGAGCTGCGGAACGTGTTCGGCCGCGACGGCGTCGAGCACCACGGCCACCGCGGACGGACAGGAGACGATCATGCGCCGTCCGGCTGGCAGGGCCGCGGCGGCCTTGACGATGGCGGTGGCCGCCGTGACGTCGATGAACCGCAGCCTGCTCAGGTTCAGGTGGATGTTGTCGTCCAGCCGCAGCGCCTCGGTGAGCGCCTGCTGCAGGGGCTGCAGGTGGGTGTAGTCCATCTCGCCGGCGATGCGCACGCCGGGCGGGCGGTGCTGGCGGCAGATCCGCAGCAGCGGCGTGTCGTGGTAGGCCAGCGCCGCGACCGTCTTGTGGTGGGCGTCGGTGGCGAAGGCCAGCGTCACCGAGTCGAACGTCTCGCGGTCGTACTGGCAGATCGCGGTGAGCCGCCCGTCGGTGAACAGGCTCGCCGCCTGCTGCTCGAAGGCGACCAGCTGGTCGATCGCGATCGGGCTGCCCGCCCAGCACATGTCGGCGGCGACCCGCAGTCCAGGGATGCCGCGCCGGGCTGCCTGGTGGCGCTCCTGCGCGATCAGGGCGACCATGCGTTCGGCGGTCGCCCCGCCGTCCACGGCCGGGGCGTCCTGGCTGGCGTACAGGGTGAGCTGGCCGCGGCCGATGGCCGCCGCGGCGGCGACCTCGCGCATGGCCAGCTCCTGGGCCAGCTCGTCCGGGGTCAGGGCGTCGGTGAAGCAGATCACCCGCTGTCCGCGGTGCAGGCCGTCCGCGACGAACTCGGCGACCAGATCCAGCCGCTCATCCGGGTCGGTGAACGTCAGGCAGGCGTGATCACCCGGGTTGATCTCGTCAACGGTTACCGCATCCGCCATGGGGATCCTTTCCTCGGCGCGGCTGGCAAGCCGCCAGTACCCAGCGGCAACCGCGCCTAACCTGGGCGGCGTGCCCGTTCTGTCACGGACGCCACATCTTCCGCAACATGATCGGACATTCCCGCTGTGTACGCCAGCCAAGCAGGTTACGGCAGGTGCCCGTGGGGGCTGCCCGCGGCCGCCGGACGACCCGTCGTGGCGGCCCGGCGCGCCGCGGACGATCGTGGGCAATCGCTCTCCCATGATCGACAAATGCGGGCCATGCCAACTCGGCGGCCGGAATGCTGTACCCGGCAACAAAAGCGCTGCCTGGGCACCTTCTGAACAGATCTCTACGACACACCGTCGAAACACGCCCTTGACAGTCATCGAACAAACGACAACCCTCTGTTTCAGAGAGCGCTCTCTACCGTCCACCGACCGTCCTGATCGCACAGGCCGGCCGGACCCGTCCTCCAGGCCCCTAGCAGGGAGAAGAGATGCAATCCGTCCCCCGTCTGGCCGTATCCCGCGGCAGACCCCTGTACGCCCTCGTGCTCGCAACCGTGGGCGTACTCCTCATGGCCTACCTGGTCGTGATCGGCAGCAGCACGGCGAACGCCGCGGTGACCCTGCTCTCGCAGGGCAAGCCCGTCACCGCGTCGTCGGTGGAGAACGCGGGCACGCCCGCGACGGCCGCGGTCGACGGCAACAACGGCACCCGCTGGTCGAGCGCGGCCAGCGACCCGCAGTGGATCCAGGTCGACCTCGGTGACACCGCCACCCTCAGCCAGGTCATCCTGCGCTGGGAGGCGGCGTACGCCACCGCGTTCCAGATCCAGGCCTCGGCCAACGGCACGAGCTGGACCACGGTCTACAGCACGACCACCAGCACCGGCGGCGTGCAGACGATCAACGTGACCGGCTCCGGCCGCTACGTGCGGGTCTACGGCACCGCACGGGCCACCGGCTACGGCTACTCGCTGTGGGAGTTCCAGGTCTACGGCGAGATCGGCGGCGGCACCGGCTGCGGCACCGCGAACGTGGCCCAGGGCAAGACCGCCACCGCGTCCTCGGTCGAGAACGTCGGCACGCCGGCCTCCAACGCCGTCGACGGCAGCGGCACCACCCGCTGGTCCAGCGCGTTCGCCGACCCGCAGTGGCTGCAGATCGACCTCGGCGCGTCGACCCCGATCTGCCAGGTCATCCTGACCTGGGAAGGCGCCTACGCCACGGCATACCAGATCCAGGTGTCGAGCAACGCGACCAGCTGGACCACGGTCTGGAGCACCACCACCGGAACCGGCGGCACCGCCACCATCAGCGCGTCGGCCACGGCGCGTTACGTGCGCATCTACATGACCGCCCGCGCCACCGGGTGGGGCTACTCGCTGTGGGAGGTCGCCGTGCGCTCCGGCACTCCGACGTCGCCCAGCCCCAGCGTGTCGCCGTCGCCCAGCCCCAGCGGCGACCCGATCCAGGGCGGCGGCTCGCTCGGCCCGAACGTGAAGGTCTTCGACCCGTCCATGTCCGGGGCGACGATTCAGTCGCAGGTCGACGCCGTCTTCAACGAGATGGAGTCGAACCAGTTCGGCCTGCAGCGCTACGCGCTGGCGTTCAAGCCGGGCACCTACAGCGGGTTCAACGCCCAGATCGGCTTCTACACCTCGATCATGGGTCTCGGCCAGAACCCCGGTGACGTGCGCATCAACGGCGACGTGACCGTGGACGCCGGCTGGTTCCAGGGCAACGCCACGCAGAACTTCTGGCGCTCGGCGGAGAACCTGTCGGTCTACCCGTCGGCCGGGTTCACCCGGTGGGCCGTCTCGCAGGCCGCGCCGTTCCGGCGGATGGACATCCACGGCGACCTGAACCTCGCCCCGAACGGCTACGGCTGGGCCTCCGGCGGCTACATCGCCGACAGCCGCGTCTCCGGCGCGGTCGGGCCGTACTCGCAGCAGCAGTGGTACACCCGCGACAGCCAGATCGGCAGCTGGGTCAACGGCGTGTGGAACATGGTGTTCTCGGGCGTCATCGGCGCGCCGCCGACCGGCTTTCCGAACCCCGTCTACACCACGCTGGCCACCACCCCGCAGAGCCGGGAGAAGCCGTACCTGTACCTCGACGGCGGCGGCAACTACCGGGTCTTCGTCCCGTCGCTGCGCAACAACGCCAGCGGCACCACCTGGGCCGGCGGCTCCACCCCGGGCACCTCGCTCCCGCTGACCTCGTTCTACGTGGCCAAGCCGGGCGACACCGCGGCGCGCATCAACCAGGCACTGGCCCAGGGCCTGCACCTGCTGTTCACGCCGGGCATCTACCACATCAGCGGCACGATCAACGTCAACCGCGCCGACACCGTGGTGCTGGGTCTCGGCTACGCGACGATCATCCCGGACACCGGCGCCATCCCGATGTCCGTCGCCGACGTGGACGGCGTGAAGATCGCCGGCATCCTGTTCGACGCCGGTCCGGTCAACTCGCCGGTGCTGCTGCAGCTCGGCGCGACCGGCTCGTCGGCCAGCCACGCCGCCAACCCGACGTCGATCTCGGACGTGTTCTTCCGGATCGGCGGCGCGCACGCCGGCAAGGCCACCACCAGCCTGCTGGTCAACAGCAACAACGTCATCATCGACCACATATGGGCGTGGCGCGGCGACCACGGCGCGGGCATCGGCTGGACCGTCAACACGGCCGACTACGGCGTCATCGTCAACGGCAACAACGTGCTGGCGACAGGCCTGTTCGTCGAGCACTACCAGAAGTACAACGTGGTCTGGAACGGCCAGGGCGGCCGGACGATCTTCTTCCAGAACGAGCTGCCCTACGACCCGCCGAACCAGGCGGCCTACATGAACGGGTCGACCCGAGGCTACGCCGCGTACAAGGTGGCCGACACGGTGACCAGCCACGAGGCGTGGGGTCTGGGCGTCTACTGCTACTTCAACGTGGATCCGACGATCCACGCCGCGAGAGGCATCGAGACGCCGGTCAACGCCAACGTCAAGTTCCACAGCGTGTCCACGGTGTCGCTCGGCGGCAACGGTGTGATCGACAACGTCATCAACACCACCGGCGGACCCGCGCAGGGCACGGCCACCGTGCCGAGCACCGTCACCAACTTCCCGTGACCCGGTGGGTCGACAGGTAGGTGACTGATCGAAGGCCGACCCGGCCGCTGTGCCGGGTCGGCCTTCCGGCGTCCGGGCCGCGGCCGTGACCCACGGCACCCCCCGGCCGGGGCGGCGCGGGAACCGCACCGATGGACCTGGATGTTCGGCCAGGTCGTGACTACCTTCGGGAGGGGCTGTCCGGACACAGGGAGGTGACGGGTGACGGTCGCGGGGGACATCGGGACGTTGGCACGCCCTGCGCTGGTCGTGGACGCGGACACACCATGCGAGTCGCTCGGCGACGTTCCGCTCGCGTAGCGACCTGATGGCTGTGATCGTCGCCGACGGCGACCGGCTCGGCCTGATCATGCGCGGACGGTTCGACCAGGCCATGTCGGGGCCTTTCGGCTACGGTCGCCTGTTGTGGCGGAAACGCCCGGTTTCGGTCGCCGCCGACTGGAAGCCCCTGCGCCTGCCCGCCGCCACGACCGTCGCCGCCGCCTCGCACCTGCTGCGCACCCGCCCCGCCGAGCACCGCTACGACGACCTGGTCGTCGACCTCGACGCGCACCGGGTCGGCACCGTGTCCGCCGCGCACCTGTTCGACGCGCTCGCCACCCAGTTCGCCGACCGGGCCGTGCGCGACGACCTCACCGGGCTGGCCAACCGCTCGCACTTCCTCGACCTGCTCGCCGTCGCCGCCGCCTGCGCGGACGCCGGCGGCGACGGCGACCGGGTCGCCGTGGCGTTCGTCGACATCGACGGCATGAAGCGCATCAACGACTCGCACGGCCACCTGTCGTCAACGCCCAGGGTTACCACCTCGCCCACCCGATGCCGCTGGCCTCGCTGACGAAGTTGCTGTCGGGGGAGACCGCCGGACTCCCGCACAAGGCGCGCGGGCGAGCCTGAGCGCTGCCCGTTCGGCGGGGTGTGTCGGCGCGGGGGGGTGCTTGTAGGTATTATTGTGCAAAAATATAAAAAATTAAGAGGAGGTCCTCGGGCCGCACGCCCG
>NZ_JBEZEB010000028.1:70891-104282 GCF_040648615.1 Catellatospora sp. NPDC049111 | reverse complement strand
ACTCGCGGCCTCACGTCATCCGTGAGGCCGCGAGTCTTTAAGAGTTGCGGAGGAAGGGGCGGTGGGAGTCAGGCCAGGGGGAGGTAGACCTGGCCGCCGGAGGCGACGAACTCGGCGGACTTGTCAGCCATGCCCTTCGCGGCGTACTCCTTCAGTTCCTGGCTGATGCGCATGGAGCAGAACTTCGGGCCGCACATGGAGCAGAAGTGCGCGGTCTTCGCGGCGGGCGCGGGCAGCGTCTCGTCGTGATAGGAGCGGGCGGTCTGCGGGTCCAGGGACAGGTTGAACTGGTCCTCCCAGCGGAACTCGAAGCGCGCCTTGGACAGCGCGTCGTCCCAAGCCTGTGCGCCGGGATGCGCCTTGGCCAGGTCGGCGGCGTGCGCCGCGATCTTGTACGCGATCACGCCCGCCTTCACGTCGTTGCGGTCCGGCAGGCCGAGGTGCTCCTTGGGCGTGACGTAGCAGAGCATCGCCGTGCCGTACATGGCGATCATCGCGGCGCCGATGGCGCTGGTGATGTGGTCGTACGCCGGGGCGATGTCGGTGGTCAGCGGGCCGAGCGTGTAGAAGGGCGCCTCGTGGCACACCTCCTGCTGCAGGTCCACGTTCTCCTTGATCTTGTGCATGGGCACGTGCCCCGGCCCCTCGACCATCACCTGCACGTCGTGCCGCCAGGCGATCTCGGTCAGCTCGCCGAGCGTGCGCAGCTCGCCGAACTGGGCCTCGTCGTTGGCGTCCGCGATCGATCCGGGACGCAGCCCGTCGCCGAGGGAGAAGGTGATGTCGTACTTCGCGAAGATCTCGCAGAGCTCCTCGAAGTTGGTGTAGAGGAAGTTCTCCTGGTGCTTGGCCAGGCACCAGGCCGCCATGATGGAGCCGCCGCGCGACACGATGCCGGTGACCCGGTTCGCGGCCAGCGGCACGTAGCGCAGCAGCACGCCCGCGTGCACGGTCATGTAGTCCACGCCCTGCTCGGCCTGCTCGATGATGGTCTCGCGGTAGATCTCCCAGGTCAGCTTGAGCGGATCGCCCTTGACCTTCTCCAGCGCCTGGTAGATCGGCACGGTGCCGATCGGCACGGCCGAGTTGCGCATGATCGCTTCGCGGGTCTCGTGGATGCGCGGGCCGGTGGACAGGTCCATCACCGTGTCCGCGCCCCAGCGGGTGGCCCAGGTCAGCTTCTCGACCTCCTCCGCCACGTCGGAGGTGACCGCGGAGGTGCCGATGTTGGCGTTGACCTTCACCAGGAACGCCTTACCGATGATCATCGGTTCGATCTCGGGGTGGTTGACGTTCGCGGGCAGCACGGCCCGGCCCGCCGCGATCTCGTCGCGCACCAGTTCCGGGGTGACGCCCTCGCGCAGGGCCACGTACTCCATCTCCGGCGTGATGATCCCGGCGCGGGCGCAGCCGAGTTGGGTCACCGGCGCGCCGTGGAGCCTGCGGTCGGCCACCCAGTTCGCCCGCGGCAGGTCGTCGAAGACCCCCGGGCCGGACGTGTCGTAGAGCCGGACCGGGGTGCTGCCGTCGGTCAGATCGACCTCGGCGAACGGCACCTGGATGTCGGGGCGGGACCCCGACACGTAGACCTTGCGCCTCATGCTGCCTCCTTGTGCTACAGGCGTGGGAAATGGTTCAGCGGACCGGCTCCGCTGCCGAGCCGCCAGTCCTGCGCCGCCAGCAGCGCCGAGCGGACGTAGCGGTTCGCGTAGGCGATCGAGTCGTCGACCGGGTAGCCGTGCGCCAGCCGGGCCGCGATCGCCGCCGAGAAGGTGCAGCCCGTGCCGTGGTCGTTCGGCGTCTCCACCCGCGGCGAGCGCAGGAACCGCGCCCCGCTCGCGGTCCACACCGCGTCCACGACCTCCGCCCCGCCCAGATCGCCGCCGGTCACCACGACACACGCCGGGCCGTGCGAGGCCAGCTGCGCCGCCGCGCCGGCCATGTCCGCGGGGGTGCTGACCTGCCAGCCGAGCAGCGCCGACGCCTCGTCGATGTTGGGTGTCACCACGGTGGCGTACGGCAGCAGCCGCTCGATCGCGCTGACCACGCCGAGCCGCCGCCCCGTCGACGCGGTCAGCACCGGGTCCAGCACCATCTTCGGCAGCTCGCCGTTGCGCGCCCGAGCCCGGATGGTCGCCGCGATCTCCCCGCTGGCCACCATGCCGACCTTCACCGCGGCCACCGGCATGTCGTCGAGGACCGCGCCGAGCTGCGCGGCGACCACGGTGGCCGGCATCGGGTGCACGTCCGTGATGACTTTGGTGTTCTGCGAGGTCACCGCCGTGATGACGCTCGCGCCGTAGCAGTCCAGCGCGGCGAACGTCTTCAGGTCCGCCTGGATGCCCGCGCCGCCGCTGCTGTCCGATCCCGCGATGGTCAGGGCGAGGTGCGGGGTGCTCATGGCGTCCCCCCGAGGTGCGCGTGGGCGGCCGGGCGGTGGTGGATTCTCTGCTCGCTCATGCCTTCTCCTCGCTGGGCTCGTCGGCGGCATCCCTGAGGCTGCTGATTCGCTCGCGTCGCTCGCTCATGCCAGCACTCTCCCGCCGTCGCGGTGTGATCCGTCGCACAGGCCGTCCCACGCGGCGCGCAGGTTCGCGTACGCCTGTGCCGGATCGGCGGCCCGCATCACCGCGCCCATCACCGCCACTCCCGCGACTCCGGCGTCTCGGCAGGCCGCGGCCCGCTCGGGCGACTCGACCCCGCCCAGTGCCAGCACCGCACGGCCCGCTCGGGCGGCCAGGCGGCGCAGCCCGGCGGGTTCGAGCGGCGGCCCGTAGCCCGGTTTGCTGCGGCTCGGGAAGACCGGTGACAGCGTCACGTAGTCCTCGGTGGACAGCCGGTCGAGTTCCGTCTCGTCGTGGCACGAGCGGCCGAGCAGCCGGGGCCGCCCGAGCGGGGCGATCGCGCCCGCGCGCAGGTGCAGCGCCTCCCCGCCGAGGGTGTCCTGCCCGGCCACGATGAGCAGCCCGCCGACCGGGCGCAGCAGCTCCCGCAGCGCCGCCGCGAGCCGCAGCCGCTGCCCGCGCGGCAGGTCCTTCTCCCGCAGCAGCACGATCCGCGCGCCCCCGGTCACGGCCCCCGCGACCACGTCCACCAGCGGCCGGGCGGCCTGGCGGCGATCGGTCACCACGACCACGCCGCGCACCTCACCGGTGGGCGTGCGGCCGCCCGGCTCGGACTCCCCCGTCACCTCGCCCGGCCGGGCGGCGGCACGAGTCGCTGCCAGTCGGCTCACCATGTCGGGAGCCCCTCGGCAGGCGTGGAGGCCAACGCGTGGCGGCGTACCGGGATGCGGCCGGCCTGCGACGCGAGCCGGCCCGCGACGACGGCGTGGCGCATCGCGCCGGCCATCGCCACCGGGTCGGCGGCCCGGGTCACCGCACTGGCCAGCAGGACCGCGTCGCAGCCCAGCTCCATGGCACGGGCGGCGTCGCTGGCGGTGCCGATCCCGGCGTCGAGGATGACCGGGCAGCGCACTGCCTCCCGGATCAGCTCGATGTGGTGCGGGTTCGAGATGCCCAGCCCGGACCCGATCGGTGCGCCCGCGGGCATCACCGCGGCGCAGCCCAGGTCGGCCAGCCGCCGGGCCAGCACCGGATCGTCGGTGGTGTACGGCAGGACGGTGAACCCGTCGTCGACCAGCCGCTCGGCCGCCCGCAGCAGCTCGACGGCGTCGGGCAGCAGCGTGCGCTCGTCCCCGATCACCTCCAGCTTGATCCAGTCGGTGTCGAACGCGTCGCGCGCCAGGTGCGCGGTGCGCACCGCGTCGGCGGCCGTGTAGCAGCCCGCCGTGTTGGGCAGCAGCCGTACGCCGCAGCGCTCCAGCACGTCGAGCAGCCCGGCCGGGGTGTTCGGGTCGATGCGCCGCAGCGCGACGGTGACCAGCTCGGTGCCGCCCGCCAGCAGCGCCTGCTCCAGCGACTGGAGGCTGCTCGCCCCGCCGGTGCCCAGGATGAGCCGGGAGCCGAACTCCACGCCCCCGAGCAGGAACCTGTCGTCCATGCCGGTCAACCGCCCTGCGTCGCGGTGAGGACCTCGACCCGGTCCCCGTCGAGCAGCCGGTGCGCGGGCCAGTCGGCGCGGCGCACCACCTCGCCGTTGACCGCGACCGCGACGCCGCGCGACGGCACGTCGAGCACGGCCAGCAGGTCGGCGATGGTCTCGCCGCGCCGGGTGGGGCGAGGCGTGTCGTTCACGACCACGGTGATCATCCGAGTCCTCCGGCGGTCAGGCGTTGGGGGGTGAAGGGTTCCCAGAGCGGGGGCAGCGAGCCGCCGTCGACCAGGTCGGCGACGGCCAGCGCGGTGTACGGGGCGGCCAGCACGCCATGCCGGTAGTGCCCCGTGGCGACCAGCACGCCCGGTGCCAGCTCGCCCACGATCGGTCCGTTGTCGGCGGTGCCGGGGCGCTGCCCCACCGACACCTCGACCAGCGCGTGCTCGGCCAGCTCCGGCACCAGGTCGGTGGCGGCGCGCAGCAGGTCGCGCACGCCGCCCGCGGTGGCGTGGCCGTCGGCCCGTTCCTCGACGGTCGCCCCGACCAGCACCTCGCCGTCGCGGCGGGGCACCAGGTACACGGCGCGGCCGTCGGCGTACCCCCGGATGACGTGGCGCGGCGCGGCCTGGCCGCGCAGCCGCAGGACCGCTCCCTGCACCGGCCGCACCGGCAGCCCGCCCAGCGCGGCGCTGGCACAGCCCGCGGCGAGCACCACCACGTCGGCGTCCAGGTCGGACAGCCGGTGCACGGCCTCGCGGCGCACCGGAACCAGTTCGCGCAGCGCCGCCACGACCCGGCGCGGGTCCACCTGGTGGTCGGACTCGACGAGCACGCCCCGCGCCCGGGGGTTCAGCAGCGGCTCGCGCTCGCGCAGCCGGTCGCCGTCGAGCGCGACCACCTCCGCGCCCAGTTCCCGCTGGTACGTCCACAGCCGGCGCAGTTCGGCCAGGTCGTCGGCGGTCAGCCCGACCTGCAGCGTGCCCTCGGTCCGGTGCCCCAGCTCGTGCCCGCTCGCCGCCGCCAGTTCCGCCGCGTACCCGGGCCAGCGCCGGGCGCATTCGAGCAGCAGGGCGGTCAGCTCGCGCTCGCCGAAGTACGACTCGCCGATCGGGGCCAGCATGCCGGCGGCGACGTGGGACGCGCCGCGGCCGGGATCGGGGTCGTGCACGGTGACGGCGTGCCCGCGCCGGGCGCACTGCCAGGCGATGCTGAGCCCGATGATGCCGCCGCCGACGACGGATACGGAAAGGGGTGCCACCGCGGCCTCCTCCCTGCGCCGGCATTACCCGGATCAGGTTCTACGGTCGGGAGCGAGAATCAGCTCCCCTCTCAGCCCGGTTCACCGGGCTCCCGTGGGGTTCTTGGTTCAGATGTGGTTCACGTGTTACGCGTGTGTTGCCGTCCGTGACGACTGTCGGGAGCGTAACCCCGCACGTACCCGTAGGCAACCCACACGTCGCCCACCGCGATCTCCGCCACACCGGGGCGGAGCCGTGCGGGGCTCCTCCGAGCTGCGGCGATGTGTCGTTTCAGGACGCGACGGCGGCGAGCAGGTCGGCCACGGCGCGGGACGGGTCGGCGGCGTCGGAGACCGCGCCGATGACCGCGACACCGTGTGCTCCGGCGGCCAGCAGCTCCGGCACCCGGGCCGCGGTGATGCCGCCGATCGCGATGATCGGGGTGCCCGCGACCTGCCGCGCCACGGCGCGCAGGCCCTCAGCGCCGATGGACACCGGCAGCCCGTCCTTCGTGGACGTCGCGTAGCAGGGGCCCACACCCAGGTAGTCGGCTCCGTCGCCGACCGCGCGCAGGGCGGTCGCGGGCAGCCGGGACGTCGCGCCGAGCACCGCGGCCGGGCCGAGCAGCCGCCGGGCCGCCGGCACGGGCAGGTCGTCCGCGCCGACGTGGCCGCCCGCGGCACCGGTGGCGAGCGCGACGTGCAGCCGGTCGTTGACCAGCACCGGAACCCCGACCGGGCGGCACAGCGCGACGATCTGGTTGGCCAGCTCGTACGCGAGCCGGTCGGTCCAGTCGTCCGCGGGCCGGAACTGGATGACCAGATCGGGTGTCGCCACGGCGAGCGCGGCCCGGACCAGTGCGACCGGATCCCGGCCGGGCCGGCTGTCGGTGATCAGATGAAGTCTCCCCAGCGCCATGGCCATACCCTATCGATTCTCATCGGTGAATGGGCCAACCCCCTCCGTGACAGCCGCCGTCTACATCGGCTCATCCAGATCACTGATTCTGTGAAAACTCTTTACAATTACTTTGAATCGGTATGAGAACCCGTCTCGCCCTCGTCGCCCTCATCCTGGGCAGCACCGTCGCGGCAACCGCCGTACCAGCTCAAGCCGCGTCCGCACCCGCCACGGAGGGGGCCGCCGCCGCGGCCGCCGGATACGTCAAGGTCGGCTACTTCGTCCAGTGGGGCATCTACCGCCGCAACTTCCTGGTGAAGAACCTGCACACGTCGGGGATGGCCGCGAAACTGACGCACATCAACTACGCGTTCGCCAACGTCGGCGCCGACGGCCGCTGCTTCGAGGCCAACGAGGCCGGGGTCGGCGACGCCTGGGCCGACTACCAGAAGCGCTTCAAGGCCGGCGAGTCCGTCGACGGGGTCGGCGACGTGGTGAGCCAGCCCTTGGCTGGCAACTTCCACCAGCTGCGCAAGCTCAAGGCGATGTATCCGCACCTGAAGGTGCTGCTGTCGGTGGGCGGCTGGACCTGGTCGAAGTACCTGTCCGACGCCGCGCTCACCCCGGCCTCCCGGCAGGCGATGGTGGCGAGCTGCATCGACATGTTCATCAAGGGCAACCTGCCCTTCATCGGCACCTCGCCGCACGGCGGCACGAGCAGCGCCTTCGGCGTGTTCGACGGGTTCGACCTGGACTGGGAGTGGCCCGCCTCGGCGGGCGAGGTCGGCAACGTGGTGCGGCCCGAGGACAAGCAGAACTACACCCTGCTGGCCGCCGAGTTCCGCAACCAGCTCAACGCGTACGGCGCGCAGGTCGGCCGGAGCTACCAACTGACCGCGTTCCTGCCCGCGGACCCCGCGAAGATCAATGCCGGGATCGAGACCGCGCAGCTGTTCTCCCACCTCGACTTCGCCACGGTGCAGGGCTACGACCTGGCCGGCGGGTGGGACCCGGTGACCGGGCACCAGTCGAACCTGTACTCCACGCCGTCGTCGCCGTTCAGCGTCGACCTGGCCGTGGACACCTACCGCGCCCAGGGCGCACCCGCCAACAAGATCGTGATCGGCATCCCGTACTACGGCCGCGGCTGGACCGGCGTCGGCAGCACCGGCAACGGCCTCTACCAGCCCGCGAGCGGCCCGGCCCGGGGCACCTACGAGGACGGCGTCGACGACTACAAGAAAGTCGTCGCCAAGCAGGGCACCGTCTCTTACGACCCAGTCGCAGGCGCGTCCTGGAAGTACGGCGGCAGTGCCCTGTGGTCATACGACACCCCGCAGGTGATCGCGCAGAAGACGGCGTACGTCAAGGCCAACGGCCTCGGCGGCACCATGGCCTGGTCCCTCGACGGCGACACCGCCACCGGCGAGCTCACCACCGCGATCCACAACGGTTTGAGCTGACCTGCGCCTTTAGCGGAGCACCGGGGTGTCGTAGCCGACACTGCGACACCCCTTCGAACGCATTTGCTCTGCACCCATTCGCTTGCTCTGCACCCGATGACGCAACGGGCATACGGCTGCTGCGCGGATGGGTGCAGAGCAAGGCTTTGGGTGCAGAGCAAGGCTTTGGGTGCAGAGCAAGGCTTTGGGTGCAGAGCAAGGCTTTGTGTGCAGAGCAAAGTCAGTCGGCAGGTAGGTCCCGCCCGTGGGGGCCCGGACCGGACCGGCCGCCTGCCGGCGGATGGGCTAGCGGGGCGTGGCGGCGTTCGGCACGAACGGCGCGCCGTGACCGGGCACCACCAGGTCGGCGAGGGCGAGCACCCGCTCCCGGCTGGCGCGCAGCTGGGCGCGGTCCGGCGAGACCGGGTCGTCCGCGGGGCCGTCGGCCCGCCACCACAGGTCGCCGGCGAGCGCCACGACGCCGTCGGCCGTGCCCGCGAGCAGGGTGATGTCTTCGTGGCTGTGGCCCGGCGTGCTGATCAGGCGGATCGAGTCGGAGAACGCGTGACCCTCGGCGTCCCGGTCGGTCCACTCGTGGCCCCGGTAGATCGCCTTGTGGTCGTGCATCCGAGCGGTGACGAACAGGCCCGCGTTCATGACGTTGTCCGGGTGGTGGTGGCTGAGCACGACGTCGGTGACGTCCGCCGCCGACAGCCCGAGCGCGGCCAGCGCGTCGAGGATGACCGACGGGTGCGCGACCATGCCCGGGTCGAACACGATGCGCAGGTCGCCGTCGCGCACCAGGGAGACGGTCGCGGCCACGCCGGGCCCGGTCGAGCTGGTGTATCCGGTGGCCAGGATGTCGAGAACGGCGCTGCGGCCGAGGGGTGCGTCACTCATACCGATGATCCTGTCGGCCGGAGACGATCATGACGAGTGGCACGGATGCCACCCATCGCAGGAAACGTGCCATCATCACCGGCATGGCTTTCCGATCGGTGGCGGCGTACGCGCCCCAGGGCGTGCTGGCGTTCTCGCTCGGGCTGGTCGGCGAGGTCTTCACCGGCCGGTTCGACTTCGCCGTCTGCACCGACCGGCCCGGCCCGCTGCGCACCGACCTCGGGCTCGACGTGCGCGTGGACGACGGGCTCGACCGGCTGGCCGCTGCCGATCTGGTGCTGGCCCTGCCAGGCGGCCGGTTCCGGGCACCCCCGCCGGCGTCGGCCGCGGCAGCGCTCCGAGCGGCACATGCCCGAGGCGCGATCGTCGCCGCGCACTGCGTCGGGGCGTACACGCTGGCCGCGGCCGGCCTGCTCGACGGGCGGCGGGCCACGACGCACTGGCGGTTCGCCGCCGACTTCGCCGAACGGTTCCCGGCCGTGCGGCTCGCCGCCGACGTGCTCTACGTCGACGAGGGCTCCGTCGTCACGGGCGCGGGCGCGGCCGCCGGGGCGGACATGTGCCTGCACCTGGTTCGCCGGGAACACGGCGCCGCGGCCGCGAACGAGATCGCCCGGGAGATGGTGATCCCGCCGCACCGCGAGGGCGGCCAGGCGCAGTACGTGGCAGCGCCCGTCCCCGATGGCGCGGACGACGAACGGCTCGGCGCGGTGCTGGCCTGGGCGCGGGACAACCTGCACCGGCGGCTGACCGTCGACGAGCTGGCCGCCCGCGCGCTGGCCAGCCGGCGCACCTTCCTGCGCCGGTTCGCCGACGCCACCGGATCCACGCCGCATGCCTGGCTGCTGGCGCAGCGGCTGAACCGCGCCGAAGAGCTGCTGGAGACCACCGACCTGCCGGTCGAGGAGGTGGCCCGCCGAGTCGGTTTCACGTCGGCGGCCATCCTGCGCGAGCACTTCACGCGCCGCCGCGGCGTGCCCCCGCGCACGTACCGCCGCGCCTTCCAGCTGTCTGCCCGCTAGCGCACGTCCCACACCGGCTCGGGGGTCTCGACGACGTCGCCGTCGGCCTGGAACAGCAGGAAGCGGTCGAAGCCCCGGGTGAACCAGCGGTCGTGGGTGACCGCGACGACGGTGCCCTCGAAGCCGGCCAAGCCCTGCTCCAGAGCTTCGGCGCTGGCCAGGTCCAGGTTGTCGGTGGGCTCGTCGAGCAGCAGCAGGGTGACGCCGCTGAGTTCCAGCAGTAGCACCAGGAAGCGGGCCTGCTGGCCGCCGGACAGCGTGCCGAAGCGCTGCTCGGCCTGTTTCGCCAGCTCGTAGCGGTCGAGCACCTTGTACGCGGCCTCGCGGGCCAGCGACGGCCGGTGCGTGTCGCCGCGCCACAGGATGTCGATCAGCTCCTTGCCGGCCAGGTCGGGCCGGTCGTGGGTCTGCGAGAAGTGGCCGGGCACGACCCGCGCGCCGAGCCTCGCGACACCGCTGTGCTTCACGTTCGCGTGCACCGCGCCGTCAGCCGAGCGCCCGGCCTCCTCGCCCCCGCCGTGCGCCTGCTGCGCGAGCAGGCGCAGGAAGTGGGACTTGCCGGTGCCATTCGCGCCGAGCACGGCGAGCCGGTCGCCGTACCAGAGTTCGAGGTCGAACGGGAAGGTGAGGTTCTCCAGTTCGAGCTGCTCGCAGATGACGGCGCGCTTGCCGGTGCGGGAGCCCTTGAGCCGCATCTGGATCTGCTGGTCTTTGGGCGGCAGCGGCGGCGGGCCCGCCTCCTCGAACTTGCGCAGCCGGGTCTGCGCGGCCTGATACCGCGAGGCCAGGCCGTCGTTGTAGGCCGACTTCTGCTTGTACATCAGCATCAGCGCGCGCAGCTTCTCGTGCTCCTCGTCCCAGCGGCGGCGGCGCTCCTCCATGCTGTCGTGCCGGGCGCCCCGCGCCTCGTGCCACGACGCGAACGAGCCGACGTGCGTCCAGGCGCTGCCGCCCTCGACCGCGACGACCCGGTCGGCGGTCTGGTTGAGCAGCTCCCGGTCGTGCGAGACGTACAGCACGGACTTCTTCGACTCGCGCAGCCGCTGTTCCAGCCAGCGTTTGGCGGGCACGTCGAGGAAGTTGTCCGGCTCGTCGAGCAGCAGCACCTCGTCGGTGCCGCGCAGCAGCAGCTCCAGCGCGAAGCGTTTCTGCTGCCCGCCGGACAGGGTGCGCACCGGCCGGTCCCGGCACTCGTCCCAGGACAGGTTCAGGATGAGCGTGGCGACGGTGTCGAACAGCACCTCGGCCTCGTATCCGCCGGCCTCGCCGTACGCCGACAGCGCCTCGGCGTAGTGCAGCTGCGCCTGCTGGGCGCTGCTGGTCAGCTTGCCGCGCGAGTCGGCCACCCGCATCGCCTGCTCGGCCTTGACCAGGCGCGCGCCCGCGGCCTGCAGGCGCGGCTCGACCAGGCCGAGGGCCATCTCGGCGAGCGTCATCTCGGCACCGCCGGGCACCCCGGTCGCGGCCGAGGACCCCAGCATGCCGATGAACTGGCGCATCACCCCGAGGCCGCCGGAGCGCGCTATCGCGCCCGTGGGCACCGCCAGGTCGCCGGAGACCATGCGCAGCAGTGTCGTCTTGCCGGCCCCGTTCGGGCCGACCAGCGCCACCTTGGCTCCCTCGCCGACGCGGAACGACACGTCGGAGAAGAGTTCGCGCCCATCCGGCAGCGTGTACGCCACGCCGGCCACATCCACGTATCCCACGCCGGAATAGTGCCTGATCAGGCCGGTCGGGGGCGAGTCACTTTCAGCACCCGGAACCCCGAGCCGCTGGCGTGCCGTTCGGCCTGCCAGCCCTGGTCGCCCAGCCACTGCTGCAGCGAGTCCGCGCCCTTGTGCTTGGCGACGACCAGCCACGCCGTGCCGTCCGGGGCGAGCCGCGGCAGCCAGCGCAGCAGCAGCTGGTGCAGCTCCTCCTTGCCGATCCGGATCGGTGGGTTGGACCAGATCTGGGTGAACTCGACGTCGGCCGGCACCCCGTCGGGATCGGCGACGCGCACCCGGTCGGCGACCTTCAGCCGCCGGGCGTTCTCCTCGGTCAGCTCGCGGGCCCGCGCGTTGACGTCGACGGCCCACACCTGCGCCGACGGCACGCGCGTGGCCAGGACCATGCTGATCGGGCCGTAGCCGCACCCGAGGTCCAGAAAGTTTCCGGTGACCTCCGCGCCGGGTAGCGGGCCCTTCTTCAGCAGCACGGTCGTGCCCGGGTCGAGCCGCGTCGCGGAGAACACCCCACCCGCTGCGACCAGGTCGTACTCGTGACCCTCGATACTGAAAACGACCTCGTGCGGGCGCGCCGACGCGCCCGGCTCCGCAGTGAAGTAATGCTCGCCCACCCGCACATTCTCCCCCGAACGGACGGACTCACCGGCCGCAGGGTTATTGGCGACTGTGTCGTCCATTACGCTGTGCGACATGGCTCACGGCTACGGCACCGGTTCGGGGGACTGGCCGCCATCTTCCCGTCGTGACCCGCGCGACCGAGACACGCCCGGTCCCCGCTTACCCGGGGACACGGGTGCCGGTCGGCACGGGTCACCACGCGACAGCGCCCATGACTCTGAGTCACCAAGCCGGACAGGTGGGGCCGGCCGACGCCGCGCCGCCGAGCCGACGCAGAACCCCGACCGGTTCAACGGCTTCCAGGAGCGCAAACCCCCGCACGAACATCCCGGTGTCCCGCCCGGCCGGGCAGGCGGGCGGCCCGTGCCGCCGCCGCAGCCCGCCCGCGGGCAGGGTCCCGGGCTCGTGCCGGGATCGCGCACCCCGGCCGCGCCGCACGGATACGAACCGCCGCGCCGCGGCGAGCCGCGGACAGACGAACCGCCCCGGCGCAACGTGCCCGGGGAGCCGCCCGGTGCCCGCAACGGCGCGCTGGCGCGTCCACGGGGCGTCGAGGACCCTCCACCCACCATGCGGCGCGGATTCGCGCCAGGCGGCCCCACGGCCGCCCCGCCGCGGCGCAACGTCGCCGAGCCGCGCCAACGTTCCGCGCCGCCCGCAACCCCCGTCTCCCCCGGCGTCGGCGCGCCCGGTGGCATGCCGCCGCGCACCGCGCCGAACCCGGCGATGCCGGTGCGGGTCGTGCCGCCGCCACCCACCCGGCCCACCGTCACGCCGCCGCCTCCACCACCGCCGCGGCGCACCGGGCCGCGTCCGGCCGGCGCGGGCGAGCCCGGCGTGGCCGCCGGCTGGCAGCGGCTCGCGGTGAACCCGAACATGTCCGCACGCTGGAAGAAGGCGCTGAGCGTGCTCGGTGTGCTCGCCGTGCTGACGGTGTGCGGGGTCGGATCCTTCCTGATGGTGCTGGACGAGAAGCAGGGCACCGGCGCGCAGGCCAACACCTCGCCGCCGCCGACCGCCACGCCCGTCGACATCACCTCCCGCGAGATCGACCCGAAACCGCTGACCGCGGGCGAGGTCTTCCCGGGCAAGCAGATCGTCATCGACCCGAACAAGCCGACCGAGGTGTACACGGTCATCAAGCCGCAGGTGCTCACCGACTGCCGGGCGGCCGCCAGCGGCGAGATCAGCAAGCTGATCACGAAGCTCGGCTGCTCCCAGGTGGTCCGCGGCACGATGCGCTCCCCGAACGGGGCCTACCTGGTCACCGGCGGCATCGTGAACCTGGACACGGTCGCCAACGCGGAGAAGGCGTACGAGGCGATCAAACCGATCGTCGACGAGGGCAAGGGACGCTTCCTCGGCTACGCCCCCGACCGCCAGGACAAGAAGAGCATCACCAAGCCGCTGGCCCTGGCCTCGACCCATGCCGGCTGGAACATCCGCGGCCACTATCTGGTCTACTGCGTGATCGCCCGATCCGACGGCGGCGAGATCCCGATCGGCGACCCGTTCGCCAAGCAGATCCTCTTCGACGTGATCGAGTTCTACTTGCGCGGCAAGGTCCTCGAGGAACGCGCCAGCGACCCCATCACCACCAGCGGCGCTCCCACCCCCGCCGCCAGCTGAGGGCAAAGGAAGGGCACCTTCACAACGCTCCGCGTTGTAGAAGGTGCCCTTCTTAACGTCACCGCAGCCCTGAGCTGCGCGGTTGCGATGCTGCGGGTGGTGACGGCCGGGCCGGTCAGGACGGCCGGTCGGTGGGCTGCGCGGCCGCGGCCGCCCGTAGGCCCGCGGGCACGCCGCGCAGGTTGCGGGTCTGCTCGGCGCGGGCCGCGAACTCCGCCTCGTCCGGGTAGCCCACCGCGATCAGGTTCAGGCCGTGCGGCGGAGCGACCAGCACGTCGCTGACGCGTTCGGTGCGGGTCAGCAGCGACGCCGGCCAGTCCGGCTCCCGGCGGCCGTCGCCGGCCGTCAGCATCGCGCCGACCAGGCTGCGCACCATCGCCTGGCAGAACGCGTCGGCCTGCACCGTCGCGGCCAGTACGCCGTCCGGCTCGCGCCGCCACGACATCGCGGTGATGTGCCGGATGGTGGTCGCGTGCTCCTTGCGCTTGCAGAACGCCGCGAAGTCGTGCTCCCCGCACAGCCCCGCCGCGGCCGCGTTGAGCCGGTCCAGGTCCAGCGGGCGCAGCCAGAACAGGGTGTCGTGGCGGCGCAGCGGGCTCGGACCGGACTCCGTGTCGACGACCCGGTATTCGTAGCGCCGCCACATCGCCGAGAACCGCGCGTCGAACGTCGGCGGCACCTCCCGGGCCGCCCACACCCGCACGTCCCCCGGCAGCAGCCCGGCCAGTCGGCGCACCAGCGAGGGTGCGAGCGCCTGCCAGCGCTCGTCGGGCAGGTCGACGTGGCAGACCTGCCCAGTGGCGTGCACTCCGGCGTCGGTGCGGCCGGCCACGGTCAGGCCGGTCGGGTTGCCCGGCCCGAACACCTTCTCCAGCTCGGCCAGCAGCACCCCGGCGACCGTACGCCGACCCGGCTGCGCCGCCCAGCCGGAGAAATCCGTGCCGTCGTAACCGACGTCCAGCCGTACCCGCGCCATCTCCTGCTCCTCCTACGCGCCTCGACACGAACGCGGGGCCAGCCCGCGGAAACGGCGAAGCTCCCCTCCCGGCTGCGCGCGCAGCGGGAGAGGAGCTCCGACCGATGGAACTCAGGCCTTGTCGGCGGCCTCGTCGGCGTCGCCGGCCTCGCCGGACAGAACGGCGACCTTGTCCTCCTGGGCGGCCTTCTTGGCCTGGGCCTTGGCAGCCTTCGCCGGCGCCGCGGGCGCCGCCACCTCGAGCTCCTCGACCAGCTCGATGATCGCCATCGGAGCGGCGTCACCCTTGCGCGGGCCGGTCTTCACGATCCGCGTGTAGCCACCGTTGCGGTTCGCGAAGCGCGGGGCGATCTGCTCGAACAGGGCCACGAAGACGTCCCGCTCGGGGATCGACTTGCGAACCTCGCGGCGAGCCGCCAGGTCGTCCCGCTTGGCCTTGGTGATGAGGCGCTCGGCCAGCGGGCGCAGCCGCTTGGCCTTGGTCTCGGTGGTGGTGATGCGGCCGTGCTTGAACAGCGACTGGGCCAGGTTGGCCAGGATCAGCTGCTCGTGCGCGGGGCTGCCCCCGAGGCGGGGACCCTTGGTGGGCGTGGGCATTGGTGCTCCTTGATGTCTATCCGAGCTGCCGAGGCAGGTTCGGTTACAGCTGCTCGGTCTCGCGGTAGTCGTCAGTGTCGTAGTCGGCGTCGCCGTAGGAGTCCACGACGTGGGCCGGGTCGAAGTTCGGAGCCGAGTCCTTCAGCCCCAGACCCATCCCGGCGAGCTTCATCTTCACCTCGTCGATGGACTTCTGCCCGAAATTCCTTATGTCGAGCAGGTCCGCCTCGGTGCGCCCGATGAGCTCACCGACGGAGTTGATGCCCTCGCGCTTGAGGCAGTTGTACGAGCGGACGGTCAGGTCCAGCTCCTCGATCGGCAGCGCCAGGTCGGCAGCGAGCTGCGCGTCCTGCGGCGACGGACCGATGTCGATGCCCTCGGCGGTCTCGTCCAGCTCACGGCACAGCCCGAACAGCTCCACCAGGGTGGAACCGGCCGACGCCAGCGCGGTCCGCGGCGAGATGGACGCCTTCGACTCGACGTCGATGATCAGACGGTCGAAGTCGGTGCGCTGCTCGACACGGGTCGCCTCGACGCGGTACGTCACCTTGAGCACCGGCGAGTAGATCGAGTCGACCGGAATGCGGCCGATCTCGGCGCCGGCGTTCTTGTTCTGCGCCGCCGTGACGTAGCCGCGGCCCCGCTCGACGGTCAGCTCCATGTCGAGCCGGCCCTTGCCGTTCAGGGTCGCGAGCTTCAGGTCCGGGTTGTGCACGGAGACACCGGCCGGGGGCTGGATGTCGCCGGCGGTCACGTCGCCAGGGCCCTGCTTGCGCAGGTACATGCTGACCGGCTCGTCGTGCTCCGACGAGACGCACAGGTCCTTGACGTTCATGACCAGCTCGACCACGTCCTCCTTGACACCGGGGATCGTGGTGAACTCGTGCAGCACACCGTCGATCTTGATGCTGGTGACGGCCGCGCCCGGGATCGAGCTGAGCAGCGTACGACGCAGCGAGTTGCCGAGGGTGTAGCCGAACCCGGGCTCGAGCGGCTCGATGGTGAACCGGGAGCGGGTCTCGTTGATCGACTCTTCGGTGAGAGTCGGCCGCTGAGAGATAAGCACTGGTGAACTCCTATACGTTGGGCGCCCACTATTTGACGCCACGCGTAATGGCGGCCGGTGCGGCAAAACGCCGCACCGGCCAGAGCACTACTACTTGGAGTAGAGCTCGACGATCAGCTGCTCCTGGACCTGGGTGTCGATCACCTGGCGGGCCGGAAGCGAGTGAACGAGAACCTTGAACTGGCTGGGGATGACCTCCAGCCAGGCCGGGACGCCACGCGAGCCGGCCTCGGCCTGCGCCACCACGAACGGCGTGAGCTCGCGGGACTTGGTCCGGACCTCGACGATGTCGTGCTCGGCGACGCGGTACGACGGGATGTCGACCTTCTTGCCGTTGACCAGGAAGTGACCGTGCTTCACGACCTGACGGGCGTGGTCACGGGACTTGGCCAGGCCGGCCCGGTAGACCACGTTGTCGAGACGCGACTCGAGGATCTGCAGCAGAACCTCACCCGTCTTGCCCGACTTGCGGTTGGCCTCTTCGTAGTAGCCGCGGAACTGCTTCTCCAGCACGCCGTAGATACGACGGGCCTTCTGCTTCTCACGAAGCTGCAGCAGGTACTCGGACTCCTTGGTACGACCGCGGCCGTGCTGGCCGGGCGGGAAGGGGCGCGACTCGAACGGGCACTTCGGCCCATCGCACTTGCTGCCCTTGAGGAACAGCTTGACCTTCTCACGACGGCAACGGCGGCAGTCTGCGCCGGTGTAACGAGCCATTTGTCTATCTCCCCTTAGACCCGGCGCCGCTTGGGCGGACGGCATCCGTTGTGCGGCTGCGGCGTGACGTCGGAGATCTGTCCGACCTCGAGACCGGCAGCGGTCAGCGAACGGATGGCGGTCTCACGGCCAGAGCCCGGACCCTTGACGAACACGTCGACCTTGCGCATGCCGTGCTCCATCGCGCGACGCGCGGCGGCCTCGGCGGCCAGCTGGGCGGCGAACGGAGTCGACTTGCGCGAGCCCTTGAAGCCGACCTGGCCGGCGGAGGCCCACGAGATCACAGCACCGGTCGGGTCCGTGATGGACACGATGGTGTTGTTGAACGTGCTCTTGATGTGCGCCTGCCCGTGGGAGACGTTCTTGCGTTCTTTGCGCCGGACCTTCTTGACTGCGGCCCCAGCGCGTGCCTTGGGTGGCATATCTTTATGCGCTCCTTCTAGATGCGATTGCTACGGACAGGCTTACTTCTTGCCGGCCTTCTTCTTGCCGGCCACGGTGCGCTTCGGGCCCTTGCGGGTACGAGCGTTCGTGCGAGTGCGCTGTCCACGGACAGGCAGGCCCTTGCGGTGCCGGATGCCCTCGTAGCAACCGATCTCCACCTTGCGGCGGATGTCAGCGGCGACCTCGCGGCGCAGGTCGCCTTCAACCTTGAAGTTCGCTTCGATGTAGTCACGAAGCTGGACGACCTCTTCGTCGGTGAGGTCCTTTGCCCGCTTGTTCGGGTCGATGCCCGTGGCGGAGCAAAGCTGCGCCGAGCGGGTGCGGCCGATGCCGTAAACGTAGGTAAGCGCGATCTCCAGCCGCTTTTCGCGGGGGAGATCGACGCCGACGAGACGTGCCATGGTGGGCTGCTCCTCGTAGCTTGCGGAGGTCTGCGCCCGATCCATCCCCCACCTGCCCAGGTGGGGCCCCGGCCTCCGACCGGGGGTTGATCCGCAGAGCTGTCCGACAAGTCGGAGCGTTCCCGCGGCTGGAACGAGCTATTGCTGGTGATGCTGCAACGACAGGCGTCGCCAGGGAGCTGGAATCAGCCCTGGCGCTGCTTGTGGCGCGGGTCGTCACAAATGATCATGACCCGGCCGTGCCGACGGATGACGCGGCACTTGTTGCAGATCTTCTTGACACTCGGCTTGACCTTCACGGCTCGCCTTTGCTGCTATTCCCGGCCCGCACAGCGTCGAGCCAGGGAAAGACGGACACGGACTCACCCCGGTGGAGTCAGTTCGATTACTTGTAGCGGTAGACGATCCGCCCGCGGGTGAGGTCGTACGGCGAGAGCTCGACGACGACCCGGTCCTCGGGCAGGATGCGAATGTAGTGCTGACGCATCTTGCCGCTGATGTGGGCCAAGACCTTGTGGCCGTTAGCGAGCTCGACCCGGAACATGGCGTTCGGGAGTGGCTCGATAACCCGGCCCTCGATCTCGATGGCCCCGTCCTTCTTCGGCATATCCTCCGCTACCTGACATAGGGTGAATTGGGTCGGCCCACCTGGTCCATCGCGATCCGGGGATCCGGATCACGCCAGCCGCGGTTCCGCCCGACCCCCGAAGCGCGGGGAGCATGGCAGAGTGGACGCGGTGCGCCGATTGGCCAGTCTACGCCCACCTCGGCATCGATACCAAACCACCCCCCGACCCCCGCGGCCGGGAGTGTCGAACCCCACAGGGTCAGGCGGTGGCGGAGGAGGTCAGCAGGTCGCCGAGGCGGGCGCGGCCGCCGTCGGGGGCGGTGAGGACCCAGACGCCGTCCTCGAACAGGCCGATGGAGTGCTCGACGTGCGCGGCGTGGGAGCCGTCCGTGGTGACGACGGTCCAGCCGTCGTTCAGCTCGGCGGTGCGGGCGGAGCCCATCGTGATCATCGGCTCGATGGCCAGGGCCATGCCCGGGACCAGCTGCGGGCCGCGGCCGGGGCGGCCGTGGTTGTGGATGTGCGGCTCCTGATGCATGGCCGTGCCGATGCCGTGGCCGCCGTACCCCTTGACGATGCCGTACTTGCGGGGCGCCTTGCGCACCGCCGACTCCACGGCCCACGAGATGTCGGTCAGCCGTCCGGTGCCCGAACGCACCCCGCGCGCCGCGGCGGCGATGCCGGCCCACATCGAGTCCTCGGCCACCTCGGCCATGCGCAGCAGGTCCGGGCGGGTCTCCCCCACGCCGACGGTGATGGCGGCGTCGCCGTGCCAGCCGTTCAGGATGGCCCCGCAGTCGATGGAGATCAGGTCACCCTCGGCCAGCACGTGCTTGGGGTTCGGAATGGTGTGCACGATCTGCTCGTTCACCGACGAGCAGATGGTCCCCGGAAAGCCGTGGTAGCCCTTGAACGACGGGATGGCGCCGTGCGACCGGATCACGTCCTCGGCGACGGCGTCCAGCTCCGCGGTGCTGACCCCGGGCTTGACCGCATCGCGGGCCGCGGCCAGCGCCGCCGCCACCACGAGCCCGGCAGCGCGCATCAGGTGCAGCTGCTCCGGCGTCTTGATCTCGATGTCCATGCTCGGCCGTCGCCTTCCCCCGCCGGATCGGTCGCACCGGGCGTTTCCTGCCCGGCGGGGACCGTCCGGCGCTTTCGTCGCCTCATGTCCGCGGGACGAGCCGCCCGCCGTCGCGCTGACGGCGGCAGCCCGCCGCCCCGCCGACACGCACCCGACCGGGATCGGTCATCGCGTGTACAGCAGGAGCGGTCATGATCCCTGCAGGCGCCGGCCCCACCGCCGAACGCCAGGCAATGCTACGCGCTGAACGAGCGCAGCTCGTTGATGGCCCGCTCGGTGACGTCCTCCACCGGCCCGGTGGCGTCGATCCCGACCAGGCGGCCCTGCGCGCCGTAGTGGTCGACCAGGGGGGCGGTGTCGCGGGCGTACACCTTCAGCCGCTCCGCGATCGTCTCGGCCTTGTCGTCGTCGCGCTGGTAGAGCTCGCCGCCGCAGCGGTCGCAGAGTCCCTCACGGCTCGACGCGTCGAACTCGATGTGCCAGATCTTGCCGCAGCCGTGGCAGGTGCGCCGACCGGACAGCCGCCGGATGACCTCGTCGTTGTCGACGATGAGCTCCAGCACCAGGTCCAGGTTCGCGCCCGTGTCGGCCAGCATCTTGTCCAGCGCCACGGCCTGGGGCACGGTGCGCGGGAAGCCGTCGAGCAGGAAACCGTCGGCGGCGTCCGGCTCGGCGAGCCGGCTGCGCACCATGTTGATGGTGACCTCGTCCGGCACCAGGCCGCCCGCGTCCATGTAGCGCTTGGCCTCCAGGCCGAGCGGGGTGCCCTGCGAGACGTTGGCCCGGAAGATGTCACCCGTCGAGATCTTGGGCACGGACAGGTGCGAGGCGATGAACTCCGCCTGCGTCCCCTTGCCCGCGCCGGGCGGACCCACCAGCACCAGCCTCATCGTGACACCCCTCCAAAACCGGCGAACCGGCGGCGCGAGAACGCGCCGCCGATCCGCTGCGCCCGCTTGCTCACCGAAGGAATCCCTCGTAGCTGCGCTGCATGAGCTGGCTCTCGATCTGCTTGACCGTCTCCAGACCCACGCCCACCATGATCAGCACCGCGGTGCCGCCGAAGGGGAAGTTCTGGTAGGCCTGGGAGTCGAGCCAGATGAAGAACAGGTTCGGCAGGATCGCGATGATGCCGAGGTAGAGCGCGCCCGGCAGGGTGATCCGGCTCAGGATGAAGTCGAGGTAGTCGGCGGTGGGCTTGCCCGGCCGGATACCCGGCACGAAGCCGCCGTACTTCTTCATGTTGTCCGCGATCTCGGTCGGGTTGAACGTGATCGAGACGTAGAAGTACGTGAAGAAGATGATCATCAGGAAGTAGAGCAGGATGTAGCTCCACTTGCTGGGGACGGTCAGGTAGTCACGCAGCCAGATCTGCACCGCGCCCGGGTTGTTCTGGTCCATGAACTGCAGGGCCAGCGTGGGCAGGTAGAGCAGCGAGGACGCGAAGATGACCGGGATGACACCCGCCTGGTTGACCTTCAGCGGGATGTAGGTCGAGGTGCCGCCGTACATGCGCCGGCCGACCATGCGCTTGGCGTACTGCACCGGGATGCGGCGCTGCGCCTGCTCGATGTACACCACCAGCGCGATGACCACGACGACGAGCGCCAGCACGCCGACGAAGCCCCACCAGCCCTTGGACTCCTTGAGCTGCCAGCCCTCACTGGGAAGGCGGGCGGCGATGGAGGTGAAGATCAGGACGGACATGCCGTTGCCCACACCGCGGTCGGTGATGAGCTCGCCGAGCCACATCACGACGCCGGTGCCGGCGGTCATGGTGACGACCAGCGCGGTCAGCGTGACCCACTGCGGCATCTGGGTGTTCGGCACGATCGGGAACGCGTCGCACGCGCCCTGGAACAGCTGGCCGGAGCGCGCCAGGGCCACGAAGGCCGAGGACTGCAGGACGGCGAGGCCCAGGGTCAGGTAGCGGGTGTACTGGGTGATCTTCGCCTGGCCGGACTGGCCCTCCTTGCGAAGCTGCTCCAGGCGCGGGATGACCACGGTGAGCAGCTGCAGGATGATCGACGCCGTGATGTACGGCATGATGCCCAGCGCGAAGACCGACAGGGACAGCAGAGCGCCGCCGGAGAAGAGGTTAAGGAGCGTGAAGACGCCGTTCTCGGCACCCGACTCCATGGCGGTGATGCACTTCTGCACGTTCCCGTACGAGACACCGGGGCTGGGCAGCGTGGCACCGAGGCGATAGAGCGCGATGATCCCGAGCGTGAACAGAATCTTCTTGCGCAGGTCAGGCGTCTTGAACGCACTGACAAAAGCGGAGAGCAACTTCTTCCTCCTGCGCGCGGCACCGGGGGCCGGTGGCTGTCGTGTAAAGGGGCGTGACTGGGTGTGTGGTGCGAGCCGTGACCGTTACGGTCGGCCTTCACCGCGCCACGCGCAGTTTACGCGTAGCTGGGATCGGACTCTAACAGTCCCGACCCTCAATGGTCAGGTCTGCACGGCACATATCTGTGCCAGCCTAGGCCTTGGCAGCGCTCGTGCCCAGTGGCGACGACCTGCGTCTTGCCCAGAAAGGCCGGAAGCCGAGCGTGGCGCCCGACCTAGGTCGGTCGGGCGCCACGTCTGCGACTGTACTTACAGCTCCGTCACGGAGCCGCCGGCAGCGGCGATCTTCTCCTTGGCGGAGGCGCTGAAACCGTGCGCCGACACCTGGAGCTTCACGCCGCCCAGCTCGCCGGTGCCGAGCACCTTGACCGGGTGGCCCTTGCGGACGGCACCGGCCTCGGCCAGCTCCAGCGGGCCGACCTGGCCGCCGTTGGGGAACAGCTCGGCGAGCCGGTCCAGGTTCACGACCTGGAACACGACCTTGAACTTGTTCCGGAAGCCCTTCATCTTCGGAAGCCGCATGTGGATAGGCATCTGCCCACCCTCGAACGACGGCTTCACCTGGTAACGGGCCTTCGTACCCTTGGTACCGCGACCGGCGGTCTTGCCCTTGGAGCCCTCACCACGACCCACACGGGTCTTGGCGGTCTTGGCACCGGGCGCCGGGCGGAGGTGGTGGATCTTGATCGTCATTACTCAACCTCCTCGACCTTCACGAGGTGGCTGACCGCGAAGATCATGCCCCGAATCTCGGGACGGTCCTCTTTCACCACCACGTCGTTGATCCGCTTGAGCCCGAGCGAACGCAGCGACTCGCGCTGGTTGCGCTTGCGCCCGATGTCGGACCGCAACTGGGTGACCTTCAAACGTGCCATGGTTACGCACCCGCTCCCGCACGCGCGGCCAGCAGCGCGGCCGGCGCGACGTCCTCGACCGGCAGCCCGCGGCGAGCCGCGATGGCCTCCGGGGACTCCAGCATCTTCAGCGCGGCGACCGTGGCGTGCACGATGTTGATCGGGTTCGAGGAGCCGAGGCTCTTCGACAGCACGTCGTGGATGCCCACGCACTCCAGCACGGCACGCACCGGGCCGCCGGCGATGACACCCGTACCGGCGCTGGCCGGCTTGAGCAGCACCACACCGGCCGCCGCCTCACCCTGCACCGGGTGCGGGATGGTGGAGCCGATCCGGGGAACCCGGAAGAAGTGCTTCTTGGCCTCCTCGACACCCTTGGCGATCGCCGCGGGCACCTCCTTGGCCTTGCCGTAGCCGACGCCGACGTTGCCCTCGCCGTCGCCGACGATCACCAGCGCGGTGAAGCTGAAGCGCCGACCGCCCTTGACGACCTTGGCGACACGGTTGATCGTGACGACGCGCTCGAGGTGCGGGGTCTTCTCGACGGGCGCGTTGCCGCGACCGTCGCCGCGGCCACGGCGCTCGCGACCACCGCGGTCGCCGCCCTCAGTGTTACCGGAACCCGTGCCCCGGCGTTGTGGTCCTGGCATTATCCCAGCCACCTTTCCTAGAACTCGAGTCCAGCACCGCGTGCGGCATCCGCCAGAGCCGCGATGCGGCCCGCGTAGCGGTTGCCACCGCGGTCGAAGACGACCTTGGTGATTCCGGCGGCCTTCGCCCGGTCGGCGAGCAGAGCGCCCACCTTGCCGGCGATGGCGCTCTTGTCGCCCTCGGCGCCCTTGATCGAGGCGTCCATGCTCGAGGCGGACACCACGGTGTGACCCTTGGTGTCGTCCACGATCTGAACCCAGATGTGGCGCAGCGTGCGGGTGACGACCAGGCGGGGGCGCTCGGCAGTGCCGCTGAGGTTCCGGCGGATGCGGAAGTGCCGACGCGCCTTGCCGACGGCCCGCTTGGCGGCGACGCCGTTGCGGCGCTTGAGCAGCGTGGCGGTCACTTCTTACCTGCCTTTCCAGCCTTACCGGCCTTACGGCGGATGACCTCGCCCTGGTACTTGACACCCTTGCCCTTGTAGGGCTCCGGCGGGCGGATCTTCCGGATGTTGGCGGCAACCTCGCCGACAAGCTGCTTGTCGATGCCGGTGATGTGGAACAGCGTCGGCCGCTCCACCGTGAAGGTGATGCCCTCCCGCGGCTGCACCACGACCGGGTGCGAGAACCCGAGAGCGAACTCCAGGTCGGCGCCCTTGGCCGTGACACGGTAACCGGTGCCGTTGATCTCCAGGCTCTTCTTGTAGCCCTCGGTGACGCCGACGATCATGTTGGCGACCAGGGTACGGGAGAGACCGTGCAGCTCCTTGGCACGACGCTCATCGTTCGGGCGGGTGACGAGCAGCTCGCCGCTCTCACCGCGCTCCGCGATGATCGGCTCGCTGAGCGTGTGCTCGAGCGTGCCCTTGGGGCCCTTGACCTTGACGGTCTGGCCATCGATGGTGATCTCGACGCCGGAAGGCACCGGGATCGGCTTACGTCCGATTCGCGACATTGCAGACCTTCCTCACCAGACGTAGGCGAGGACTTCCCCGCCCACCCCGCGCTTACGGGCCTGCCGGTCGGTGAGCAGCCCCTGAGACGTCGAAATAATCGCCACACCCAGACCGCCGAGAACACGCGGCAGCTCCGGGGACTTGGCGTAAACCCGCAGGCCGGGCTTGGAGACACGCCGGATGCCGGCCAGGCTCCGCTCCCGGTTCGGGCCGAACTTCAGTTCGACGATCAGGCTCTTGCCGACGGCACCCTCGGCGGGCTCCTCGACAGCCCAGGCGGCGATGTAGCCCTCGGCCTTGAGAACCTCGGCGACGTTCGCCTTGATCTTCGAGTAGGGCATCGCCACCCGGTCGTGGTACGCCTGGTTGGCGTTGCGCAGACGCGTGAGCATGTCTGCAATCGGGTCGGTCATCGTCATTGTTTATCAGCCTTTCTCGCCGCGGTTCCCGGTGTCACACCGGGCCTACGGCGAAGGGGAAGCCTTGGATTTACCAGGAAGCCTTGGACACGCCGGGGAGCTCACCCTTGTGAGCCATGTCCCGAACACAAACCCGGCAGAGCCCGAACTTGCGGTAGACGGCCTTCGGCCGGCCGCACTTCTGGCACCGGGTGTACGCGCGCACCGCGAACTTCGGCTTGGCCGCAGCCTTGATGATCAGCGCCTTCTTGGCCATGTGCTCAGTTCTCCTTGAACGGGAAGCCCAGGAGCTTGAGCAGCGCCCGGCCCTCATCGTCGGTCTTGGCGGTGGTCACGAGCGTGATGTCCATGCCCCGGACCGCATCGATCTTGTCCTGGTCGATCTCGTGGAAGACCGACTGCTCAGTCAGACCGAAGGTGTAGTTGCCGTGACCGTCGAGCTTGCGCCCGTCCAGACCGCGGAAGTCGCGGATACGCGGCAGCGCGATCGAAAGCAGCCGGTCCAGGAACTCCCACATCCGGTCGCCGCGCAGGGTCACCTTCGCGCCGATCGGCATGCCCTCACGCAGCTTGAACTGCGCGATGGACTTGGTGGCCTTGCGGATCAGCGGCTTCTGGCCGGTGATCGCGGTGAGGTCGCGGACCGCACCGTCGATCTTCTTCGAGTCACGGGCCGCCTCGCCGACGCCCATGTTGACCACGATCTTCACCAGGCCCGGCACCTGCATCGGGTTGGCGAAGCCGAACTGCTCGCGCAGCTGGCCCGCAACCTCGGCGCGGTAACGCTCCTTGAGACGAGGCATGGTCTTGGTCTCGGTCGCCGTCGTCATCACAGCTCCTTGCCGGTGCGACGGGAGACGCGAGTCTTCACGCCGTTCTCGTCGATCTTGTAGCCGACCCGGACGGGCTTGCCGTCCTCGACGACCATCACGTTGGAGACGTGGATGGGCGCCTCCTGGGTGATGATGCCGCCGGTCTTGGCGCCACGCTGGGTGGTACGGATCTTCTCGTGCTTGGTGATCCGGTTAACGCCCTCGACCAGGATCTTCTCGGTCCGGGGGTAGGCCGCGATGACCGTACCCTCCTTGCCCTTGTCCTTGCCGGCGATGACCTTGACCTTGTCGCCCTTCTTGACCTTCATGGTCACAACACCTCCGGGGCAAGGCTAATGATCTTCATGAAGCGCTTGTCCCGCAGCTCACGGCCAACCGGGCCGAAGATACGGGTGCCGCGCGGGTCCCCGCCGTCCTTGATGATGACGGCGGCGTTCTCGTCGAAGCGGATGTACGAGCCGTCGGGACGGCGCCGCTCCTTGACGGTGCGAACGATGACCGCCTTGACGACGTCACCCTTCTTCACACCGGCACCGGGGATGGCGTCCTTGACGGTGGCCACGATGACGTCGCCGATGCTCGCGTAGCGCCGACCCGAACCACCGAGAACGCGGATGCACAGAATCTCCCGGGCACCCGTGTTGTCGGCGACTCGCAGTCGCGACTCCTGCTGGATCACGTCAACTCCTGTATGTCTGCCGGTTCTCCGCCCGCCCGGTCAGGGCGGGCGGAGCCTGGCGGAACTCGAACCACCCGGAACGCCCTGCTGGGCGAACCGGACGGTTATCTGAACTTCTCGGCCGCTAGGCGGCCGGCGAACCTGCCGGAGGCAGGGTCACTTGGCCTTCTCGAGGATCTCCACGACCCGCCACCGCTTGGTGGCGGACAGCGGGCGGGTCTCCATGAGCAGCACCCGGTCGCCGATGCCGCACGCGTTCTGCTCGTCGTGCGCCTTCAGCTTGCTGGTCCGGCGGAGAACCTTGCCGTACAGCGAGTGCTTGACCCGGTCCTCGACCGCCACGACGACGGTCTTGTCCATCTTGTCGCTGACGACCAGACCCTCGCGTACCTTACGCCGGTTCCGCTCGACTGCGTTCTCGTTGGTCTCGCTCATGTTCCCTACGCCACCTCAGTAGGCGCGGCCGAGAGCCCCAGCTCACGCTCGCGCATGATCGTGTAGATCCGGGCGATCTCGCGACGGACCACATCCAGCCGACGGTTGTTGTCGAGCTGGCCGGTCGCACCCTGGACGCGGAGGTTGAACAGCTCCGCCTTGGCCTCCCGCAGCTTCGCGACCAGTTCCTCGGAGGAACTCTCGCGCAGCTCGGCCGCCTTGGTACCGGCTGCCATCACGCCTCACCCACTTCGCGCTTCACGATTCGGCACTTCATCGGGAGCTTGTGGATCGCGCGGCGCATGGCCTCACGAGCAGTCTCCTCGTTCGGGAACGCCATCTCGAAGAGAATGCGACCCGGCTTGACGTTCGCCACCCACCACTCGGGCGAGCCCTTACCGGAACCCATGCGGGTCTCGGCGGGCTTCTTGGTCAGGGCCTGGTCCGGGAAGACCGTGATCCAGACCTTGCCACCACGACGGATGTGACGGGTCATGGCGATACGCGCCGACTCGATCTGCCGGTTGGTCACGTACGCCGGCTCGAGCGCCTGAATGCCGAACTCGCCGAACACCACCCGGTTGCCGCCCTTGCTCCGACCGGAACGGTCAGGGTGATGCGGCTTGCGGAAGCCATTCGGAGGCTTACGCGGCATCAGCATTGTTCAGCCCTCCTGCTCAACCGGCGCGGCCGGAGCCACGTCGGCGCTGTCCTTGGTGAGCTCCGCGGCGGCCGCACGGCCGGCCTCGGTGCCTGCACCGGTCGTGCCGGTGGCACCCGAACGGCCACGGCGCGGTCGCTCGGACCGCTCGCCGCCACGGCCTTCACGGCGCTGGCGGCCCGGGGCCTCGGCCGGGGTCTCGCGACCCGGCACGGCGTCACCCTTGTAGATCCAGACCTTCACGCCGATGCGGCCGAAGGTCGTACGGGCCTCGAAGAAGCCGTACTCGATGTTGGCGCGCAGCGTGTGCAGCGGCACGCGACCCTCACGGTAGAACTCCGTGCGGCTCATCTCAGCGCCGCCGAGGCGGCCCGAGACCTGCACCCGGATGCCCTTGACCATGGGGTTCTTCATGGCCGACTGGATCGCCTTGCGCATCGCCCGGCGGAACGCCACGCGGCCCGAGAGCTGCTCGGCGATGCCCTGCGAGACCAGCTGAGCGTCCGACTCGGGGTTCTTGACCTCGAGGATGTTCAGCTGGACCTGCTTCTTGGTGAGCTTCTCGAGCTCGCCGCGCAGGCGCTCGGCCTCCGCACCCTTACGGCCGATGACGATGCCCGGCCGGGCGGTGTGGATGTCGATGCGGACCTTGTCACGGGTGCGCTCGATCTCGACCTTCGAGATACCGGCGCGCTCGAGGCCCTTGGCCATCATGCGGCGGATCGCGACGTCCTCGCCGATGTAGTCCTTGTAGAGCTTGTCGGCGTACCAGCGGGACTTCCAGTCGGTCGAGATGCCGAGCCGGAACCCAATCGGGTGGACTTTCTGACCCATTACTTGGTCTCCTCCTGCTCGGCGGCCTCAACCTCGGGCTTCGCGGCGGCCTTGGTGGCCTTGGCCGGCGTCGCCTTCGCGGCGGCGGTGGCCTTGCGGACCGGCGCCTTCGGCGCGACTGCCTCCACCTCGACGGTGATGTGGCAGGTGCGCTTGCGGATCCGGTACGCCCGGCCCTGCGCCCGCGGCCGGAACCGCTTCAGCGTCGGGCCCTCGTCCACGTAGGCGGCGCTGACCAGCAGCGCGTCCGGGTCGAGACGCTCGTTGTTCTCAGCGTTGGCGATGGCGCTGGCCAGCACCTTGTAGACCGGCTCGCTCGCCGCCTGCGGCGCGAACTGCAGCACCGTCAGTGCCTCCTTCGCGGGCAGACCGCGGACGAGGTTGACCACACGGCGCGCCTTGGTGGCGGACAGGCGCACGTGGCGGGCGACCGCACGGGCGCCCGGCGCGGCCTGCGCGTCATTCGTAGGCATCGTGTTTCCCCTAAATCCTTATTACGGTCCGCCGCGTCAGCGGCGACGGCTCTTCCGGTCGTCCTTCTCGTGACCCTTGAACGTCCGGGTCAGTGCGAACTCGCCGAGCTTGTGCCCGACCATCGCCTCCGACACGAACACCGGGACGTGCTTGCGCCCGTCGTGCACGGCGATCGTGTGACCCAGCATGTCCGGGATGATCGTCGAACGCCGCGACCAGGTCTTGATGACGTTCTTGGTGCCCTTCTCGTTCTGCACTTCCACCTTCTTGAGCAGGTGGTCGTCGATGAAGGGGCCCTTCTTCAGGCTGCGAGGCATCTGTCAGCTCTCCCTATTACCCGCGCTTGCGGGTGGCGTAGCGGCGGCGGACGATCAGCTTGTCGCTCGCCTGGCCCTTGCGGCGGGTGCGACCCTCGGGCTTGCCCTTCGGGTTCACCGGGTGGCGACCACCGGAGGTCTTACCCTCACCACCACCGTGCGGGTGGTCGACCGGGTTCATGGCGACACCACGGACGGTCGGGCGCTTGCCCTTCCACCGCATACGACCGGCCTTGCCCCAGTTGATGTTCGACTGCTCGGCGTTGCCGATCTCGCCGACCGTCGCGCGGCAGCGGACGTCCACCTTGCGGATCTCGCCCGAAGGCATACGCAGCGTGGCGTAGTCCTCCTCGCGGCCCAGCAGCTGGATGCCGACACCGGCCGAGCGGGCCAGCTTGGCGCCGCCACCCGGACGCAGCTCCACGCAGTGCACGGTCGTACCGACCGGGATGTTGCGCAGCGGCAGGTTGTTGCCCGGCTTGATGTCGGCGCCGGGGCCGGACTCGACCAGGTCGCCCTGCTTCAGGTCCTTCGGCGCGACGATGTAGCGCTTCTCGCCGTCGACGTAGTGCAGCAGCGCGATGCGCGCGGTGCGGTTGGGGTCGTACTCGATGTGCGCGACCTTGGCCGGCACGCCGTCCTTGCCCACCCGGGTGAAGTCGATCAGACGGTACTGACGCTTGTGGCCGCCGCCCTGGTGCCGCGTGGTGATACGGCCGTGAACGTTACGGCCGCCCTTCTTCGGCAGCGGAACGACGAGCGACTTCTCCGGCGTCGACCGGGTGACCTCGGTGAAGTCGGCGACGCTGGAGCCACGGCGACCGGGCGTCGTCGGCTTGTACTTACGGATACCCATTGTCTTATACCCCTCAGCTCACCGGTCCGCCGAAGGCTTCGATGCGGTCGCCTTCGGCGAGCTTCACCATCGCGCGCTTCGTCGCCTTGCGCTGACCCCAGCCGGTGCGGGTGCGCTTGCGCTTGCCCTCACGGTTGAGCGTGTTCACGGTCAGCACCCGAACATTGAAGATCTGCTGAATAGCGATCTTGATTTCGGTCTTGTTCGCGTCCGGGTGCACCAGGAAGGTGTACCAGTTGCGGTTGAGCTCGCCGTAGCTCTTCTCCGAGACCACCGGAGCGACGATGATGTCGCGCGGGTCGGCAATCGTCGTCACTTGGAACCCTCCTCAGCGGGCACGCCCAGGAACTCCTCCAGCGCCTCGGTGGTGAAGACCACCGCGTCGCTGACGAGCACGTCGTACGTGTTGAGCTGCCCGGCCTCGATCAGGTGCACCTGCGGCAGGTTGCGCAGGCTCACCCAGTTGATCTCGTCGTTGGCGCCCAGCACGACCAGCACGCGGCGGGCGTCGCCCGCGACCTTCTGGACCGTCGCGAGGGCGGCCTTCGTCGACGGCGTCTCGCCGGCCACGAACGCGTCGACCACGAACAGCACGCCGTTGCGGGCCCGGTCCGACAGGGCGCCACGCAGGGCGGCGGCCTTCATCTTCTTCGGGGTCCGCTGGCTGTAGTCACGCGGCACCGGGCCGTGGACCACGCCACCGCCGGCGAACTGCGGCGCGCGGATCGAGCCCTGACGGGCGCGACCGGTGCCCTTCTGCTTGTACGGCTTCTTGCCGCCACCGGCGACCTCGCCGCGGCTCTTCGCCTTGTGCGTGCCCTGGCGCGCGGCGGCCAGCTGGGCCACCACGACCTGGTGCATCAGCGAGATGTTCGCCTGCACGTCGAAGATGTCGGCGGGCAGCTCGACCGAGCCGCTCTTGGCGCCCTCGGCGCTGATCACGTCAACCGTGGTCACTTCGCGGCACCACCCTTCTTCTTCGTCTTGGCGGCGGTGCGAACGAGCACCAGCGCACCCTTCGGGCCCGGGATGGCGCCCTTCACGAGCAGCAGGTTGTTCTCGGTGTCCACGGCGTGCACGGTGAGGCCGGGCGCGGTGTAGCGCACGCCACCCATGCGGCCCGCCATGCGGACGCCCTTGAACACACGACCCGGCGTGGCGCAAGCGCCGATCGAACCGGGCGAGCGGTGCTTGCGCTCGACACCGTGGCTGGCCTTGAGGCCGTGGAAGCCGTGGCGCTTCATGACACCGGCGAAGCCCTTGCCCTTGGTCTTGCCGGTCACGTCGATGGCCTGTCCGGCCGCGAACGTGTCGACGGTGACCTCCTGGCCGAGCTCGTACGAGTCCGCGTCAGTGGTGCGCAGCTCGACGATGTGCCGGCGGGGGGCGACGTTCGCCTTGGCGAAGTGGCCCGCCTTGGGCTGGCTCACCTTGCGCGGGTTGATCGCGCCGAAAGCCAGCTGAACGGCCTGGTAGCCGTCCTTCTCGGTGGTACGAACCTGGGTGACGACGCACGGGCCGGCCTGCACCACGGTCACGGGGACGACTTTGTTGTTGTCCCAGACCTGAGTCATGCCGAGCTTGGCGCCCAGGATGCCCTTAACTTGCCTGTCCATCAGTCCGGTCCCTACAGCTTGATCTCGATGTCGACGCCAGCCGGCAGATCGAGTCGCATGAGCGAGTCGACCGTCTTCGGGGTCGGGTCGATGATGTCGATCAGACGCTTGTGCGTGCGCATCTCGAAGTGCTCGCGCGAGTCCTTGTACTTGTGCGGCGAACGGATCACGCAGAAACGGTTGATCTCCGTGGGCAGTGGCACCGGCCCTGCGACCTGCGCACCCGTACGGGTCACCGTCTCGACGATCTTCCGTGCCGAGGAATCGACGACCTCGTGGTCGTAGGCCTTGAGCCGGATGCGGATCTTCTGTCCCGCCATGGTGGCTTCTGTTTCCTTCTCTCAAGCCGCTACCTGCGGCGGCAGACGGTGGGGCCTGCCCCCTGTCCGACCCCCGCGGTCGGGCGTGTCGCGCGCTGAACCAGACTGATTCCCTATTAAAAGGTCATTTGCCTTGGCTCAACGGGCATCACGCCCGATCACAGGAGCTTCACGTCAGAGGCCCGAAGACCCCCACGTCACGCGACCCGGCACACCCGGCGCAACTCGAAGCTGCTCTGGGCGCGACCGGTCGCAACGCAACCTGTTCATTATGCCGTATCGGGTACGGCATTGTGAAATCAGGGTGCCGGGGCTCACTAAAACAGGCCCGACCTGCGTACATGTAAAGGTGCGGGCGCCCCACCCGAGAGCGGGGCGCCCGCGTAGATCACTTGGTGATCTTGGTGACTCGGCCGGCACCGACCGTGCGGCCACCCTCGCGGATCGCGAAGCGGAGGGTCTCCTCCATGGCGATCGGCTGGATGAGCTTCACGGACATCTCGACGTTGTCGCCGGGCATGACCATCTCGGTGCCCTCGGGCAGCGTGACGACACCGGTGACGTCGGTGGTGCGGAAGTAGAACTGCGGCCGGTAGTTCTGGAAGAACGGGGTGTGACGGCCACCCTCCTCCTTGGAGAGGATGTAGACCGACGCCTCGAACTCCGTGTGCGGGGTGGTCGTGCCGGGCTTGACCACGACCATGCCGCGCTCGACGTCCTCGCGCTTGATGCCACGCAGCAGCAGACCGACGTTCTCGCCCGCGCGGGCCTCGTCGAGCAGCTTGCGGAACATCTCGATGCCGGTGCAGGTGGTCTTCATCGACTTCTCGCGAATACCGACGATCTCGACCTCCTCGTTCGGCTTGAGGATGCCGCGCTCGGCGCGACCGGTGACGACGGTGCCACGACCGGTGATCGTGAAAACGTCCTCGATCGGCATGAGGAACGGCTTGTCGACCTCACGCTCGGGCTGCGGGATCGCGGAGTCGACCGCGTCCATCAGGCCCATGAGCGCGTCGGACCACTTCGGGTCGCCCTCGAGCGCCTTCAGCGCGGAAACCCGGACGACCGGCAGGTCGTCACCCGGGTACTCCTGCGCCGACAGCAGCTCGCGGATCTCGAGCTCGACCAGCTCCAGCAGCTCCTCATCGTCGACCATGTCGCTCTTGTTGAGCGCCACGACGATGTAGGGCACGCCGACCTGACGGGCGAGCAGCACGTGCTCGCGGGTCTGCGGCATGGGGCCGTCGGTAGCGGCGACCACCAGGATGGCGCCGTCCATCTGGGCGGCACCGGTGATCATGTTCTTGATGTAGTCAGCGTGACCCGGGCAGTCAACGTGCGCGTAGTGCCGGTTCTCCGTCTGGTACTCGACGTGCGCGATGGAGATCGTGATACCACGAGCCTTCTCCTCCGGCGCCTTGTCGATCTCGTCGAACGGGGTGTACGGGTTGAGTGCCGGGAACTTGTCGTGCAGGACCTTAGTGATGGCCGCCGTCAGCGTCGTCTTACCGTGGTCGATGTGACCAATGGTGCCGATGTTGACGTGCGGCTTAGTCCGCTCGAACTTCGCCTTCGCCACTGGTGTCCTCCTGTGGACTGTTGGTTCGTTCGCCCGACGGCGCCGACTGGCGCTTAGGACCTTTGCCCGCCGGGGTCGCCGGCGCTTCCTTGCTGTGCTGAGACCGTGGAGAACTCAGCCGTGGGGGGGGGGGGGGGGGGGGGGGGCGCCCCCGCCCCCCCCCCCCCCCCGGGGCGGGTGAATGTAATTAGATGGACCGGGATGGGGGGAGCGGCCGGGGGGTGGGGGTTT